>JAWLED010000037.1:6298-25848 GCA_041686235.1 Spirochaetia bacterium | reverse complement strand
GGCCACGGAGCTCATACCGATATCGTGGTGGCAAGCGTGAAGGCCTACCTTGCGGCACTCAACAGTATGTTTGCTGCGACCGGCAAGTTTTCGCAGGCATTGAACAACGACGACTCGGCCGCCACGGCCGAAGAACACCATTCGGCGGATGACGCAGCAGAAAAAGCGGCCGCCGGGAAACCCGCACAATAGGAGACGCACCATGAGTGACGGCGCAAAAACGCTTTTCGAGAAGGTATGGGACCGGCACGTTGTTGCCGAAGAACCCGACTCACCGTCGGTCCTCTACATAGACCTCCATCTGATTCACGAGGTAACCTCGCCGCAGGCGTTCACCGGGCTTCGCAATCGCGGGCTCACCGTGCGCAGGCCCGACAGAACCCTCGCGACGATGGACCATTCCACCCCGACGACCCCGCATCATATGCCGATGGAGGACGCCCTCGCCGCGGCTCAGCTCAAGGCACTCGAGCAAAACACAGGTCAATACGGGATCACCCTCTACGGGCTCGGCGACGAGAACCAAGGCATCGTGCACGTCATTGGGCCGCAACTCGGCCTCACCCAGCCCGGTAAGACCATTGTGTGCGGCGACAGCCACACCTCGACCCACGGGGCCTTCGGCGCGCTCGGCTTCGGAATCGGCACGAGCGAGATCGAGCACGTGCTGGCCACTCAGACGCTGCTTCAGAGAAAGCCCAAGACCTACGAGGTACGTGTCGATGGGCAACTCCGGCCCGGCGTGAGCGCAAAGGACATCATCCTCTATCTCATATCCCGGATCGGCATCGGCGGCGGCACCGGCCACGTCTTCGAGTACCGCGGCGAGGCCATCGAGTCGCTCGGGATGGAACAGCGGATGACCATCTGCAACATGTCCATCGAGGGCGGCGCGCGCGCCGGAATGATCGCCCCGGACGATACGACCTTCGAGTACCTTGCCGGTCGCAAACACGCCCCCCATGGCAAGGAGTGGGAGCGTGCGCTTGCCGACTGGCGGACGCTTCCCACAGACCCCGGCGCGGAGTTCGACACGAGCTTCTTTATCAACGCCTCCGAGCTCGAGCCCATGATCACCTACGGCACCAACCCCGGCATGGGTATGCCGATTACCGGCCGCATTCCGCGACCCGAAGACATGAGCCCGGAGCAGCGGGGAACGCTCGAGAAGGCGCTCGAGTACATGGACCTCCGACCCGGCGAGTCCCTCCTCGGGAAGGACATCAACGTCGTGTTCATCGGCTCGTGCACGAACTCGCGCATCTCCGACCTGCGCCTGGCGGCAAAGATGCTCGAGGGCCGGAAGAAAGCCCCACATGTGCGCCTGGTGGTCGTTCCGGGATCGACGGCTGTTAAGCATCAGGCCGAGCGCGAGGGCCTCGACAAAGTGTTCAAGGAGGCGGGCGCCGAGTGGCGCGAGGCCGGCTGCTCAATGTGCATCGCCATGAACGGCGATCAGCTCGAGCCGGGCCAGTACGCGGTGAGCACCAACAACCGCAACTTCGAAGGCCGCCAGGGCAAGGGCGGGCGCACGTTCCTCGCCTCGCCGGTGAGCGCAGCAGCGGCGGCAATCACCGGACAGGTAACCGACCCGCGCAAGCTCTTCGAGCGCGAGCTCGCGGCCGTCTAACTCGCAACGGCCTCGCTCGCGGCCGTCTACCTTTTGGAGGACACAGCAATGGAACAGTTTACGCAGCTGACATCGCGGCTCATGCCGATACCAACGGAGAACGTCGACACCGACCAGATCATCCCGGCCCGCTTTCTCAAGGTCACCGATAAGGAAGGGCTGGGCAAAGTCTGCTTCTGTGACTGGCGCTATCTGGATACGGTGGCCAAGCTCTCGGACGCCGACGCCGCACGTCCGAATCCGGATTTCGTTCTCAACGACGAACGCTACGCAGGGGCAAAGATCGTGCTTGCCGGCGATAACTTCGGCGCCGGGTCCTCGCGCGAGCACGCCTCCTGGGCTCTCATGGGCACCGGCATCGTTGCCGTCATCTCCACCTCATTTGCCGACATCTTCCGCAGCAACGCGCTGAAGAACGGCCTGCTTCCGATCATCGTTTCCCCCGAAACCCACCATAAGCTCTTCGAGATGGTGGAGTCCGACCCGAATGTCGAGGTCACCGTGGACATAGAGAACGATACGTTGCGGCTGCCGGACGGCACCACCGAGACGTTTCCCATCGACAACTTCTCTCGCAAATGTCTCATCCAAGGGGTGGATCAACTCGGCTACCTCATGGGCTTCAAAGACCAGGTGGAAGAGTTCGAGAAGGACCATGTTGTCTACGGCGCCCCCATCGAGTAGGCTGCTGAGTCATGAGTAGTGCACGAATCGTCTTACTGCCTGGTGATGGAATCGGCCCCGATGTCGTGGCCGAGGGAGTGAAGGTCCTCGAGACCGTGGCCGAGCTCTACGGCCACAGCTTCGAGTTCGAAGAGCATCTCATTGGCGGGGCCGCCATCGACGCGTCGGGCAGTGCGCTCAGCGATGAGACCATTGCCGACTGTCGTAAAGCGGATGCCGTGCTTCTCGGGGCGGTCGGCGGTCCGAAGTGGGATGACCCGAAGGCCTCCGTCCGCCCGGAACAGGGGCTGCTGCGCATCCGAAAGGAGCTCGGGCTCTACGCCAACCTGCGGCCGGTACGCATGACCGAGAGCCTCGCGTCGGCCTCCCCGCTGAAAGAATCGGTTATCACCGGAGCCGACCTCCTGGTGGTGAGAGAGCTCACCGGCGGCATCTATTTCGGCGAGCCTCGCTACCGCGAGGGCTCGGGGGCCGACCGCCGCGCCGCGGACACGTTGGTCTACAGCGCGCCGGAGATCGAACGCGTCGTTCGCCTGGCCTTCGAGCTCGCCCGGGGACGACGCAAGCATGTAACCTCGGTCGACAAGGCGAATGTGCTCGACAGCTCGCGCCTGTGGCGGGAGGTTGCCGCTGAAATCGCCGGCACCTACCCCGACGTCGCCTTCGATAACGGGCTCGTGGACTCGGTCGCAATGAAGCTCGTCAGCGAGCCGACCGCATACGACGTTATCGTCACCGGAAACATGTTCGGCGACATCCTGAGCGACGAGGCGTCGATCCTTTCGGGCTCGCTGGGCATGCTCCCGAGCGCCTCGCTTGCCGAGGGCCGGTTCGGCCTCTACGAGCCGGTGCACGGCTCCGCGCCGGACATCGCCGGACAGGGGCTCGCAAACCCGGTGGCGACGGTGTTGAGCGCCGCCATGATGGTGCGCACCTCCCTTGGCCTCGAGGCGGAGGCCGACGCAATCGAGCGGGCGGTGGATGCCACCCTTGCCGAGGGATACAGAACGCGCGACCTTGCTCCGGCGGGCGCCTCGGTAAGCACCTCCGCGTTTAGCGCTCGCATTGTGGAAAACCTTCGTACGGACGCCGGTCGAAACACATAGACCATGAACACGGGTAAAAAACGGGTAACGACAGATAAGGAGTAGTTCTGATGGCCACATATGATCCCAAAAAGCGAAGCTCGCTCATCACCGAAGGTACGAACCGCGCCGCCGCGCGGGCCATGCTCAAAGCAATCGGGTTCGGGGACGAGGACCTCAAAAAGCCGATCGTCGGCATTGCCAATACGTGGACCGAGACCATGCCGTGCAACTACGGGCTGCGGGACCTCGCGAAATACGTAAAAGAAGGGGTGCGTGCCGCCGGCGGAACCCCGATGGAGTTCAACACCATTTCGGTATCCGACGGCGTCGCCATGGGCACCACCGCCATGCGCGCCTCTCTCGTGAGCCGCGAGGTTATCGCCGATTCGATCGAGCTGATGGGCCACGGCTACCAGTTCGACGCGATGGTCGTCCTTGTCGGATGCGATAAGACCATCCCCGGCGGGGCAATCGGGCTGACGCGTCTCAATATACCGGGCGTCGTCCTCTACGGCGGGACCATCATGCCCGGGCGACACAAAGGCCAAAACATCACCATCCAGCAGGTCTTCGAGGCCATTGGAAAACACTCCGCCGGCCAGATCGACGATACCGAGCTCAAGGAGATCGAGGACTGCGCGTGTCCGGGGCCCGGTGCCTGCGGGGGACAGTTTACGGCAAACACCATGGCAACCGCGCTCGAGTTCGCCGGCATCTCGGCGATGGGGACCGCCTCGGTGCCCGCCGTCGACGAGGCGAAGCGGGAAGTCGGTCGCCACGTCGGTGAGCTGACCATGCAGACGCTCTCTGAAGGCCGACGCCCCACCGACGTCCTCACGCGTGAGGCGTTCGAGAATGCCATTGCGAGCGTTGCCGCAACCGGTGGCTCGACCAACGCGGTACTTCACCTGCTCGCGCTTGCAAACGAGGCGGGCGTCGAGCTCGAGCTCGAGGATTTCGACCGTATCTCCGAGCGCACGCCGCTCTACGCCGACATGATGCCGAGCGGCAAATACTCCGCCTTCGAGCTGTTCCACGCCGGTGGCACGCGCCTTGTGGCACAGCGGCTGTTGGACACGGGCAAGCTCCACGAGAACTGCATGACGGTCACCGGCCGCACCATCGCCGAGGAGACCGCTGAGGCGGTAGAGCGTGAGGGACAGCAGGTCGTGATGGCCGCCGACAAGCCGATGAAGCCCCACGGCGGGCTCGTGATTCTCCGGGGCTCGCTTGCTCCCGACGGCGCCGTTGTCAAAGTGTCGGGCGCTGAGTACATGGAACACACCGGCCCCGCGCGCGTGTTCGACGGCGAAGAGGAAGCGATGGATGCGGTCATGAACGACCGCGTGGTGGCCGGCGACGTCGTCGTCATTCGAAACGAGGGACCCCGCGGCGGCCCGGGCATGCGGGAGATGCTCGGCGTTACCGCCGCGATCGTCGGAAAGGGGCTCGGCAAATCGGTGGCGCTCATCACCGACGGGCGCTTCAGCGGCGCAACCCGCGGCTTGATGATCGGACACGCCACCCCCGAGGCAGCCGACGGGGGGCCGCTTGCCTTCGTCGAAGAGGGAGATACCATCAGCATCAATATCGATGCCCGCACGATCAACCTCGACATTCCCGAGGCCGAGCTCCAGCGGCGCGCCGAAGGGTGGGCACCGCCGGAGCCGAAGTATCCTCGCGGGGTGTTCGCCAAGTATGCCGGGCTCGTGGGCTCCGCCAGCCGGGGGGCGGTCGTCGGAAACCCCGCCACGCCGCGCAAGACCCCGGCGGTGAAGGCCCCGTAGGGGCGGCTCGCTACATCGGTGCGGCCGCGCGCCTGCGAGGCGGGGCCGCTACCCCGGTGCGGCCGCGCACCGCCCGGTGCACATCAAAACGGAACGAGGGGCCCAGCCCGTGGAATTGGTAACCGCGCGTTTCTCGGACGTACTCAACGTGGTCGAGATCCGAACGAAAATCATCAGTGTCTCCTCGTTCGCGCTCGGCACCGCATATGCCGCCTACGAGGCGGAGGCCTTCTCGATAGGCATGACCCTTCTCATGCTGGCGGCGGTGCTGTTGGTGGACATGGGAACGACCGGGTTCAACAGCTATTTCGACGCCAAGCGCGGCGTCGACAACCGACGCTATAACCGAGAAAAGAGCAAGGTCCTCGTACACAACGGCTTGAGCGCCGGGTTCGCGCTTCTGGTTTCGCTTGCCTGCTTTGCGCTCGCCGCGGTGTTCGGACTCGTCATTATCATCCTTGTCGGCCCGGAAGTCCTTCTTGTGGGCGTAGCCTCGATGGCGGTCGGCTACCTCTACAACGGTGGGCCCCTGCCCATCTCGACGACGCCGGTGGGGGAGCTCTTTGCCGGCGGCTTTCTCGGGGGCGTCCTGTTTGTACTCTCCTACTACGTGCAAACGGCAACGCTTAGCGCAGCGGTGCTGTGGGCGTCGCTACCTTCCCTGCTTCTCGTCAGCTCGATTCTGGCGGTAAACAATACCTGCGACCGCCTCGGCGACAAATACGCCGGGCGCCGCACCATTGCGGTGGTCTTCGGTCGACGCGCCTCGGAGTATCTCGGCTACGCGCTGGGCCTCGTCGCGCACCTGCTCGTCCTGTGGTATGCGATCGGTGAGGCGGCAGCCGCCGGCGGCGGCCAAGGCGGCGCGGGCAGCGGGGGCTTCGGCGCCGCAGCCGCGGACTTCGCGGGGGCGGGGAGCTTCCCCCAGGCGGCATTCGTGGCGGGGGTGGTGTCCCTCGCGTTCGCGCTGTGGGAATACCGCCGAATGCACCGGCGAGGCTATTCTCACGAGACGAAGGGCCCGTCGATGCAGTCGGTTTCGAGCGTGTTTTTGGTGTTTAGCGCCGCAGTGTTCGCCTCGTTTATGTGGGGTATCGTCGCCGGGTGAGGAGCGGCGCAGAGCGCCTAGTGACGCACAGTGCATACACTTTGTATGTTTACCAAGACATGCAACACATAGACAGAGAAACCCTCAAATCCCGCCTCGACGCGGGCGAACCCCTTCACGTGGTGGAAGTTCTGCAGCCGAAAGAGTTCGCGAAAGGGCACATTGCCGGGGCGGTAAACATTCCCTTCACCAAGATGACCTCGGAAGCGCGCGACCGCTTTTCCCCGGAGGATGAAATCGTCGTCTACTGCCACGATCCGCAGTGTCAGGCGAGCAACCGTGCTGCAGAGAAGCTCGAGAAACTCGGCTACACGAACGTCTACGAGTACGCCGGCGGCAAAGAAGACTGGAAGGCGGCCGGATACCCTATGGAGTACGACGCGCCTGCCGCCGGATAATAGAGCGCCCCACGGTAACGTCCCACGGTAACGTCCCACGGTAGAGCCTCGATGTATAGCCTCAATCTGCAGCCACATTTTTGCATAAACATTTATTGATCTTTAGCAGCGCCTCCGATAGGGTGTGCGTGCAGTTTCGTTACCACTCAAACTGAATAGGAGAACGCTATGTCGGAGGCAAGTTCCAATCAACCTACACCGGAGCTCGAGTATCCCCGCGAGGATTGGGGTGGGTTCTTCAAGAAGCATTTCGGCCCGTCGATGCTGTGGGCCCTACTGGGTATCGGAGGGAGCCACATCGTGCTGGCGCCGACAATGGCAGCCTTGTTCGGCGGGTTTACGATTTGGGTGGTGCTCCTCATTTACGCCGTAAAATACGGCGCGTGGGATCTCGGTGTTCGATACAATTACGGCGTCGGGCGCAATCCCATCGAAGGCTATGGGGATCTTCCGGGTCCCAGACATTGGGGACAGTGGCTGACACTGATCATTTATCTGGTCGGTTGGACCGTCATCGTGTCGGCCGTTGGATTCAACACCGCCACCTTCGCCGCAACCCTCATTCCCGGGATCGGTGCGATTCAGTTGTACGTCATCCTCGTTGCCCTGGCGGTCGCCTTCGTCATGATCTCCAGATACAACTGGCTCGAGAACTTTCTCCGGATATTCGTCCTTCTCTTGGCATTGCTCATCATCATCGGGGTGTTCGTTTCACCCCCCAGCATAGACACCCTGGGCGAGACCCTCTTCACCGCCCCGAACCTCGCAGGCGCCGGCTTTTTGGGCCTCTTCGCGGCTCTCGCGGGCTTCGCCCCGACCGGCCTCAGCACCACCGCCGTCATCGGAAGCTGGAGCATGGCCAAAAAGCAGGGAGCCCGCCTTCTCAAGGAAAAGAACCTCGACCCGCATGACGAACGCTACGGCGACTACATCGCCAGCTGGATCAAGACCGGTCGGCGCGACTACAACATCGGCTTCCTTTTCAGCCTCGTACTCATCATCAGCATGATTCTGCTTTCCACCGCGGTGCTGTATCCCGAGCCGCCGACCGACGCTAATATCGCCATCGCCGTCGGCAACATCCTCAGCGAGTCGGTGGGCACGTGGTCTTTCTACGTGATCGCGATCGGCGCATTCGCGGCGCTCTACTCCACTGTGATCACGGTGCTTGACGGGGCTTCGCGGGTGGACGCGGATCTGCTTCCGCTCGTCCTCGAGCGACCCATGAACACCGAGGTGGTCAGGCGCATTATTGCCCTGTTGATGGGCATTGCGAGCATTGTGCCGATTCTCATCATCGGGGAGCTGCCGGTCACGCTGCTCGTCTTCTCGGCCGCGCTGATGTCGATCCTGCAGATCTTCTTCTATTTTGCGAATTACTTCATCGTCCGCCGGCATCTCCCGAAGCGGTTCCAGCCGGGAAGCAAAGCCCGAGCGTACTACTGGGTTTCCATCGTTATCGTCGTGTTGTTCGGTATCGTGGGGGCTCTCGGTAGGCTCGGCCTCGTGGGTCAATAAGTTATGCAGCTCTCGGATTTCGGCAAGAAGTACACCGCGAGAACCGGCATCCTCGAGCTCATCGACGATCTCGGCAAAGCCGCCGTAAACACCGGCGAGCAGTACATGCTCGGCGGGGGCAATCCGGCAGTGCTGCCGGCGATGAGCGAGGTGTGGAAGCGTCGTCTGACCGAGCTGTCGGCGGATATCGAGGCGTTCGAGGCCGGTTTGTCGCGGTATCACTCCCACACCGGCCGCCCCGCCTTTGTGAATGCCCTCGCCTCCCTGCTGCGGGAGAACTTCGGATGGCCCATCACCGGGAAGAACATCGTGGTAACCAATGGGAGTCAGACTGCGTTCTACTTGCTGTTCAATCTGCTTGCCGGCGAGGCCGAAGACGGCGGTCGGCGCCGGGTGCTCTTTCCGCTCGTTCCGGAGTACATCGGCTATGCCGACCAGCCGCGCTCGGCGGGCGACCTCGTGGGCGTGCGCCCCCACATCGAGCGCACCGCTCCGCATCGGCACAAGTACCACATCGACTTCGATGCACTCGAGCTAACCGACGATATCGCCGCCATATGCGTATCGCGCCCCACGAATCCCACCGGCAACGTGCTCACCAACGAAGAGATTGCCAAGCTCGACACAATTGCGCAGGCCCACGGTGTTCCGCTGCTCATAGACGGCGCCTACGGGATGCCCTTTCCCAATATCGTATTTCCCGAGGCGGTGCCGCTGTGGAACGAGAACATCGTGTTGGGGCTGAGTCTCTCGAAGCTCGGACTGCCCTCGGCGCGCACCGGAATCATCGTTGCCTCCGAGGAAATCGCGGAGGCCGTCGGCTCGGCCAACGCAATCACCTCCCTTGCGACCGGCACCTTTGGGCAACTCATGGCCGAGCCGCTCATCCAGTCGGGCGAGATACTGCGGCTCAGTAATGACGAGATTCGCCCGTTCTACCTCGAGAAGTCGCGCCGCACCCTCGAGTGGATCGACGAGCTCTTCGCCGACCAACTGGACTACTCGGTGCACGAGAGCGAAGGGGCGTTCTTTCTGTGGGTGTGGTTTCGAAACCTCTCGATTACCACCTACGAGCTCTACGTGCGCCTCAAAGAGCGCAACGTCATTGTGGTCCCGGGGACCTACTTCTTCTTTGGGCTCGATGAGCCCTGGGAGCACGCCGACGAGTGCATCCGCATCAACTATGCAATGCCGGACAACGAAGTCCGGCGGGGTCTCGAGATCATCGCCGAAGAGGCCATAGGAGCAGCCGTCTCGGACCCGACCCCGAGCCCCGCGACTGCTTCGAATCCCGACGCCGAGTCCGAGCGGCGCCCGTAGTCGGCCGTACTCGGCCGCGGTTTTGCTCGATTACTCCCGCCGGCCGGCACCCCGGATATTCGCTCGCGCGCTATCTCGCGCGCTATCTCGAGCGTTTGAGCTGGGACAGTATTTCGCTGAACGTTTCACGATAGTCGATGAGTTTTCGCCACGTACGCTCGGTTTCTTCGAGTAAGCTGCGCGCGTTTTCGGTATCAGAGGCCTCGTATGCGTCGAGCAGCTCGTTGTAGCGCTGGTGGAAGCGCTCGTGGTCTTGCCTGAGTCCCGACAGCGTATCCGCGTCAAAGCGCCCCCGCTCCGCTTGTTTCAGCCAGCCGGCAAGCAGGCACTCCGACGCCGAAGCCCGCTGCGGCACGTGCTCGACGTCCATCCGTCCGTCGAGCAAGGCCTGCGCGCCGACCACGCGTTTTTTGTGATCGAGGATGATCTTTTTCATCTCCGCATCGTAGGCGTGCTCGGTTCCCGCCTCGCCGCGCGCCATGGTGAAGTACTTGAGCTCGGTCATGAGTTGTTCGATACACGCGTCGCTTCGTTCTCCGGTTTCGGTGATGCCCTGCTGCTCCTCCACGATTCGGTTTGCCTCTGCATTGAGCTCGTCCATTTGACCCCGCGTTTCACTGGAGAACTCGTGCACCGACTCCACCGCTTCATTGATTTTGCGCGTGTTGGCCCGGATGGATTCGCTGCGCTCTTGGATACGCGTTGCGGAGTCGCGAAGCGATCCCACACCGCTTACCATTTCCTTGCTCCCCGAGGCGAGCTCACTGGTGCTCTGGGAGATTTCGGTAAATGCCTGCACAAACCCATCGATTTCTTCGGAGATCCGGGAAAAGGACTCGCCGGTCTTCGTGCTGGCCTCGCGGGCGGCGTAGATCCGCTTAACGAACTCCTGCAGGGTGTTTGATATCTGCGAGGTGTTCTGCGACGTCGATTCGGCGAGCTTTCGAATTTCGTCCGCCACCACCGCGAACCCGCGCCCGTAATCTCCCGCGTGGGCGGCCTCGATGGCGGCGTTCATAGAGAGAATGCGGGTTTGGGCGGCCACGGTGTTAATGACCGAGACCATCGAGGAGATTTCCTCTACGCCGTTTGCAATCTCTTCGATGATCTCGTTTGAGCTCTGCGCCTGACTCCCGCCCGCTTGCACGACTTCAACGAGATTTCCGGTTGCCTCGTTTCGCTCGTTGGCGATGCTTGCCACGCTGTCGATGGATGCCGACATCTGTTCCACGGAAGACGAGGTCTCATCGACCGCGCTCGCTTGGCTCTCGAGATCGCCCTTGAGCTCCTCGATTCCATGGTTGATTTCGTCGAACGATTTGGACGTTTTTCCGATATCCGCCTCGAGGCGAGCTATGCGCTCTTTGACCGAGGCGGTGCTCTCCACGATTTCCCTACTCGTCTGCCTCGAGCGATCCGCGCCCGCGCTCAGCTTGTGGATAAGCTCCCGGTTTTCCTGGGCGAGCTCCCGCATGCCCAACATGATAACCTGCAAGTTCGACGCCACCGAGTGGTCGAAGGTGTCGGCCAGCGATTGTGCCTCGGTCATTGCCGAGCGCATCCCCGTGCGCACCGTTAGATCGCCGCCGGCAAGCAGCTGCATGCTATCCCCGGTGCGCCGCAGACGCGCGCCGAGAGCCCGCCCGACCACAAAGAGGAGCCCGCCGGCCACGAGGATTCCCAAAAGTGCCGTCCCAACAAGCAAGCCCAGATCCGAGCTCGAAAACGCCGCCTCGACCGGCCCCGCGGCAAGTGCGAGCACTGCAACCGTGGGAATTGCCGCGCCGATGAGACCCGCGATCGCCAGCCAACCTTGTACCGATATTCGAATCATAGTGGCCTCTCCATTTTTTTGCTCGAGGAGTTACCCGGAGTCCGGATTGTCGGCCGCGAGGATGTCCTCCACCTCGGTTTCTCCGGGTACACGGTGAGGCTTGAACTCATAGGGAAAGATCTCCTCGGCGGCGGAACCGCCGGCTTGTTCGGAAGGTTCTCCCGCCGCAATCCGTGCACGGGTCGCTTCGATCCACCGGCGTGTCTTATGTACGTTCGGCACGTGAACGAGCCCGTACTTGGATTTGAGGAGAAGGCGAACCTTTTCGATCATAACCGCTGTATTCTATAAGCCCCTCACGGCGCGGTCAACGGCGAACGCGCACGAGGAGTTGACACGGGGGGAGCCCGCGGCGAAGATGAGCGCCGTGGCCGACACACGCACCCTCAAGACCGACTCCTTGCTGCTCACAACCGCCCTCATTTGGGGCCTCGCCTTCACGGCACAACGCGCCGGCATGGAGTTTGTTGGGCCCTTCACCTACAACGCCGTGCGCTTCGCCCTCGGGGCGCTGTCGCTCCTCCCGTTGCTGATATTCTTTCGCCCGCCCGCGCCCGGGGCGCAGCGGGGACCCGCAAACGCGGGTGAGCAGCTCGATCGCAGACAAAACCGAGTGCGTTTTCTCCGCGACGGAGCCATCGCCGGGGCTCTGCTGTTCGGCGGGTCTTCCTTTCAACAGGTGGGACTCGTGTATACGACCGCGGGAAAGGCCGGGTTCATCACCGGGCTCTACGTGGTCATCGTCCCCATAGTGGGAGCACTGCTTGGACGCCGTACCGACCGGGGCCGCTGGACCGGAGCCATCCTCGCGGTAATCGGCCTGTACTTCCTCAGCATTACCCGGTCGTTTACCATACATCGCGGCGACTTTTTGGTATTCCTGTGCGCGTTTTTCTTTGCCGCACACGTGCTCCTCCTTTCCCGCCTTTCGCGCTTGTGGAATCCGCTGCAGCTCGCGGCGGTGCAGTATCTTATCTGTTCGCTATTGAGCTTCGCGGTGGCGATACCCACCGAGTCCATGGCCATCGGGGGGATTCTCCAAGCGTGGCTTCCCATTTTCTATGGGGGCGTGTTCTCCGTCGGCGTTGCCTACTCTCTGCAAGTGATCGCACAACGCGAAGCCCATCCGGCTCATGCGGCAATTCTTCTCAGTCTCGAGGGCGCGTTTGCCGCGCTCGGCGGGTTCCTCGTGCTCGGAGAGTTGCTCTCCCCCCGCGACATTCTCGGATGCACGTTGATGCTCGCGGGCATGCTCGCCTCCCAGTCCTCTACGATTCGAGCCGGCTTGCGAGCTCGTGCTTGACAGAGGGCTGGAGGACAGTACCATCGGCGTGACGACAGTACCTTCGCCAGGAGGACGGTATACATGGCACAACCGATCGGCAGTATTGCAGTTATGACCAGTGGCGGCGACGCCCCCGGGATGAATCCGGCGGTACGCTCGGTGGTTCGCTCATCGCTCGAGCTCGGAATCGAGACCTACGCCATCTACGAGGGCTACTACGGCATGGTCACCGGCGGCTCCTACATCCGGCCCATGGAGTGGGAGGATGTCGGCGGCATTCTCCAGCGCGGGGGCACGTTCATCGGCACCGCCCGCTCGGAGGAGTTTCGCACTGCCGAAGGTCGACGGAAAGCCACCCTCAACCTCGCACTGCGCGGAATCGATAGCCTCGTGGTCATAGGCGGCGACGGCAGCCTCACCGGCGCCGATATTTTCCGACGTGAGTGGTCCCAGCGCCTCGACGAGCTCGTCGAGCGTGGCGATCTCGACAAAGACCGCGCCGACCAACATCGAAACTTACGGGTCGTCGGCCTCGTCGGCTCCATAGACAACGACATGTTCGGCACCGATATGACCATCGGCGCCGATACTGCCCTGCACCGCATTACCGAAGCCATCGACGCAATTACCAGTACCGCAGCAAGCCATCAACGTGCATTCGTCATAGAGGTGATGGGCCGCAATTGCGGATATCTCGCTCTCATGTCCTCCATTGCCTCGGGCGCAGATTGGGTTTTGATTCCCGAGAGCCCCCCCGACATAGACGACTGGGAACAGCGCATGTGCGACGTTCTCCAACGTGGCCGAGAAGTCGGGCGACGGCACAGCATCGTAGTGGTAGCCGAAGGCGCGCACGACCGTCTCGGCAACCCGATATCGGCGGAATACGTTAAAGATGTGCTCAAGGATAGACTCGGCGAAGACACCCGCGTGACCACGCTCGGCCATGTGCAGCGCGGCGGTGCTCCGAGCGCCTACGACAGGCTGCTCGGCTCCCTTCTCGGTCACGCGGCGGTGCAAGCACTCGTCAAGGGTGAGGCCGAGAAAGAACCTCAGCTGCTCGGCATCAGGCAGAACCGCGTACAGCGCTCATCGCTTGTGGAGAATGTCGAGGCGACCCATTCCATTGCCGACGTGATAGCCGCCAAAGACTACGAAAAAGCCATGGAGATGCGCGGCGGCAGTTTCAAAGACACCTTTCGGGCGTTGCGCACGCTCATTCGCGCCCAGCCCCACGAGCCGGTAGCCGGTCAGAAGAAGCGCCGTATTGCGCTGATGCATACCGGTCCGCCGGCGCCGGGGATGAATACCGCAGTACGAGCGGCAACGCGCCTTGCAATCGATCAGGGTCACGAGGTGGTGGGCATTCACAACGGCGTCACCGGGCTTATCGAGGGGAATATGGAAGAGCTCGGGTGGATGAGCGTTTCGGGATTTGCCGCCCGCGGAGGTGCGGAGCTCGGCACCAATCGCTATATCCCCACCCATGAGCAGTTGCCGCGTATCGCTGAACGTCTCAGCGAGCATGGGATCGAGGCAATTCTCATGATCGGCGGCTGGGCGGGCTATGAGACCGCGTATCAGATGCACAAAGAGCGGTTCGTGTTTCCCGCGCTCGATATTCCGATCGTCTGCATTCCGGCAACCATCAACAACAATCTGCCCGGATCCGAGCTTGCGGTGGGCGCAGATACCGCGCTGAACAACATCGTAGAGGTGGTCGACAAAATAAAGCAGTCGGCGGTCGCCTCGAGACGGGTCTTCGTGGTAGAGGTGATGGGGCGCTATTGCGGATACCTTGCCCTCATGAGCGGGATCGCCGGTGGCGCCGAACGGGTATACCTCCACGAAGAGGGTATCTCACTTGCCGATCTACAGGCCGATGTGCAGTATCTCGTGGACGGGTTCGAAGCGGGGAAGCGGCTCGGCCTCATGATTCGAAACGAATCGGCAAATCGCTTCTACACCACCGACTTCATGCGTGCCCTCTTCGAGGAAGAGAGCGGCGGCCGCTTCGACGCACGCCAAGCGGTACTCGGCCACCTACAGAACGGCGGCGACCCCTCGCCGTTTGACCGCATCCAGGCAACGCGCCTTACCTCTCGTGCCCTCGACTATGTGCTCGATCAGCTAAACCGCGATGCACCCGAGAGCGCGTTCATGGGGCTCGTCGAGGGCGAGATCCGCTTCAACCCCATCGACAATTTCGAGAAGATGATCGAGCCCGAGTTCCAACGGCCCGCCGAACAGTGGTGGCTACAGCTCCGTGACATCGCGTGCATGCTCGGGAGGCCCGGGCCGAAGGAGTAACGCCGCGCCGGGGCCGACCCGCCGCGGGGCGCCCCCTGCGAGCCTCGGCGCCGGCCGGGCGCGGTCGCCCGCGGAGCCGGCGCCGGGCGGGCGCCGGGGGCGGCCGCATCACCCCGTGGCGGGTGCTCGCCCCTGCACGATGGTAGGCGCGCCGCCGTGCTCCTCGAATATCCGTTGTGCGACCATGATGCCCGAAATCGTGCTCATCGTGGTGCCGGTGCCGGGAACCGTATAGTGGCCGCAGTAGTACAGATTGGACAGCTTCTTCGAGCGGTTGGCGGGGCGGAAATACGCGGTTTGCAGCAGCGTTTGCCCAAGGCCGAAGGCGGTGCCCCGGTAGGCGTTGTAATCGTGGCGGAAATCGTTGATCGAATAGCTGCGCCGAAACACCACGTGCTCGCGAAGCGCCGCGCCGGTTCTCGCCTCCATGCGGTCCATCACCAATTCAAAGTACCGCTCCCGCCGCTCGGGCGTGTCTTCGAGCCCCGGGGCGATCGGGACGAGAATATACACCGCCTCATGCCCCTGCGGCGCCACATTGGGGTCGCTTTTGGAGGGGACGTGGAGGTAAAACAGCGGCTCCTCGATCCATCGGGGATTTTTGTACACCGAATCGAAGTGAGTGTCCCAGTCGGCGTCAAAAAAGAAGGTGTGATGGGTGAGCTCGGGAATTGATGTGTCGAAGCCGACGTAGAAATTGAGCACCGCGGGCGAAAGCGCTTTTCGATTCCAGACGTTGCGGGAGAACGAACGCCGCTGCTCGGGGAGGAGCTCGAGCTCTACGTGGGGGTAGTCCGCGTTCGCAACGACCACGTCCGCCTCCATCTCGTCCTCATCACAGTCGTTGCGAAACCGTACTCGCGTAACTTCGTGTCCTTCGGTCTTGAGGCCGATGACTTCCGTTTCCAGACGGAACTCGACCCCCAGGGATTCGCACACCGAGCGCATGGAGGTTGCAACCCGGGCAAATCCGCCGTCGGGGTACCAGGTGCCCAACACGAAGTCAACGTAGTTCATTAGCGTATACACCGCGGGCGTCGTCGCCGCCGAACTGCCGAGAAAGACCACCGGAAACTCGAGGATTTTCCGCAAATAGGGGTGAGAAAAATGCCCGTGCACCAGCCCCGCATAACTCCGGTGAATGTCGAGGGCGCCTGCGTTACGGATGCTGGTCCAGTTTACGAAATCGAAAAGAGTGCGGTAGTTACGGTAGATAAAGTGCGTCAGAGCCAGGTCGTACTTGTGTTTCGAGTCGGTAAGGTAGCGTTTGAGCTTAGCTCCGGCCCCGGTCTCGTAGCTCTCGAAGACCTCCGCGGCCGACTCTATATCGGCCGGGATGTCGACGATGTTTTCGCGCTCGCCGGGATCGGTGTCTCCATAGTATACCCGGTAGCTCGGATCTACTCGGGTAAGGTCGTAAAAGTCCCGCCGGTCGAAGCCGAGATCCGAAAACCATCTGTCGTGTTCGCCCGGCATCCAGTACCAACTCGGCCCCATATCGAAGCGATAGCCCTCCGACTCGAGGACCTGGGCACGGCCACCAACCCAGCTATTGCGCTCGAGCAGCGTAACCCGAAATCCACCTTTTGCAAGGTGAGCAGCGGCCGAGAGGCCACCGAACCCCGCACCAATAACTACTGCATGTTGTTTCGACATTTGCCCCTAAAGCTATCCGGCACCGCACAGCGCGTCAATCTCTTGCGTGCACAAACGCGGCACGGTAGATCATGTAGCCGACCACAACGGAGATAGCCTTATCGACCAGGTTGGCCGGAATGCGGGCGAGAAACACCGCCCACAAGATCGGCTTATCCGCAAGCATGAGTCCCTTTGCAATATAGTCCACCTCCGCACCGCTGGCCCCACCCAGAAGCATTCCCACGATCAACGCACCCAACATCGCACTGGAGAGGGTAAGCAATAGCACGGCAATCACGAGATGCGTGGCGGAATAAAACAGCCCCTTCGCAGCGAGGAGCCCCACGATAACACCGATGGCGCCATTAACGATTCCAAAGGGCCAAACGGTACCCGGCATTCCGTACATGACCTCCTCGAAGAGGTTGGTCAAGATTCCCGTTACTCCACCTGCAAGCGGCCCGAACACCGCCGCAACCCCACACGTAAACATCGCATCGAGAAACAGCGGGATCGAGAGCTCAGTGTTGACCCAGCTGAATGCGCCGTTGAGAAACACCGCCACGAGGACCGCGGAAGCAACGACCGCTGGGGAGCGTTCGAGAATCGATGCTCGCAAGGTTACCGCTACCGGTGAAATCCGTTGCATTCGTTCCGATTAGCGTATACCGTTATGGAGAACGGTGCAACAAATTTCACCACTGTGGCAAAAGGCAGGTACAAGCCTTGTTCCGTGCGTTTTGGCAGCGTCAGAAACACGCCGTTGCCTTGATCGGCATCTTCATATCTCTTTCGATCTTTTTGTTCGTGTTTGTCGAGCTCGTTCGGGCGAATCAGCTCACGCTCGACACCAGTCGCGAGATCGCCGAGTTCGACGCCTCCTGGAAGCAGCTGCAACTACAGGTGCTCCGTACGCATCACGAAAAGATGAATGAAGCCCATGTCCATTATTTTCGCTCTCGCCAACTGCAGAGACTCGAGAACTCCCGCCTTGCCGCGCTCGCCCGCACGACCCCGAAGGTAGAGGCCACACTCGCCGCAATCCACGCCGAGCTGCACGCCCTGGACGTCGCCGGCGTTAAGAAGAGCGCCGCACAGATCTCCATCGAAGACCCGATAGCTCCACACGTAAGAGAGCTTCGCTCGTGGAGCAGCCGGTTCACCCGGGAACAACGATACGCATTTCGCAATCTGTTGGTTCTCTACGGCGGGATCCTCATTGCCAGCATCGGCGTTGCCATCGTATTCGCCAGACACCTTTGGTCCTCGGAGCAGAAGGAGCTCGAAGACCGCTTGCTCGCGCAGCGCTTTATCCGCATTCAGGAGGACGAGCGAGCCCGGATTGCGGCGGAAATCCACGACGATGCCACCCAGTCTATAGCCGGGGCAGAACTGATCGCTGCCCGCCTCGCCGAAGAGCTCGGCGATCACCCCTATTTCGAACGGCTTCGCGCCGCCCTCGGTGAGGGACTGGCGACTCTGCGGAACTTATCGCGGGACCTCGGTATTCCCGGCATGGAGCATCTAACGCTCATTCAAGCCCTCGAGCAGCTCGTCGAACGGCGAACTCCCGAGCTCGAGCTGGAGATCACCCATGAACACTTCGAAGACCGCCTGTTATCCGCCGAACAGAAGCTCCACGCCTACCGCATCTTACAGGAGTGTGTGACCAACACCGCATCCCACGCACAGGCGCAGCGCATCCGCGTGCGGCTCGTATATACGCGGCCCGACGTCATGCTGCGCTACAGCGACGACGGCGTTGGATTCGATCCGTCCGTTCAGTCCAACGACCGGCCCCACCTCGGCCTGCGCACCATGCGCGAGCGTGCCCGGATGCTTGGGGGAGAGCTCGCGGTAACCTCCAAACCGGGCCGCGGCACGCAGGTGACACTCCTTATCCCCGCATCCTCTGCGTGAGCGTCCACCCCGGCAGTCCCACACGACATGCCGGCGCGAGCACCCGTTAGGAGAGTCCTCGCTTCAGGAGAGTCCCCGCTCCTTTTTGACCGCTTCATATGCGTTTTGGATTTCTTTGAACCGCTTGTGTGCGTAGTCCACGAACTCCTCCGGCAAGCCTTTCGACACCACCGTGTCGGGATGATACTGGCGGGCGAGCTCGCGATAGGCCTGCCGGACCTCGTCGTTGCTGCTCGAAGGCGAGATACCGAGCACCTTATAGTGTTCGCCCACGTCTTCAAAGTATTTCGCCTTTATTCCGTCCACTTGGTCCTCGGAGATCCCGAGAATCTGCGAGACACTGCGAATTGCAGCTTCCTCGTTTTCGTGAAGATGCTGATCGACCGCGGCAAGCTGATAGAGCATATCGATCATCTGGATATGAATCTCTCGGCGTCCGGCGGTGATCCGGCTGAACTGCTTGGCGAAGTCCTCAATGGAATAGGGCGACCGTTTTGCCTCGTTGAACACGTTAATGGCGAACTTCCGCTGATCCGCACTCAGCGGCATTTGGTTTACCATCGACTTGAACGCTTCGCCCTCGGCCTTGCTTACCGTGCCGTCCGCCTTGGCAAGCTTTCCCAGCATCGAAAACAACGCAATAAAATAGGCCGCCTGCGCTTGCTCCTGGGTTGTTACGCGGGACCAGCGGCCTCCGGCGGCCTGCCCGTCCCAGCCGAGCCGCTCCACGCCTTCTTGCCGGTCGAATACGTAGTGACCAAGCGCGGCGCCGCCGATTGCACCGATGGGGCCTCCGACGAAGAGGCCGAGTGTACCCCCGACAATCTTACCAAACCAACTCATGACGTCTCCTTGTGGCCTCCGGACCTGCGACGGTTTTCACGAAAGAAGAATACCAATAGTATCCATTGCGTGTCATCGTATTCTGTTTCGCTGCGTTTCACCACCACCCCGGGCCTCGAGGACATCACCGCCGGCGAATTGCGCGAACGCCTTTCTGCCGGCGCAAGCGCGGCCGGCGACGGCGGCG
>JAWLED010000037.1:1734-6198 GCA_041686235.1 Spirochaetia bacterium | reverse complement strand
GCCGGCGACGGCGGCGATTTCGAGATAGAGCCCAAGCCGCTGGACTTGGACGGTCACGTCATGCTCCACACCGGACGCACTCAGGCACAGCTGCGCCCCACCGTATTCAACATGCGCAGCTGTTTTCACATCATCCGCCATATCACGTCTCTGCAGATGCGCGAGACTGATCCTCTTGGAGCTCTCGAGGAGGAGCTCAAAAGCCTCGATGTAGCGGAGATGCGTTCGGCTTCCGCCTTTCGCGTCACCACCAACCGCAGCGGCAGCCACTCCTTCAAGAGCATGGACGTGCAACGCGTTGCCGGTGCGGCGCTCGTGGAACGCTACGGAACGGCGGTCGACCTCGAAGGCTTCGATACCGAGGTGCGGGTGGATGCCGTCGGCGCTACCTGGCTCATCGGCGTTCAGTGGACACGAGACTCCCTCGACAAACGCTACCCATGGGTCTACCGTCCTCGCGTCACGCTGCGAACCACCATCGCCTATGCGATGTTACGCCTTGCCGATCTTCCCGCCGAGGCCCCGACCATTCTCGACCCCTTCTGCGGGTCCGCCACGATCCTCATAGAGGCCGCCTCGGTGCGCGCCGACGTTCGCTGCCTCGCCGCCGACCGCGACACCGAGGCCGTTATCGGAGCTCACGCGAACGCCGATGCGGTCGGATTATCCGATCGCATCGACATTCGAGAGGCCGACGCCCGGGATCTCGCCGAGACGTATCCCCCTGCCTCGGTTGATGCGGTGGTCACGAATCCGCCCTACGGCATTCGCCTCGGCAAGCACGCGAACTACACCGAGCTCTATCGGAAGTTTCTCAGCGGCGCCGCAGCCGTCCTCAAGCCGGGAGGCCGGCTCGTGGTGCTGGTGGGAAAACGCCGGGCAATATTCAACCGCGTGTTGCGCGAGCAGCCGGAGTTTCGCATCGTAAACGTGCGCGTCATCGAGATCGGCGGCGTCTACCCGGCGGTGTTCGTCCTACAGCGGTAACCGGCGGCCCGTCCTACTCATCCCACGGGTCGGGCGTGCGCCGCAGTGCCTTCGGTCGACCAAATACTTGCGACCAGATGAACGCTTTTTGCATCCGCGGCAACCCCTCGATCCGGGCAAGCGCCTCCTCGCCGATGCCGGAACCCCGCTCACCCCGGCGGGGCTGCACCGGGGTCGAGCCCGCGACCGCCCGGTCGCGCTCGGGCGCCCGGCCGCGCTCGGGCGACCCGGACCGGGCGTCGGCGGGAGACCGCATCGAGGGCCGCGCCTGGGGATCGAGCCGCGGTTCGGCCGTGGGTTGCGGCTGAGGGCTGCGCCGACTTCGGCGCTCGGGCTGGGGCTGGAGCTCCCCATCGTCCCCGCTTAGGCGAGACGCCCTCTCCGCCGCGTCGCGGCGCTCCCAAGCCGTCCGTCGACGGCGCCCTATCAGAGACAGTATGGGCAACGCGACGACGAATAGCCCGAGTACGAGTTGAAATATCTCTTCCATACGTTGCTCCGCTTATTGCTGAGGCGGCGGTTGTTCGCCCGGCTCCTCGCCCTGCTGGTCGCCTTCGCCGCCGATACTGTTGCGCATATCGGTGTCGGCCTGGATATTCTTCATCCGGTAGTAGTCCATGACCCCGAGGTGACCCCGGCGGAAGGCCTCCGAGATGGCCTTGGGAATCTCGGCTTCCTGGAGCACGACCTTGGCACGGTTGGACTGCACCTCGGCGACCATCTCTTGCTCGTGCGCCTGGGCGGCTGCGCGGCGCTTTTCCGCCTCGGCCTGGAACCGCCGCTTGTCGGCCTCGGCCTGATCGGCCTGGAGCTTTGCCCCCACATTCTGGCCCACATCAATGTCGGCAATATCGATGGAGAGAATCTCGAACGCGGTGCCGGCGTCGAGCCCTTTCTCGAGCACCCGTCTCGAGATGAGATCCGGGTTCTCGAGGACGTCCTTGTAGGTCTCCGACGAGCCGATCGTCGTAACGATGCCTTCGCCGACACGGGCGATGATGGTCTCCTCGGTCGCCCCGCCGACGAGCCGCTCGATATTTGCCCTGACCGTCACACGGGCCTTCACCTTGAGCTGAACGCCGTCGGCGGCCACCGCCTCGATTGCCGCCTTCCCCTGTTCGGGGTTGGGACAGTCGATGACTTTTGGGTTCACGCTGGTCTTTACCGCCTCGAGCACATCGCGCCCGGCAAGATCAATCGCCGCTGCCTGCTGAAACTCCAAGGGAATATTTGCCTTGTTCGCAGCCACGAGCGCCTGGCTCACCCGTCTTACATCTCCCTGGGCAAGATAGTGGGTTTCGAGCAACTCCGACTGCATGGGAATGCCCGCCTTCACGAGAATGATCCGTGAATCCACAATGGTTGACGGGCTTACGTTGCGAAGCCACATACCGATGAGCCGCGCGAGTCCGACCGGCGCCCCCGACAACAGGGCACGAAACCACAGCCCGAAGAACTTGATGAACAAAAACAGAAGCCCGAGCGCAACGAGCCCGAGTACGACATAGAGAATGATGACCTGCATAGCTACGCTCCTTCCTCCGAATCATGCGCCGGGGAGCGCCGGACCACAACCCGACTGCCCTCGACGCGCACAACGCGGACCGCCGCGCCGTGTTCTATAAACTCCCCGGAGGCGACGACATTGAGCCGCTCTCCGTCTATATCGGCCATACCCGAGGGGCGTAACGTGGTTCGCGCATACCCCTCCTTACCGACCAAGTTTCGGTAGCTCTCCTCAGTATAGGAGGTATAGCCGCTGCTGGAATCAAAACTGTCGTTGAGGATGAGTTTCTTGCCGATGAACGTCCGCGGAAAGTACTTCAGGCCCAGAAAGAGTGCGAGCGGCGTGGTAACGAGCGCAACGGCGAGAACCAGCGTCCCCAGCCCCTCGCCGTGCTCGTTATAGGCAAACGCCACCGCGGCGATCACCGAACCAAGCCCCGCGATCCCGATGATCCCGAACGCCGGTATCAAGAGCTCGGCAAAGATGGCCACCAAGCCGACGGCGATAAGGAGAAAAGAGCCCCAGAGCGGCATTTATTGCTTCCTCACGATGATACGATTTCCGTCTACCCGAACCACTTCCACCTCCGTCCCTGCCTCGATCCACTCCCCGTCGGCCTCCACCGACACGCGCTCGCCGTCGAGATCCGCTGTCCCGGCCGGACGGAGCGTGGTCGCCGCGCGCCCGCTCTTGCCAAGGTATCGTTCGCGCACGTCGCTCGTTTGCGCGGTGAACCCGGCATCGGTTGTCTGGGTATCGGAGAGCGTCAGCCTGCTGAAAAGGTTCGTCCGGCCGAACAGATAGGCCATGCCGCCGAACGCAACGAACGCACCAACGGTGTTGGCGAGCACCAGCAGGATGTTTCGGTTGAGTCGGCCGCGCTGCCAGTCGAACTCGGGCAGCACGAACCCTTGCATCGAGAGCACGAGCGAGACCACCAGAAGGACGATTCCGGATAT
Organism: Spirochaetia bacterium; assembly: GCA_041686235.1. Classification (GTDB taxonomy): domain Bacteria; phylum Spirochaetota; class Spirochaetia; order DSM-27196; family PWMO01; genus JAAAOH01. Next base: position 2,745 of record JAWLED010000037.1, on the reverse strand, counting down.
ACCGGCCACGCCGAAGCCGGGAATGAGAAACACCTCCACGAGCAACAGCAGAATGCCGGCGAGGAACATCAGAAGCTCGAGCGAGCCGACCTGCCCCAGCATGAAGTTCGCGCTGAAAATCAGCGCAAACGCAATAGCGGCCACCGATCCGGGGATGCCGAATCCGGGGCTCGTAATCTCGAGAAACAGCGCAACGAGCCCGACGAGAATGAGCAGGCTGGTAAACGCTCCGCCGGTTATCACCGAGACGATGCTGTCGGCCATATCCGGGGAGAGGTCGACCGTGGCCTCGGGATCAACCTCCAAACGAGCGTAGAGCTCATCGTACGACGAAGGTGTGCCCGAAGACACCCCGTAACGCTCCATATCCCCGGCGGTGAGAGAAAGCAGTTTTCCTTCGGCGGAGATAGTACTGCCCTCCTCGACCGTGCCGTCGAGCTCCTCGGCCTCGCGCTTGAGATCCTCGAGCTCGGTCGCCGTCACCGCGCGAAGCTCCTCATCTACATAGGCCTCGACCAGCTCGACATCGGCGTCCACCATGGCCAGCGCAACGCCCCGGGGATGGCCGTTTTTCTCCGCCAAAGCGGCCATCTGCGTGCGCACCGCGCTTACGGTTTTCTCGCTTGCCGGCTCCTGAGAGCCCCCCGTTCCCTGCAATACCGGAGCTGTAGCGCCCATGGAGGTCCCGGGGGCCATGTATATCCGGTCGGTTGCCATGGCAATGAGCGCACCGGCCGACCAACTCACCCCGGTTCCCTCCGGCCGCACCCGCACGTAGGCCACCGTTTCGACATCGGTAAGTGAGCCGATACGGGTCGTCATCTCGAGAGCCGAGTCCACGCGTCCGCCGAAGGTGTCGATATCGAAGATGACGTAATCTACCCCCTCGTCTCGAGCACGCTCGACGCTGCGGGTCACGTACACCGAGAGCGGGCGGTCGATTTCGCCATGGATGGGGACGACGTAGGCCTCGGGGCTCGAATCGGCCTCGGGGCTCGAATCGGCCTCGGG
>JAWLED010000037.1:0-1634 GCA_041686235.1 Spirochaetia bacterium | reverse complement strand
GGCCTCGGGGCTCGAATCGGCCTCGGGGCTCGAATCGGCCTCGGGCGGGCTCTGTGCCTCCTGTGCAGAGGCGAAAAAAAGAGGTATGGTAAGCAGCAACAGCAAAAATGCCGGTTCACGTATCGGTCGATGCCACATCAAAACACCTTGACCGATAAAAGCTACGCCCGAAGAATTCGGTTGTCAAGCTTGGAGGGCCTCACATGAAAAAGCGCGCCGTAGTCGTATTGCTCGTTATCATCCTGTTTCTCCTCAGCCCGCCGGTTTTTGCCGAAGGAGACGTGGGGGTCGGGTTCATCCTCGGAAACCCCACCGGGTTTAGCATGGTCATTGCCGATAGGATTTCTCTCGGGATCGGATGGGGGCTCACGAACTACTTTCACCTCAATACCGACGTCTGGCTCATCGACCGCGAGCTCGAAAACGATGTGGACTGGCACGTCGGCATCGGCGGGAAAATGAAGGTATTCAACGAGAACACCGACCGCACCTATTCACAGCAAAAGGAAGACGCCGATCTTGCCGCCGGAGTTCGTTTCCCTGTGGCAATCCAATACCCGTTGAGCCCACGCGTCGAGCTGTTTGGAGAGGCCGCCCCCGGCGTCGAGGTGTATCCCGCCTTTGGTCTCGACATAGACGTGGGATTGGGGCTGAGGTACCGCCTATAATGCAGGTCGCGATCGTCAGGGATGCTCTATACACACGCCATTCGAACGGGGACGGCCATCCCGAACGCCCCGAGCGACTGCAGGCAATCGATGCGGCATTGCAAGCTGCCCCGTTCGGCAACCGACTCCGCGACGTTGCCGCCCGTGACGCCACCGCGGAGGAGCTCGCCCGCGTGCACGATGCAGCCTATATCGAGCGCATAGCCGAGACCGACGGGCGGAGCTTCAGCATGCTCGACGCGGACACCGGTGCCGCGCCCGAATCATATCGGGCGGCGCTGAGGGCGGCGGGCGGGGCAATGAGCGCCGTGGATAGCGTGTTTTCCGGTGAAACCACGCGAGCGTTCGCCCTTCCACGACCGCCCGGGCACCACGCCGAGGCAAACCGGGCCATGGGCTTTTGCCTTTTCAACAACATAGCCGTTGCGGCAAAGCACGCTCAGGCCGCCTACGGGGTACACCGGGTGGCCATCATCGACTGGGACGTACACCACGGTAACGGTACGCAATGGAGCTTCTACGAGGATCCGTCGGTACTCTACATTTCGCTCCACCAGTATCCCCTCTTTCCCGGTACCGGTTTGGTGCGGCAGACGGGCAGCGGCGCCGGAGAGGGCACCACCGTCAACCTGCCGCTTCCCCGCCGACAGCGCGACGAGGACTATGAGATCGCGTTCGAAGAGGTGCTGCTCCCGGTGCTCGGCGAGTTCGCCCCCGAGCTTGTGTTGGTATCCGCCGGCTTCGACGCACATCGGGACGACCCCCTCGCCGGCATGGAGCTGAGCGTGGAGAGTTACCGCCGGATGACGCGCTTGCTCATGCGCCTCGCCGCTTTGCACGCGCACGGCCGCCTCGTCCACGTGCTCGAAGGCGGCTACCATTTGGAAGCACTCGGCGAAGGCGTATCGGCGGTCCTCGAGGAGCTCAGCGCCGACGGACCGGCGCCCGGACCGGCGGCCGGGCCGG
>JAWLED010000036.1:0-25910 GCA_041686235.1 Spirochaetia bacterium | reverse complement strand
CGAGGGCAAGAGCCGGGTGTACAGCCGGAGCTGGGATACGGTGATTCCGAGGGATCTCGTGTAGGCATTTCATTTAATAGTGCATGCGCTGGTCCGGTCGTTGGTCATGTAACCCGCGCTCAGACGGGCCTACGTCTCGAACAGGTGAATGAACAAGTCCGGATTTAGCCCCTGTTGACAGGAAATAGTTTTTTAGAGATAATTGACGACAAATGGCCCTTCGTACCGGTCTGTCGTTTTGGTCGCTCATTCTCGTGGCCCTGTGGGGTGCTGGGCCTTTGTGGGCCGGGCCTGCTCTTGTTCCGGATGCCTCCGGGAGGGAGCTGCCCGGCGATATCCGATTCGAGCATCTGGGAGTTCGGGACGGGCTTTCGAGCTCTGCCGTTTCTGCGATCATACAAGATGAGCAGGGGTTCATGTGGTTTGGCTCCCAGTCGGGGCTGAACCGTTACGACGGCTACTCGGTTCGCAGATACGAACATGACCCCTTTGATTCAAACTCGCTGTCTCATAACCAAATTCAGACCGTCTTTTATGGCGGAGACGGTGTGTTTTGGATCGGCACCTACGGAGGCCTCAATCGCTTCGAGTCAAAGACGGGCGAATTCCGCGAATATACCCATGACCCGGAAGATCAACAGAGCCTCACCAACGATGTAGTAGTTGCTATCGAGCGGGGGCCGCGTGGTGACCTGTGGATCGGAACACTCGACGGGCTCAATCGTCTCGACCCCGAAACCGGAAACATTACGCGGTACCGCCCCGACGATTCCGCTTCCGGAACGCTGCCCGACAAAGTAGTGAGAACGCTTCATTTGGACGGTGGGGGAACGCTTTGGGTCGGCACCTATGGGGGCCTCTCCCGCTACAACCCGGACACCGACGCGTTCGAAACCTTCTCCGACTCCTTTTCCTCTCCCGTGGTCATGGAGGTTTTGTCGGACCCGCGAAACCCGGACGTCCTGTGGGTGGGTACATGGGACGGCCGTGTATCGAAGTTCAATACGCGTACAGCGGAGACCTCCAGCTACCGGCTTCCGGGCGAGGGAATTTACGCAATGATGATTGATTCTACGGGGATCATGTGGGTCGGTACCTGGGGAGACGGGCTCTACGCGATGGATCGGTCCACGGGAGAGTTCGAAAGCTATCGCTCACACGAGAGCGACTCTCGATACGGTCTGTCTCACGACGTCATCTATTCCATAACTGAGGACCGATCGGGAATCGTTTGGATCGGAACGAACGGCGGGGGTATCGACAAATACGTTCCCTGGGAAAACCGCTTCGAGACCTTTGAGCACAACCCCGAGGATACACAAAGCATCACATCCGGATCGATCGAGTCGATACACGTGGATGAGGATGGAACCGGCTGGTTTGCCGTCTATGGCTCGGGCCTAACCCGCTATGATTCCGAAGATGAGAGCTTTACGCAGTATACGCACGACCCCGACGATCCACGCTCGCTGAGTAACGACATCGTAAACGAGGTCTTTCGAGACTCAGGGGGTACGTTGTGGGTCGGCACCAACGACGGGTTGAACCGATTTATTCCGGAAACCGGCGAGTTCGAGCGCATTTACAACGAGTCCGACGACTATTCTCCTCCGGAAGACGTCATTTTTGAAATTACCGAGAGCCCCTCGGGTGAGTTATGGATGGGGACGAATACCTCCGGTGTGGCAGTCTATGACCCGGACTCGGGATTATATCGCGTCCACTCCAACGATCCGGACGACCCGACCACCCTCAGTGATAATCTTGTGCGCACGGTGCTGCACGACAGCCGCGGCAACACCTGGGTCGGAACCAATCGCGGCCTGAACCGGTACGATCCGGAAACAGAGGGCTTCGTTCGCTATCTCCACGACGAGAACGACAAGGGAAGCATCAGCAGTAACACCATTCGCAACGTGTATGAGGACGAGGCGGGGAGAATTTGGGTAGCTACCGCGGGAGGTGGCGTCAATCGCTATCATGACGACTCGGATTCGTTCACGCACCTGACAACGAAAGATGGATTGGCCGACAACATTGTGCACGGAATCCTGGAAGACCAACGCGGGATGCTTTGGTTTTCGACCAATCGCGGTATTTCAGTGTACGTGCCCGACAGCAATAGTTTCCGCACGATAAACACCTCCAACGGATTGCTTTCTAACAAGCTCACATCGGCGTCGACAACCGGGCCCAAGGGCAGGTTGTTTTGGGGAAGCGACCGTGGCGTTACGATTATTGACCCCAAGAAAGACCTGTATCGCGAGTACGTTCCGCCGGTTGTGTTGACCCGCCTCGAAGTGCTTGGAAGTCAGCAAGAGGTGGAGCCGCTCGGACAAGATACCTACGAACGGATCACACTCGATCACGGCGATTCCTTTTTCTCGATTGAGTTTGCCGCCCTCGACTACTCGAGCCCGGAACAGAACCGCTATGCCTACAAGTTGGAAGGCTTCGACGAAGAATGGGTGAAGGCCGGTTCGCGAAACTATGCCGCCTATACCAACCTCGACCCCGGCAATTACGTGTTTCGGGTCAAAGGCTCGGGAAGCACCGGTAACTGGAACGAGACGGGGCTACGTGTGCCCATCACGATTGAGCCGCCATGGTGGCAAACCGGGTACGCGTATGCCGTCTACCTCGTTTTGGCCGCGCTCCTCGGGCTATACGCCTATCGGCGCCTGCAACAAAGACGTGTGCGAGCCGAGGCGCGCCTCGCCGAGCAAGAGCGGATAAACGAAGAGCTGGAGGAGAAAGTGCGTGAGCGCACCAAGGACATCGAAGACTCACGCGCTGTGGCCGAACGGGCCACCAGAGCAAAATCCCTATTCCTTGCAAACATGAGCCACGAGATACGAACGCCCTTGAATGGCCTGATGGGTATGCTTTCGCTGTTCTCGCAGACCGCATTAGATACGCGGCAGCAGGAGTTCCTGAAATACTCAAAGGCCTCCGCTGAGAATCTGAACACACTCGTGAACGACCTTCTCGACTTTGAGCGTATAGAGGCCGGTGAGCTTCGTCTCAATGAGGAACCGTTTTCGGTGGAAGAGACCGTACGCTACATCGCCCACCTGTTTTCTGAGACGGCGCAGGCAAAGGGGCTTACTCTCTCCTCGATGGTCGAGCTCGGGAGAGCGCCGGGCCGGGTGGTGGGAGACCGCAACCGCCTCATTCAGATACTAACCAACCTCGTGAACAACGCGGTAAAATACACCGAAAGCGGCAGCATTACGGTACGCGTTTCCGCCGAAGACGGAGACACCGCCGAAGACGCTGAGACGGCCCTCTATGTTTTCGAGGTCATCGATACGGGAAGCGGCATATCGGAGGAGAACAAAGAAACCGCGTTTGGTCGGTTTACCCAACTCGACAACGGCTATACGAAAAAGGCGCGCGGGGTGGGGCTTGGCCTTGCCATTGTAAAGCAAGTAGTTGATGCGCTCGGCGGCACGATTTCGGTGGACAGCGAGCTCGGAAAAGGGAGCCGGTTTTCGGTGGGTCTGCGGTTTCGCACCGAAGCCGAAGGTGAGGCCGAAGGTGAGGCCGAAGATGATGGGAAACGTGAGCGCCAACAGGGGAACGAGGGTTATTCGGCGTCTTCGCAAGCGGCCTCCTCGGCCCCAGACGACGGAGACGCTGACATCTCCCCCCGAGAGTCACGACCGATACTCGTGTGTGAGGACGAGGCGATAAACCGCATGTACCTGACCCGGTATCTCGAGGGGCTCGGGTATTCGGTCGACGTTGCAACCGACGGTCATCAAGCGGTCTCGAAGGTACAGGAAAACTCGTATCAGATGGTGCTCATGGACATTGGTATGCCGGGTATCAGCGGCCTCGAGGCGACACGGCGTATCCGAGCCTGGGAAGCCTCGGAAAACAAACCGTACATCCCGATCATTGCTCTCACGGCGCACACATACGATGAAGACATTCGCCGCTGCAGCGAGGCGGGTGCCGACGCCTTTGTTTCCAAGCCGATACGAGAATCGCAGTTACGGAATGTCCTGAGCACCTATACCCAATAGGCCGCGGCGGCGGAGCTCGGAGAGTCGCCCTCCATCGTCATCTCGCCGAGGTTGAGCGGCGACTCTATTTCCGCTACGATGCCGTCACCTATTATGAGCACGGTCCTCCTTGTAAATATCCTCTTCATCGTCGCGGGCCTTTTTCTGCTGTACTTTGGCGGAGATTTTCTCGTTTCAGGCGCCTCGGCCGTCGCCCGCCGGCTCAACGTTCCCGTACTGGTCATCGGACTCACCGTCGTTGCGTTCGGCACCTCGGCCCCGGAGCTGTTTGTCAGCCTCATCTCCGCGTGGAAAGGGCTTATGCCGGTATCGGTTGGGAACGTGGTAGGAAGCAATATCATCAATATTGCACTGGTCCTCGGGCTCGTCTCATTGGTGCGTCCGTTGCCGGTGTCCCGGAAGATCGCGCTGATCGACACCCCCATTATGATCGGCTCCTACGTGGTCTTGGCGCTTGTCGTTATCAACTTTGGCCGCGACGGCAACTACTGGAACGACGGTGTCATTACCACAGTCGAAGGGCTCGTCATGGTCGGTCTTCTTGCCTCTTACCTCTACTTTCTCTATCACCATGCGCGGGGGCAGGAAGACGCCGTTCTCGAGGAGATTCCGCTCGAAGAGATTCCGAGTGAACCGTCCGCATCGACACCGGTTTTGGTACTCAAGGTTGCAGCCGGCGTAATCGGTCTTGCCGCCGGGGGGCAACTGCTCGTGGACGGCGCTTCGTGGATAGCGGAAAACGTATTCGGCGCCTCGCAACGATTCATCGGCATAACCGTTGTGGCGTTCGGCACGAGCCTTCCGGAGTTGGTGACATCGCTTGTGGCGATCGTGCGGGGTGAGACCGACATATCGCTCGGGAACGTTGTCGGAAGTAACATCTTCAACTCTCTCCTCGTGCTGGGGGCGACTTCGCTCTTCACAAACATCCAAATCGGCGAAAGCGACTTTCGTTTCGATTTTCTGTTCATGACCGCTGTGAGCGTGTTCCTCTTCGCCGTTATCGCCTCCCAACGGCGGCTGCCGAGGTGGGGCGGGGCGACGTTCTTTCTGATGTACATCATATACTTTGTCTTTTTGGTTCAGACACGTACAATATAGGAGCTATCACGTACAAGATAGGAGCCATGTCGGAGGCGAGCTCAATCACAAATCCGCGCGTTGTCGTGCGGCGGTTGCGTATCTTCCTTCCGATCTCGGTTGGAATTAGTGTTCTCGTGGCGTTCCTCACTACCGGAAAGGGAGAGCTTCTACGACTCGAGGCGCTCGGGACCATTCTTATTGGTTGGCGCTTCATCGATTTCTACTTTACCGCGATTTTGACTTTGATCGTTCCGGGGCTGGAGCAATTTCTCTCTACGCGTCGGGCACGGCAATGAACGGCGTCTGCAGTTTGGCGTGTACATGCGCCGCCCGCCTATGCGCCGCCCGCCTATGCGATCCCCTGATACGGGAACGATGGGGGTGGGGTATCCTCAGCCGATCGGTTACAATAGCACCATGAGCGAAGAAAGCGTGGCCGTTCTCTGGGACGCCGAGAACGTAAACCCAAAATCACTGAAGTCCCTTGTAGATGCGGTGCTGGACTTTTCCCGCCGATTCGGCCGTGTCTCGGTCGCCTATGCATTTGGAGACTGGAAACGATCCCGGCTTACCGGGGCGGACTCGGTCCTGGCCGGAGAGTCGTTTCAACTCATGCACGTCCCCTCCGCGCGCAAAAACAGTGCGGACATCTCCATGGTAACAAGTGCGATGGAGTTGCTGTTTCTCTACCCCTACGTATCTACCTACGTACTCGTAACGGGCGACTCCGACTTTCGTCCTCTTCTGGTAAGCATCCGGCGGCGAGGTGCGCAAACGGCGGTCGTCTGCGATGCACGAAGCGCAAGCGAGGATTTGCTTGCACTTGCCGATGAGTATCGCGACTATCGCGATCTTCTTGCCGACGAGGAGACGACCACTGCGGAGTCCGAAGAGGAAAGCGGGACGAACTTGTCACGGGAACAGGCCTTTCAGCTTCTTGCGGAGGCGGTCTCGATGATGCGGGCAAACAAGAAGAAACCGGGTCTCGGACCGGTGAAGATTCGTATGAAGCTGCTTCACGAAGGTTTCGACGAATCGCAACTCGGCTATCGGTCGTGGAAGGCGTTCGTGCAAGACGCCCAGAAGCAGGGCTACGTGACCGTCGATACCAAAGGCTCCGATTTGATGCTTTCCGTTCCCAAATCGAAGGAAGCCGGTGGAGAGCGTCTGGCGGAGCCGTTTCACACGTTCCTCGAAACGGTTGCTCAATGCGGAGGCGATCCGAGCGCACCCGACGGCATAGCTCTGGCACGAGTCGGCAACGCACTGAATGACCGTGGGTTCGACTACCGGCAGCACGGCTATAAGAAGCTGAGTAAGCTCGCCGAGGCTGCCGGGAAGCGCGGGCTTGCCGACACGTCCAATCGGAACCTCGAGTGGACCATTAAGCTCACCGAAGAAGGCGCGCAGTACGTGCGATGACTCGCTCGTCGGAGGCGCGGTGGCGGACGCGGCCGAGGGCCTTTTCACGATAGACACGAGGAAAATTCCTCCCGGTGGTTTGCCGGACGGCGCCACAGGCGATATTATTAATCAATACGCGCTGCAAGATTCGGAACTTTCGCCGGGTAAACCGTGGGGCTACGGCCACGTGGTCCGGTGGAAACCGGCACAACATCTTGTATGCATACACGGACAATGTTACCGTTTTCCGAGGAGGAACGAAGAATGACAATTCAGAGCGATGCGGTGGTAACCATCGCATACACCTTAAAAGACGACGACGGCCAAGTACTCGATACATCGAACGATCATGGAGATCTCTCGTATCTGCACGGTCATCAGAATATCGTCCCCGGCCTCGAAGAGGCGCTCGAAGGCAAGGCTCCAGGCGAATCCGTAGAGACGTCGATTCCGCCGGAGAAGGCGTACGGAGATCGAGACGATCAGTTGCTGTTTCAAGTCTCCCGTGACAGAATGCCCGACGACGCCGAGTTACAGGTAGGAATGCAGTTCGAGGCACAAACCTCCAACGGAGAGCGCCAAGTGGTAACCCTTGCCGAGGTGGGAGATTCCGAGGTTACCCTCGATGCAAATCATCCGCTTGCCGGCCGGACGTTGCATTTCGACGTCACCGTAAACGACGTTCGAGAGGCCACATCCGAAGAGTTGGAACACGGCCACGTTCACACCGAGTAACCCGGCGCGGCGCGGGCCGTATGAGCCCGTCCCTTTGATGGTCGCCGGGTTCCGGCAGGGCCGGCGGCGCCGGCCCAATCGGTGTGGTCGTGTCGGACGGGGGTAACAGTACATGAGTCTCACCCATTCCCACCGCATGTATCATCACGGTCATGAGCACGGTAAGCCTGTGCCCGCGGATATGGATGGGTCCGGTTCGAGTGCAGACGCGGACCCGGAGGCGGGCACAAGCGCCGGCGGCTTTCGCGCTGCGTTCTATCTGAACCTCGTTTTCACCGTTGTCGAGCTCATTGGTGGGCTTCTGACCAACAGCGTGGCCATCCTCTCGGATGCCGTCCACGATCTCGGGGACTCCGTTTCTCTGCTGTTCTCGTGGGGTATGGAGCGCGTTTCCGCGCGCACACGTACCGAGCGTCGGACCTTCGGCTACAAGCGGTACTCGGTTCTCGGGGCCGTGGTAAGCGCGGTCGTGCTGTTGGCGGGATCCGTGTTCGTGCTGTTGGAAGCGGTGCCTCGGCTTTTTGAGCCCGAGCCGGTTGTGGCGGAGGGCATGCTGCCGCTGGCGGTAGCCGGTGTTGTCTTCAACCTCGCGGCGGTGCTCAAATTGCGCGGTGGCGGGAAGATCAATCACCGTGTCGTGCTGCTCCACCTGCTCGAAGACGTGCTGGGGTGGGTCGGAGTACTCGTCGTAAGCGTGGTGCTCCTCTTTGCCGATCTACCTATTCTCGATCCGATCCTCTCGGTGGCGGTGACACTATTCGTGCTCGCGCGCATCTATCCGCGTCTGCGAGAGGCCCTCTCGGTGTTCTTGCAGCACGCACCGGCCGATATCGACATAAACGCCGTTCAGACGGAGCTCGAGGCGTTACCGCACATTGAAGAGGTGCATGACATGCACCTGTGGTCTCTCGACGGCAGCTATAATCTCTTCTCCGCCCATGTTGTGGTAAACGACGCGTTGAGTCTGTCACAGTTGAACGATGTCAAACAGCATATGAAGACACTGCTGGCAAACCGCGGTGTGCACCATACGACCCTCGAGTTCGAGGCCCGCACCGAGTCATGTGCGGAGTGCGACCTCTAACGTGCTGAAGTGCCGGTGTCCGAATGTATGTACCCAATAGATTGCGTCGCAAGGAAATCCGGATTCTCTCCATCGACGGCGGAGGCATCCGAGGTCTCGTGCCGGCAATGGTGGTCGAGGCGCTCGAAGGCCATATGCAGGACCGCAAGCGACCGTACCCGCTGTATCGAACCTTCGACGTTATCAGCGGCAGCTCTACCGGCGCTTTGATCGCGTTGGGACTGACGGCGCCGGCCGAGCCCGGCAAGAGCTCCCAGCGCGCCCCCGCACTGCTCACCGGAGCCGACGTCGTAAAGCTATACCGGCAAAAGGGCCCCATTATTTTCCCCGCTGCCGAGCGGACGCTGAGGAGTCGGTTCTCCCACGCGTTTCGGCCGAAATACGATTCGGAGCCGTTCGAAGGGGTGCTCCAAGAAGTGTACGGCGAGAGAACCATGAAAGAGCTTCTCTGTGAAGTCGTGGTCCCGACGTATGACACGGTACACCGCCGTCCGCGTCTTTTCAAACGCCGTCCGGCTCGCGGCTCGAAGGAGGTGCAAAACTTCTACGTGAGGGACGTGGCCCGGGCAGCCGCGGCTGCGCCGACCTATTTTGCACCGGCAAAGGTCGTACCGATTCCCGACAACGGGTATGGCTACTCCCTCGTAGACGGCGGGGTGTTTGCAAATAACCCTGCGCTCATGGCCTACATCGAGGCGAGAAAACTATTTCCGCGAGCCCGGCGTTTCACGATCGTCTCGCTCGGCACCGGGATCGTCGATCGCCCGTATCCCCATGAGACGGTCTCTAAATGGGGCTACATGGACTGGATGTCCTCGATTCGCGGGACACCGCTCCTCGGCATGATGATGGACGGACAGAGTGATAACGCACTGTATCTTCTACAGCGTTTGCCCGGGGTAGAGCTGCATCGATTTGATTTTCACCTCGAGCAAGGCCACACCTTTATGGACGACACGAGCGAAGAGAACTTCACGTTTCTCGAGGAACGGGGTAGGCGACTTGTTCGCCAAAACGAAAACGACTTGAAAACCCTCGCGGCGAAATTGTGAACGCTCGAATATCGTGCCCCCACGGCCTCGGCGGTACGGCGTAGTGGGGACGCCATGGTCTTGAGGCGACGAGCAATCGGGTTCATACTCTAGGCAACGATGAAACGACATGAAGAATCTCTCTCCGTTAGGTCCTACGATGCCGACCATGTGGGCCGTCTAAAACCAAGCTCGCTTTTCAATTACTTCCAAGAGGCTGCGTGGCACCACGCCGAAGTGCTCGGGTTCGGCTACAAAGCGCTTCTCTCCCATAACCTGTTCTGGGTCATTTCACGCATCCGGCTCGAATGGGACCATCCGCTCTACTGGGGAGATGAGCTTACCATCGAGACATGGCCGAAGGGGATTGCAACGCTCTTTGCACTGCGTGATTTTGTTGTCCGTAGCTCGGACGGCGTTGAAGCGGTGCGGGCAACGAGCTCGTGGTTGACGCTGGACCTCGAGAGCAAACGGCCACGCCGTCCGGACCGCGTCATGGATACCTCAATGCTGAATGCGGACGACCATGCAATAGAAGAGTTGCCGGCTAAACTCACCGTCCCCGACGACCTCTCCCTCGCGGACACGCGTCGCGCCCGGTACTCGGATCTCGACGTCAACCAGCACGTCAACAACGCGCGCTACGTGGATTGGTTGTTCGACGCGCTACCGCTCAATCAGGATGCACAGACGGTCTTCAGGCGCCTCAACGTCCAGTTTACCGGCGAGGCCCGCTACGGCGCGGAGCTCGAGGTGCACGCCGGCGGCGGCGTAGACAACGGAGGCGTAGGCGACGGAGGCGTAGACAACGGGGCCACCTACGCCGCCATCGTCAACGGGGCAAACGGCGTCCATGTGTGTGACGCGCGCGTTTCGCTTGGCTCATAAGCCGGCCTGCGCGCCGCGCGGGACCATCAGCGGTCGAGCGAGGCGGCAAAGTATTCCCAGAGCGTGTCCGGGGGCACCGGTGCGGTAATGTCGATCGTGTCCCCGGTGAGCGGATGAGCAAAACGGATTCTGCGTGCATGAAGATGTATCCCGCCCCCTTTGTTCGAGCGTGAGAACCCATACTTGAGGTCGCCCTTAATGTGGCACCCGATGCGATGGAGTTGGGCGCGGATCTGATGGTGGCGCCCGGTGTGCAGCCGGATTTCGAGTAAGTGGTACCGGTCGCTTTGTCCGATATGGCGGTAGCTAAGTGACGCGTATCGTGCATCATCCCGTGGCTGTGAGAGCGCGTAGGACTTGTTCATCCCGCGGTTGTGCAGAATGTAGTGCTCGATCCGGCCTTGTGTTTGCGGCGGGGCTGCGTCTACGACCGCCCAATAGGTCTTGTCGATCCGTTGTTCTCGCAGCATTTCGTTGAGCTGCTTCAGGCACCGCTCGTTTCGGGCAAAGAGCACGGCGCCACTGGTCGGGCGATCGAGCCTGTGAACGATTCCCACGAAGTCATTTCCGGATTGGGATAGGTGCTCGCGCACGTCTTCAGCGAGGGGACGTTCCTGGGAGTCATTCCACTCAACGAGCTCGGTCGGACGTTTGTTTACGCATGTGAAGCAGTCGTCTGAGAACAGGATGCGGTCGGAGGTCATGTCGCCATTATGCCCGGGGAAGTAGCCGTGTAAAGTACGTTTCGGTATCCGCGGTGTACGTGTGTTTCTTCCATCGTGTCATTGTCCCATAAAACGGATCTTCTCAAAAATGCGTTTGAGATAGTCGATCTCCGACTCGCGGAGGCCCGCTCGCACGAAGATATCGTGGAAGAATCGTGCACTTTCGCTTCCGTCGGTGTTGCGGTAGACGCCGAGCTCGTTCAGCGTGGTCCATACCGTGGATACGAGCTCTCGTACCTTCCCAATGGGCTCTACGCGCCACTCGGTGTGCTCCTCGTGACCGGTGTCGGACGAAATCCGGTGAGCGAAGATTTCATAGGTGACGATTTGTACGGCATGAGACAAGTTGAGCGATGGGAACTCGGGCGAAGAGGGGATTGTTACCATCGTCGAGCAGGCCGCCACCTCCTCATTCGTCAGGCCGTGCTCCTCGCTTCCGAACACGAGCGCGACGCGCGTGTCGCCACGAGCCTCCACGTATTCGGGCAACTCCCGCGGGGAGAGTCTGAGCTTGTTTCGGCGTTGTCCGATACGCCGAGAGACGGCAACCGACAGGCTGCAATCGCTCAGCGCTTCACCGAGCGTATCAAAAAACTGAGCAGAGTCGTAGACGTCGGAAGCGTGTATAGCGACCGCCCGGATTTCTCTCTCTATGAGCTCCTCTTGGGCGCCGACCACGGCCAGATTGGTGAGCCCCATGGTTTTCATCGCTCGGCACACCGCACCGACGTTCACCGAGGTCTTGGGATGTACAAGGACGACCCGCGCGGTATCGAGTTGCATAGATGCATGCATTATTGCTGAACGCTTCGTGTGTGTGAAGGACCGCCTTCGAAGTTGCTTTTACCGACGGCGACCATATGATATACTTAGGCGCATGCAGAACGGAATTTTTTACGTACGGGTAAGAGAAGATCCCAAGAAGGCGTTCGAAGATTTTTTCCCACACATGTCGTCCCATTACATCGGGATGAGCAAACTGTTTCGCAAAGACAAGTTCTATCCGGTGTTGGCAACCGAAAAGGTCACGGTTTTCACAAAAGACGGTGACGAATCGGAGTCTGCGCGGTTTCTCGTGCCGTCGGAAAACGGCAACTTCATTTGGATCCAATGCGAGCTCTTTACCTTTGCGGGCTTTGCCCCGGATGAGTCCGTAGAATAGGTTATCTGGGAGCCGTCGTGCTCCCCGTGGGATCCATGAAAAGCGAACCATTGCTCGACTCTGCGGTGCTCCTCATAAATCCCACACGGTATCCAGGATACGTACGCGCGCTCAAGCGCCTCGTGAAGCAGCGACGTATTCCCCTGGTTATCGAAACCCGAGATCGCGAGCACTTCATGCAATCCGTTCGTGAGTTTTGCTCCGGTCCCCATCAATATCTCCTCGTGTGGGGAGGGGACGGGACCGCTCACCTGGCGGTAAATGCAATGATGGACGCCGAATGCGCCTCGGAGAAGGCGGTAGGGTTTCTGCGAGGGGGAACCGGAAACGGAATCCAAGACTCCTATAGCGTACCGTTCGGGCTTTCTCGCCAGATACGCAGCTACGCACGCAGCATCACGCGCGGGCTCACTATCAATGTGGATTTGCTTGCAATCTCCGACGGACACAACACCCGTTACGGCCAACTCGTCGGCTTCGGCTTCGACAGCACCGTATCGAGACGGCGTGACGACCTGGTTTCCCGACGAGGTTACAGTGCCGGGTTCCTCGACTACGCGTGGGCAACCGTGGAAACCTTTTTCGGCAATTTCTACAACGAGCGCTATCCGTTTCACCTCGATCTGAGCAACGGGAAGTACGCGTATCGGGGACCACGGATTAATGCCGAGTTCAGTTTCAAGCACCTTTCCAGACGCTCCCCGGCACCGATGATCGAGCTCGGCACGAGGCCCTATTACGGAAAGCTGTTTAAAGTGTGCCCGGACGTCGTATGTAACGACGGCAACCTCGATCTCTATATCTTTGATATTCGTCGTAAACAAGCGCTGGCCGCGAACGTTTCGGCGCTATGGCGCGGCAAGCATGACGTCATAAATCGTCGTCTTATTGCCCGGCGGCAGGGTATGATCGAGCGCTATGAGGTGAAGCAGGTCGATATTGGTTGCGAAACGGCGTTCGACTATCATATCGACGGTGAGCTGATGCACGCGCGGGAGAGGGGGCCGAGAGAGACGGCGGAACTATCGGTAACGATTGTGCCCGAGGCCATACGGTTCCTCGTGCCGGAACACTTTTATCGGCTCTTCTATCCCTTTGAATACGATTCCTCGTTCGAATGGAGCAGAGAAGAGAGAAACGAACGGAGAAAGGAGAGAAACACACATGTTGACACTACCTCTTAAGGGTTCCGACGAGAGCTACACACTCGATCCTCGGAAGATCATCTGTCTCGGATTGAACTACCATGAACACATCGAAGAAAGCCTCTCGATCCAGGTCCAGGGATTAAACAAAGAGGTTCCCAAAGAGCCGGTGCTTTTTGCGAAGACTCCCAACACCCTGCAAGGTCCCGAGCGCCCCATCGTGCTGCCGCCTATTCTCGAGGAATACGCCTTCGAAGACGAGCGCACCGACTACGAGGGCGAGCTTGCGCTCATCATAGGGCGGGAAGCCCGTAACGTCGGCGTCGAACAGGCAGGCGAGTGCATTTTCGGATACACCTGCGCAAACGATGTAAGCCAACGCAACATTCAAAATGGCGACAGGTCGGGCTGGTTTCGCGGCAAATCTTTCGACGGGTTTGCCCCGGTGGGGCCGCGGATTGTCAAGGCTTCGGATATCGGCGACGTGCGGAAGTTGAAGATCGAGACACGAAAGAACGGGGAAGTCGTACAGAGCTCGTCGACCGCACATATGGTGTTCAACGTGTACGAAATCGTGAGCTACATCTCCCGCAATCTCACGCTTTCTCCCGGCGACATCATCCTCACCGGCACTCCCGGGGGCGTCGGGCCCATTGCCCACGGAGACGTGGTGGAAGTGGAAATCGAGGAAATCGGCGTCCTGCGCAACAACGTCGTCGACACGAGGCGTGGTGAGAGTTAGGGCTGATCGGCTAATCGCTTGACGAGTTGCCGTACTTGATCGGGCGACTCCAGGAAGTAATTGGCGCTCGAGATATCCACGCCGACCTTAATGGTGAAGTCTCTGTCGTCGAGCATGTTGAAGATGTCTTCGTCGGTCCAGTCGTCACCAACGGCCAGCACGAAGTCCCACGGACCGGCATCTACCCAGCGCGTGGCGGCGCGTCCCTTGCTCACGTCGGTGTTCTTGATCTCGATCATCTTGTTTCCCTCCAGCAGGGAAAGATCGAGATTCGAAATCATGCTCAGCAGCGCGTCTTTGAGCTCGCTGAGTCGTACCGACGCAAGCTCGGGCTCTGCCCCACGGTAATGCCACACCAGCGAATAATCATTCTCCTCTATGGCGGACCCGGGCGTTCGATCGCGATACAGCTCGAAAATGGGCAGGATCTCCTCTTTCCAGTCCGGGGTCGCCTGTTCCATGATCTCCCAGTCGGAGTTCTTTTCTTTCACCCATATGCCGTGACCGGCTACAATACTGACCGGGATGTCGGAGAGCGTGCGGTCGAGAAAATCCTTTTGCCTGCCGCTTATGATTACCACGTGATTGCGCTCGTCTTCCGCGAGCCGGCGCAACGCCTCGCGGGTAGCGTCGTCGAGCACCCCCGGTGTTTCCCCGTATGCGATGAGGCTACCGTCATAGTCGAGTAAGATGAGACGGCTTTCCGCCTGTCGGTAACGTTCAATCATGGCCGTGCGGGTCTTATCGCTCAAACGCTTGACCCGCAGAGAGTTTTGCACCTCGGCGATGGCTTCGAGCTTGTGCATGAAGTCCCGCGCCCAGTAGTGGATATCGTAGCGGCGAAGGCGCATGTGCATACGCTCGTTTTTCTCGTGCTGGATGTGCTCGGGAAGCTCGAGTCCCTCTTTGATCGTATGCGCGATGTGGTCGATATCATTGGGATTGACGGTAAGCGCCTCGCCGAGCTCGCGGGCGGAGCCTGCGGTCTCACTCAAGACGACGACGCCGAGCTTGTCTCGTCGGGCCGCAAGATATTCCTTGGAAATGAGGTTCATCCCGTCGCGCAGCGGTGTGACGAGCAACATGTCCGACTCCGAGTAAATGGCGGTCAACTGGTGAAAGGGCGAGGGGCGATAATAGTACCATACCGGGTTCCATCCGATGGTACCAAAGTCGCCGTTTATGTTGCTTACCAGTTCGTCGATTTCGCGTTTGAGCTCCCGGTATTGAGGTACTTCCGTGCGCGAGGGGGCGACAATAAGCATCAAGGTAACGTGCTCTCGATACTCGGGATACTCCTCGAGAAAACGATGAAACGCCTTTAAGCGAAGGGGGATGCCTTTGGAGTAGTCGAGGCGGTCCACCGACAGGATGAGCTTGTCGGTAGAAACCTCTTCCTTGACTCGATCCCGTTCCCGCTGTACTTCCGGTAGGTCCAGCGCCCCCGAATATTTCTCGTAATCGATGCCCATCGGAAAGGCATCTACCTTTATCATGCGGTTGTCATAGCGAACCTGCGCCATGTGATGTTCGGCCCCGAGTATTCTGCGCACACTCGAGAGAAAGTGTCGGGCGTAGTCGTAGGTGTGAAAACCGACGAGGTCGGCACCCAAAAGACCACGCAGCAGCTCACTTCGCCACGGCAGCAATCGAAAAACCTCGTACGATGGAAAGGGGATGTGGAGAAAGAAGCCGATACGCGAGTGCGGTAGCGCATCCTTGAGCATCTTGGGCAACAGCATCAATTGGTAGTCGTGTACCCAGATGTAGTCGGTTTCCTCCGCTACTTCCATTACGCGATCGAAAAACTTCTGATTTACGTGTTTATAAGCGGCCCAGGTATCGGTGTCATATTCGGTAAATGTGGGGAAGTAGTGGAATAGGGGCCATATGGTGCGGTTGCAGAACCCGTAATAGAACAGATCGAGGTCCTCGGTCGAAAGAGACACGGGCACACTCTTGTAGGTGTTTTGCAGGGTCCGGCTAATCTCGGCCGCCTCGTCGGCGGTCAGCTCGTCGGAGGCAATGCCGCTCCAGCCTATCCACAGGCTTCCCTCCTTTTCGTGCATCGATTGGAGGCCGGTGGCAAGCCCGCCCATACTCTGTTTGAACTCAAACCCCTCTTCACTCCTGGCGACCGACGTCGACATCCGATTGGAAACGAGAATTGTCTTTGGCATACCCCCCCATTATAAAAGGGGTTCTGGGGCAGGTAAAGAAGCTCACTTCTGCGCGGGTGTGGGGCGCGCGGATTCCGGGTTGCGTGGTTCGGTCGGTCTAAGCTATAACGAGCCAATGATCCACGGACACACCGACGATACGGCGGATTTTTTAAAGAGCCTTGGTTTTCCGACGGTCAATATTCATCACGCATTCAATCATTTTGATTTCTCGCGCCCGTCGCGCCGCATTCTGGTAATAGGGCCGATGGGGTCCGGGAAAACGGAATACTCTTCTCGCGTATGGCGTGACTCTCAGATAGTGTTGAAAAAGTCCGCCGAAATTGCCGAGCAGACTCGTACCTCCGCCGCCGACCGGCGGCACGTGTTCTTTATCCGCTCCGCCCTCGATAAGCAGCGCTTTCCCGACTACCCGGCCGACGCCCTTGCATATCGCGGAGGCTACGAGCGCTGCGGAGACCATATCGCCGAAATCAAGGACTCCTTCGGCCTCGAAGAGGTCATCCGCGATCATCCCGAAGTGGGAACCTGGATTATCGACGAGGCATCCTTCTACGACGAGCGGTTGGCATACGTGGTTCGAAGAGAATCGGAGAACCGCGGGCTCATATTCATTTTCCCGACACTTATCCTCAATTTTAGGCGTTCCATTTTCAATGCAACCGCCAACATGCTCCTCGAAGTCGCCACCGACGTATTCCCTCTGACCGCGTATTGCGAGCATGATCGTTGTATCAAGGATTCGTTCTACACCTATCGCTATTACACGGTCGGTGGTGAGGAGTGCCCCGCGTTGTACTTTGATCCCCTTATCATTGTGGGAGGCGATGCGGAGAAACAGAGTCCGACCGAGCCGAATTACTGTACCCGCTGTGACGAACATCACTATCTGCCGGGCAAGGAGTATACCTACCTCGAGCTCAAGCCGCTGGGAGTGGAGGCCTCGTACGGGCATCTCGAGCCCCTCGAGCGCGAGCTCCGTGCGTTGCACGGGGAACCCACCAGTTCACGGCTGCACGCAAGCTTCGAGGCCCTCTACGGTCCCGGCCACAGCATGCACCGAAACGCACTGCGTGTGCCGCGTATTGCCGAAAAGGCACTGGTGTTTCTCTTTGCCGAACAGAATCTGCTTACCGAAGAGCAGGTACGAAAACTGACCGAAACGCTGAATCTCGATACCGAGTACCTCAGTACGCGTTTGGCGGATAACCACCGACCAATTCGCTTCTGAGTGTGTTAGTGTAACTTGACAACGTGAATAGCGGACGGTACCGTGAACCTAAGGCTAACGAAATACTAAGGGGGTAAGAATGAAAAGAGTAACTGTGTTGATTGCAGTACTTGCCGTGTTCCTGGCGCAATTTGCCGTCGCCGGCGGGCAGGGCGAAGAAGCTGCCGAAGGCGAAGAAACGGAGTATCGTATCGGCATCGTGTTCGACGTTGGTGGCCGCGGCGACCGATCGTTTAACGATTCCGCCTACGAAGGACTGACGCAAGTGGCCGAGGCCTACAACGGCTACATTGCCGATGATCCGGACGACGTAGACTACGGTAATCGGGTCGAGTTGAAGTATCTCGAGCCGAGAGAGGGTGGTCAGGACCGTGAGCAACTCATGCGTGTCATGGCCGAGGACGGCTACGATTTGATATTCGGTGTGGGCTTCGCCTTTACCGACGTTATCGAAAAGGTGGCAAACGACTTTCCCGACACGCACTTCGGGCTTATCGATGGTGTGGTACCGGAGTTGGACGAAGACTCCAACATCACCTCCATCACATTCGCCGAGCATGAGGGATCCTTCCTCGTGGGTGCATTGGCCGCTATGTTTGCCGAGGACATGGATATGGACAATCCCGGTCTCGGGTTTATCGGCGGCATGGACAGCCCGCTTATCCATCGTTTCGGTGGCGGTTTCACGGCCGGCGCGGTGTATGCCAACCAAGATTTTCTTGACGACGACCTGATGTTTAATCAGTACATCGGACAGGATCCCACCGCATTCAGCGATCCGCAAACGGCAAACGACATCGCGGAGAACATGTACGGAGACGGCGCGGAGATCGTCTATCACGCCGCCGGTGCTTCCGGAAGCGGTCTGTTCGACGCTGCCCAAGAGGAAGACAAATGGGCCATCGGAGTAGACTCGGATCAGGGCCTGGTTCTTGCAAACTCCGACTCCTCCGAGGAACGCTCAATGGCCGAGCACATCCTTACGTCCATGCTCAAGCGCGTCGACAGCTCGGTATACCTGCTCTCGGAAGAGTTCATCGAGAATGACGGCGAGGTCGACGGTGGGTATGTAACCTACGGACTCGAAGACGACGGAGTCGGTGTGGCCGTGAACGAGTACAACGAGGACCACGTCGAGCCGTACATGGACGATATCAACGAGATCAAGCAGCAGATCGTAGACGGCGAGATCTCGGTACCCGAACATGAAGACGACGTCGAAGACTGGGCTGAGGAAAACCTCTAGAACGCCGCGTCTCGACATCGACGTATCCATTTTTGCGGGGCCCGCTGGGGCCCCGCTTAATCTTCTAATAGCGTAGAGAGGAAGCGCATGGCGCTGCTCCGAATGGACGGAATCACCAAGGTGTTTCCGGGTGTGGTCGCAAACGACTCGATTTCCTTTGACTTGCAGGCGGGTGAGGTGCATGCACTCGTCGGGGAAAACGGGGCCGGCAAGACGACCTTGATGAAAATCCTTTATGGTCTCTATCGACCCGACGGTGGCGATATATATATTCGCGACGAAAAGGTCCAAGTGAACAATGCCAAGGATGCGATAAAGAAGGGCGTGGGAATGGTGCATCAGCACTTCATGCTCGTGCGCCCCTTCACCGTTACCGAAAACATCGTGCTTGGCGACGAAAACACCGAGCTCGCGCAGGAAGCCGCCGAAGAGCAGTCTTTCTTCAAAAGGATGCTCACGCGACTCAGACGTGTCGTGTCGCTCGACACGAAGGGACCGGTTTCGCGAATCGACGGGTTAATGGAGCAGAACCGGATCCACGTAGATCAGGCGTCTCGGATCGAAGATCTTCCGGTTGGTCTCCAACAGCGCGTGGAAATCCTCAAGGTCCTCTATCGTGGCGCTGAAATCCTCGTCTTCGATGAGCCGACCGCCGTGCTCACGCCCCAAGAGGCCAAAGAGCTGTTCAATACCTTCCAAGAGCTCAAGAGGCAGGGGAAAGGCATCATCTTCATTAGTCATAAGCTCGATGAGGTCCTCGAGGTCGCCGATCGCATAACGGTTATTCGCGGCGGAAAGATCGTAGAAACGATGCCTCGCGGGGATGCCGGCAAGCAGAAGCTTGCAGAGCTCATGGTGGGCAAGCCCGTTCTACTCAAAGTAGATAATCCGCCTCCCGAGCCCGGCGAAGTGGTCCTCGAGCTCGACAATGTAAGCTACAAGAATGCCGACGGCATCGAGGTGCTTCGAAACATTAGTTTTGAGATTCGAGAGGGCGAGATTTACGGGATTGCCGGTGTCGAGGGCAACGGCCAAAATGAGCTTTCGCGGGTCATTATGGAACGTGCCATGGTCGAGCGCGGAGCCGTTCGGTTGTACGGGAAGGACATCGAGTCTCTCGATATTCGCGAACGCAGAGACGAGGGCATCGGGTTCATTCCGGACGATCGAAGCCGGTTCGGATTGATCCTTCCGTTCAGCTTGACCGAAAACATGGTTCTCGGCCGCCATCACAAAGCGCCGTTCGTTAATCGCTATCAGGTATTGCGTAAAAACGCTCAGCGAGATTTCGCCCGGCAAGCCATCGCCGACTACGATATCCGCACTCCATCCGAAGCTGTGCCCGCCCACGCGCTTTCGGGAGGTAATCAGCAGAAGTTGATTATCGCTCGGGAGTTTAGCTCCGAGCCGAAGCTCCTCGTGGCAAGCCAGCCGACCCGGGGGGTCGATGTCGGTGCCATGGAGTTTATATACAAGCAGTTAGTCTCGGCAAAGCAATCGCGGACGGCAGTTTTGCTCATCTCGGCGGATCTCGATGAGGTGATGTCTCTGTCCGATCGGATTGGGGTCATTTATAACGGAAGCATTATCAAAACTTTCGACCGCGAGACGGCGAACAAGGAAATGGTGGGCTTTTACATGATGGGCGAGAAGGGACAGGAAGAATGACGAGCCGCGTGAGTCGTATAAATATCCTTGCCATTGCAGCTCCGTTCATTGGTTTTGTTGCTGCACTGATCATCCTGATGGTTATCGTGGTCGTGGTGGGAGAGAGCCCGGCTAAGGCTATCGATGCAATCCTTCGGATGACCACCGGAAATCCCTCGCGGCTCGCTACGGTGTTGTCCCAGGCCATTCCCCTGTTCCTTGCCGGAATTGCGGTTGCAATTGCCTTTCGCGCCGGGGTGTTCAACATCGGTGCGGAAGGCCAATACTTCATCGGCGGTTTTGTGGGTGCGCTCGCCGGCATATACTTTCGTCTTCCGCCGTTCATGCACATACCGGTTGTCGTGCTCTTCAGTATGATCGGGGGTGCAATGTGGGCGGCTATACCCGCGTTGCTCAAGGTGAAGCGAGGTGTTCATGAGGTCATCACGACCATCATGTTCAACAATATAGCTATCCTTTTCGTGAATTATCTCGTTAACAACCCCTTTTCGGGCATGGAACAGGGGGAGAGTCTCGAACCGCAAACGCATCCGATCCAGCCCACCGCGCTCTTTGGCAAGCTCAACGGATTCTTCCAGTGGCTCGGCTGGGATATGGGAGACCACGTCTATCTCGACTACAGCTTGATCGTTGCTATAATCATGGGGTTCATCCTGTGGTTTGTGATGTTCAAAACGCGCTATGGATTCGAAGTACGATCGGTGGGTACGGCTCTGGATGCTTCACGCTACTCAGGGATAAAGATTGGACGGGTACAAGTCGGTTCGTTTCTCGCAAGCGGGGCACTCGCCGGCCTGATCGGACTCCAGGAAATATTTGCAATTCGCGGGTTCTATACCTACGAGATTGCTCGGGGGCTGGGTTTTGACGGTATCGCCATTGCCCTGATCGGACGGAACAACCCCATTGGAGTCATCTTCGGCGCGTTGCTGTTTAGTTTTCTTAAACAGGCGGGCTACGGGCTGCAGCTCTACACCTCGGTCCCGAACTCGGTAACCGATGTTATCACCGGGCTCATGATCATCATAATCGTGGTGACGAATGAGCTCATCGCGCGCTATATCAAGCGCGTCCGTCAGCGGGAGGCAGGATAGATGGAGATTTTCTTTGAATTTCTGGTCCGCGGCATACAGATTTCGGCGCCGATTGCATTTGCCTCCATCGGCGGTGTGTTTTCGGAGCGCAGCGGGATTATCAACATAGCCCTCGAAGGAATCATGATCGTAACAACCTTTGCGATCGTGTGGGGCGCGTTGGTGTTTCAGAGTTATTTCATGGGTGTTCTCATTGCAATCATCGCGGGGATGCTTGTTGCGCTCATCCATGCGGTGGTTACGGTTACCTACCGGGTCAATCAAATCGTCTCGGGCGTGGCAATCAATATCTTGGCCGTCGGGATCGCTCGGTTTTCCTCGCAGCGCATCTTCGGACAGGAGACGCAGAGCCCGTCGAATCCGTTCGGAGCCCCGGAACTTTTTGGAGCCAACGTGGTGGCACTCGCGCTCATTCCTATCGCCATTCTCGCCTGGTACGTGTTGTTCAAGACGGCGTTTGGCCTGCGTTTGCGCTCGGTAGGAGAGAATCCCAAGGCGGCTGATACGGTCGGCATCGATGTCTACCTCATGCGTTACTCCGGCGTGATTATCTCGGGGGCTCTCGTCGGTCTTTCCGCCGCCACATTGTACCCTGCTCAGTGGGTCAGCGGCATGACCGGGGGCCGAGGCTACATTGCGCTTGCCGCGATGATTTTCGGCCGTTGGCACCCGATCGGAGCCGTCTTGGGCGCCCTGCTATTCGGGTACGCCGATACCTTCCGCATTATGTTCGAGGCCCGAATAGCAATTCCCGGGCAGTTCGTGCAAATGTTGCCCTACGCTCTCGCGGTCATCGTGCTTGCGGGTGTTGTCGGGCGCGCGCGACCGCCTGCCGCGGAAGGGTTCCCCTACGAGAAAGGCGAGGCGTGAACGAGCTTCTCTGGTTCGCGCTGCTTCTCGTGAACTTCGCGGTCATCCTGTTCATGTTCCGGTTTTTCGGGCGTGAAGGGCTGGCCGTGTGGATGGGCGTTTCGGTAATTGCCGCGAATATACAGGTTGTAAAAACCATTGAAATTCTCGGCGTCACCGCCACGCTGGGAAACATTGTCTATGCGAGCTCCTTTCTCATTACCGATATTCTCTCCGAGAACTACGGCAAAAAGGCGGCTCGACGTGTCGTATATTTTGGACTTGCCTCTATCGTGGGCTTCACACTGCTGATGAACCTCGCCCTCCTTTTCGAGCCGGGAGCGGACGACTTTGCGCATGAGAGCCTTTCGGTCATCTTCGGGTTTCTCCCCCGTGTGGCCGCGGCGAGCCTTCTCGCCTACGTGGTCTCCCAGCTGCACGACGTGTGGGCGTATGCGGTGTGGAAGCGAAAGTTTAGCGGCATCCGGCGGATTTGGATCCGCAATAACCTCAGTACCATGGTGAGCCAGCTCATTGACTCGCTCGTCTTTGCTACGGTCGCCTTCGTCGGCGTATTTCCGCTCCCGGTGTTTTTTGAGATCGTGGTTACCACGTATGTGCTCAAGGTCCTCGTGGCGGCTGCGGATACGCCGTTTGTCTACGTGGCGACCCGCTGGGTGCGCCGCGAACGGGAAACCTGAAGCGGCGGCCGATCGGGCGTTACTCCTTCCAGGGGAAAATCATGCCTCTCAGCGTGCGTTTCCCGACGCGCTCGCGGTCGTCCAACAGGAGTCGATCCCAGGGGATCTGCCGTCGGTCGGCGTCAGGGTGTTCCTCGAGGTAGTCGTACTTCAATAGCCGCAGCTTGAACCCCGACTGCAGCCAGATGATTGCCCCCGTGGGACCCGGAAGCAGAAAGGCGGTAAAAACCGAAACAATAATGATAAAAACGAACCCAAAGGCGCTGATCAGTGAGTAGAGAGGATTATCGAAGAGAACGACGAAGCTCTTTTTGATAATCTTCTTGAACGCGGTATCCAGAAAGGCGCGTACGGAAAAAAAGAACTGTAGCCCCACGTACCATATGACGGCAGCCCAGAACAACAGCGCCAGCGCCGCCGTCCCGAGCAGGTTATTCATGCCGGCGTACACCGGTATGGCCACCGTCAAAAGCACCAAAGAGCCCACCACCAGAGCCGCATAGATGAGCGCAGTCGGCCATATCTCTCGGGCATAGGCAAGAACGGAGGCCGGACTCGGATTGCGGTATTTGCTGATATCGCGTGCCACCATTGCCACGGCCCCGGCGTATACAAAGAGGAGACCGATACCGATGAAGAGCACTATGAGAGCGAGAGCCGTGCCCGCGCCTTGAATTTGGGGAGCAATGACGAAAGCGACCGTAGCTACGGCAATAAAGCCCAGATTGAGGATGATGGCCACCAAGAAGTGGTCCCAGAAATCGAAAAACGCCTTCTTTATCCAGAACAGAGTCACACGAGTTTTGTAACGGAAAGGGCGCGCTTCCGCAAGGAGCCGATCGGTTTCGTTGGTGCGGTTTGTCGTGTTAACATATTCCGCCAGGAATCAAAGGAGCACACATGAAGTACAGACGACTGGGTAAGACTGAGCTCGAGGTTTCGGAGGTTTCACTCGGTACGTGGCAGGTCGGCGGCGGTTGGGGCGCAGGCTTCGACGAGGCCGTGGCCGAAGAGATTCTCGATACCGCGGTCGACCGTGGGATCAATTTTCTCGATACCGCAGACGTATACGACGATAGAGCAAGCGAAGCGGCGGTCGGGCGCATCGTTCGGTCACGCTCCGAGCACCTCTACGCGGCCACGAAGTGTGGACGACGGCTCAATCCCCACGTTTCGGAAAGCTACACTCCCGCCGCAATGCGCGAGTTCGTGGAGCAGAGCCTTTCCAATATGGGGCTCGAAACGCTCGACCTCATCCAGCTCCATTGCCCCCCAACTCCTGTGTACTATCGCCCGGAACTATTCGAGGTGTTCGAGCGGATGCAGGAAGAGGGGAAAATCCGGAATTTGGGCGTGTCGGTGGAAAAGGTCGAAGAGGGACTGAAGGCGATAGAGTACCCCAACGTTGCTACCGTCCAGATCATTTTCAATATGTTTCGCCGGCGCCCCGCCGAGCTCTTTTTCCGGGAGGCCGCACGGCGCGACGTGGGAATTATTGTACGCGTTCCGCTCGCCAGTGGTCTGCTGTCGGGGAAACTATCGCGCAGCAGTACTTTTGAGGAAAACGACCACCGCAACTTCAATCGCGAAGGAGCGGCGTTCGACAAGGGCGAGACCTTTGCGGGTATCCCCTACGAGGTTGGTCTCGATGCGGTCGAGGCGCTGAAAATGCGACTCGAGGACGAGCGGCCGCTTCCGTTGCTTGCGCTCAAATGGATTCTCATGCACGAGCAGGTCGGCACGGTTATACCCGGGGCATCACGGCCGAGCCAAGTAGAACAAAACGTAGAGGCCTCGGATACGCCCGATCTAACCCCCGAGCAGCTCGAGGTGGTAAACGACGTCTACGACCGCTATATACGGGACTACGCTCACCAGCGCTGGTAGCGGCCGGTACGAGCACCGTCAGCTCTCGGCTCGTTCCTCGGTGCGTACCTCGCTGAACCAGCGGCGAATTTCCGATGCGACGCGCTCGCGCTCAACACCGTCAACCAACACGTGGTCGCTCTGTGTAAGCTCGACATGGTGCGTGTGCCGTGAGGCGACCCGTTTCTCGATAAACGCGGCAACGGCAGTGGGCACCACCGTGTCCTCGGTGGATACGATGGTGAGGGTGGGGCACGTAATATCGCGCAGGCGGCGCCGAGACTCTTTCATGAGCTTGTACAGCTGTGCTGCGGGACGAATCCACTGAAAGCCGTAGTACTCCTGTTGAAGCTCACGTTCGACCGGATCCTCACTGTCGGGCTCATAGGGAATCTTCCAACGAGCGATACACGGGGCAAGGATGGGGGTGAGAAACATGTCTCGGCGAGAAACGAGAATCGCCGGTGCGCAGAGGGCAATCCCGTCGGGTTTTAGCTGTGCGGCTATCAAAGCCGCGAGTACGCCGCCCATGGAAAGTCCGACAACGTAGACTCGTTCGTACTCAGCGCGCAGATCGAGATAGGTGTCGGTGACGTGGCGCAACCACTGGTGCCGGTTGCTTTGCAGGAAGTCCTTCCCGTTGGTACCATGTCCGGGCAATCGGGGAACGGCTACTGTAAACCCGGCTGTGTTTAGGTGGGTAGCGAGAAAAACCATTTCGCTGGTTTTCCCGGTGAAGCCGTGAATGATGAGCACGGCGTCTTTGCCGCCGGAAAAGAAGCGAGCACGTGCGTAGGGATTAACCCGTGTTTCAGAAGGGATCGCTGCAAGTTTCATATGGTAATCCAGCCAACACCATTGGAACGACTCTGTCAACTCGGTTGCCGCCGCGTTGCCGCCGCGTTGCCGCCGCGTTGCCGCTCACGGCGGCTTTCTGAAACGCCCCTGACACCTTGAGTCTCGGCCCCCGCGTAATCATTCTACGGCGGAGTGTGTATGGGGCGATTACAACGGGTGGTGGGACGAAATATAAAGGCTACGCGCA
>JAWLED010000035.1:7391-25957 GCA_041686235.1 Spirochaetia bacterium | reverse complement strand
GCGCTATGATGTGTTTGTGCCGGCTTACGGCCACGCCGGTGACGGAAACATCCATACCCGAATTGTGAAGAACCCCGAGTGGTCGATGGCGGATTGGGAGGCGCGACTGCCGACGATCCTCGATGACCTCTACGCGCTCACCGCGCGGCTCGGCGGACGCGTCAGCGGTGAGCACGGCATCGGGCACAAGCGCAAACCCTACATGGACCGCTTTGTCTCACCGGAGTATCTCGAGGTCGTGCGCGCCATAAAGCGTGCGGTCGACCCGCAGTTGGTCCTCAATCCCGGAAAGATTTTCGATGCGTGAGCGCGCGGCCGGCGGCTCCCAGGGCGCCGGCAGCCCCCAGGGCCCGGCCCCCCGCGGGGCGGCGCTGCGTCCCGTGGCCGGCGCAGCCGCACCGCCGGCGCAGCCCCGCGGCCGGCGCAGCCCCGCGGGGCGGCGCCGCGCTGCGCCTTGGCGGCGCCGCGCCGCCACGTTTCGTTTGTCACAGTACGCGGCGTATACTATATTATACACAGCACACCCATTCCTCCAGTTCAACTTTATAACGGAGGTAACTGATGAACTACGAAAAGTTTACCGTAAAGGCTCAGAATGTCATCCAGGACGCAACGAGCCTGCTGCACGAATACAACCATTCGTCTCTCGAACCCGAGCACTTGCTCTTGGCCATGGTGCGCCAGGAGGACGGGGTTATCCCCCCGCTTCTTAATCGACTCGGTGTCTCACCTCACGAGATCGACACCGGTGTGGAGGCGATGCTCAAGCGTAAGCCGAAGATCTACGGCGACTCGCAGCAAATGAACCTCTCGAAGGCCTCGGGGCGGGTGTTGAGCCAAGCCGAGAAAGAGGCCGGCGAGCTGCACGACGAGTACACGAGTACCGAGCATCTGCTGCTTGCTATGCTTCTCGAGGACACCGAGCTCGGGAGGTTCCTCAAGCAGAAGGGGCTTACCAAGGACGAGGTGCTCAAAGCACTGCAGGCGATCCGGGGCAATCAGCGAGTCACCGACCAGAATCCCGAAAGCCGCTATCAGGTGCTCGATAAGTACTGCCGGGATCTCACCGGGCTTGCACGCCGTGAGAAACTGGACCCGGTCATCGGGCGCGACGAGGAGATCCGGCGAATCATGCAGGTGCTCTCCCGCCGCACGAAGAATAACCCGGTGCTCATCGGAGACCCGGGCGTCGGCAAAACCGCCATTGTAGAGGGCCTCGCCCAGCGCGTTGTCTCGGGCGACGTTCCCGACTCGCTTCGAAACAAGCGCTTGCTCCAGCTCGACCTCGGACAGCTGGTGGCGGGAACCAAGTTCCGCGGCGAGTTCGAAGAGCGGCTGAAGGCGGTGATCCACGAAATAGCGGAGTCCGACGGACAGATCATCCTGTTTATCGATGAGCTCCACACGCTCGTGGGCGCCGGTAGTGCCGAGGGCTCGATGGACGCCTCCAACCTCCTCAAGCCGGCACTTGCACGGGGAGAGCTCCGCACAATCGGGGCAACAACGCTCGATGAGTATCGCAACAACATCGAAAAGGACGCCGCGCTCGAGCGGCGGTTTCAGACGGTCTTTACCGGGGAGCCGAGTGTGGAAAACACCGTGGCCATCCTGCGGGGGCTCAAGGAGCGCTACGAGGTGCACCACGGCGTTCGCATCACCGACGAGGCCCTCATCGGCGCGGCCATGCTCTCGGACCGCTACATCACCTCGCGGTTCCTGCCGGACAAGGCTATCGATTTGGTCGACGAGGCGGCAAGCCGCCTGAAGATGGAGATTGAGAGCCAGCCGACCGAGCTCGATAAGCTCGACCGGCGTATCCTGCAGCTGAACATCGAGAAGCAGGCACTCTCCAAGGAGAGCGATAACGCATCAAAGGAGCGGCTCGACAAGATAGAGAAAGAGCTCGCCGATCTGCAGGGAGAGCGCGATGCGAAGCACCTGCAATGGCAAAACGAAAAACAGGTAATAGAACGGATTCGCGATCTCAAGGCGCAACTGGAAAATTACACCGCCGATGAAAAGCGCTACGAGCGTGAGGGCAATTTGGCCAAGGCCGCGGAAATCCAGCACGGCCTCATTCCCGAGACCGAGCAGGAGCTCAACGAGGAGAGCAAGAAACTCGAGGAGCTGCAGGGCGAGAATCGGCTGCTGCGCGAAGAGGTGTCCGAAGAGGACATTGCCAACGTAGTGTCGGCGTGGACCGGCATTCCCGTCAGCAAGATGCTTGCCTCCGACATGGAGAAGCTGCTGCGTCTCGAGTCCATTCTCGAAGAGCGGGTCGTCGGACAGCAGCACGCCATCACCGCGGTCTCCGATGCTATACGGAGAAACAAAAGCGGCTTGTCGGACATCAACCGGCCGACGGGCACCTTCATGTTCATTGGTCCCACCGGGGTCGGCAAAACGGAGCTTGCCAAGACGCTTGCGGACTTTCTCTTCGATGATGAGCGGGCGCTCACGCGTATCGACATGAGCGAGTATATGGAGAAGTTCTCCGTCTCTCGACTCATCGGAGCGCCGCCCGGCTACGTCGGCTACGAGCAGGGCGGGCAGCTTACCGAGGTTGTGCGGCGACGGCCGTACTCGGTCATCCTCTTCGACGAGATAGAGAAAGCGCATCCCGACGTGTTCAACGTGCTGTTGCAGCTTCTCGACGAGGGACGACTTACCGACGGACAGGGCAGAGTGGTGGACTTCCGAAATACCATCATCATCATGACGAGCAACATTGCAAGCGACATCATACTCCAGGTCGAGAACGTGGAAGAGGTGCGAGAGCAGATCGACAGCTTGCTTCACTCCACCTTCAAGCCGGAGTTTCTCAACCGACTCGATGAGATCATCACGTTTAACCGACTCGGGCGCGAGGAGATCGTGCGCATCGTGGATATCGAGCTCAGAGACGTGCACGCGCGGCTTTCGGAGCGCAAGATGTCGATCGAGCTCGATGAGGAGGCAAAGCAGCTTCTCGGCGATCGCGGCTTCGACCCGGCCTTCGGGGCGCGGCCGCTGAAGCGAACGATACAGACGCTCCTGCAGAATCCGCTTTCGAAGAAGATTCTCGCGGGTGAGGTAAAAGAGGGCGACCACATCAAGGTTTCCCGATCCGGGGACGAGCTGGCGATGGAAGTAACAGAGCCCGCCGAGCCGGTCGAAGCGTAAGGAGAATAGAGTGGCACGACTGTGGGACAAGGGAGGCGAGCTCGACGAGGCAATTGAGCGGTTTACCGTCGGAGAGGACTACGTCCTCGACCGGCGGCTCATACCGGCCGACTGCGTAGCCGGCATCGCCCACGTGCGGGGCCTCGAAGCAGCCGGGATCATCTCGGCGGGGGAGCGCAAGGAGCTCGTAGGGGCGCTTTGTGCGGTGCTCGACCGCTACGGCACGGGCCAGTTTAGCGTGACCGAGGCCGACGAGGACGGCCACACGGCCATCGAGAACGATCTTGTCGAGCAACTCGGCGAGGTCGGAAAGAAGGTGCACACCGGTCGGTCGCGAAACGATCAGGTAACAACGGCACTTCGCCTCTATGCGCGGCGCGCGATCGACCAAACAACCGAGCGGCTCTTAGCGCTTGCCGAGACACTCTTGACCCGCGCCGAGCAGGAGAGCAAAACCGTAATGACCGGCCGCACGCATATGCAGCCGGCCATGCTGTCGACCTTTGGGTTGTGGCTCTCGGCGATGGCCGAAGAGCTCATAGACGATGTTGCGCTTCTCGAAGGGGCCTACGACTTTCACGACCAGTGTCCGCTCGGCGCGGCGGCAAGCTATGGCGTTCCGCTTCCGCTCGACCGCGAGTTGACCGCCGAGCTTCTCGGCTTTTCGCGGGTGCAGAACAACGTGCTCTACTCGGTGGGCTCGCGCGGCAAAGGCGAGGCCATCGTCCTCGACGCTCTCGACCAGGTCGGGATGACGCTCTCTCGTGGCGCGGCGGACCTCATGTTCTTTTCTCTTCCGGAGATCGGCTACGTGTCGCTGCCCCCGTCGCTGTGTACCGGCTCGAGCATCATGCCGCAGAAGAAAAACCCCGACGTGCTCGAGCTCGTGCGGGCTAAGTGTTCCGGTTTGGGCGCGTATGCACAACAGATCAAGAGCGTTATGGGATCGCTCCCCTCGGGCTACAACCGTGACGTCCAGGAGACGAAAGGCCCGTTTATGCGCGGTGTCGATACGGCGAATGCGTGTATCGATGCAATGCAGGCGGCGGTTTCGGGGCTCGAAATCGACCGGGAGGCCATGCGCCGCGCCATACCTGCCGAGGTGTATGCCACCGACGCCGCGCTCGAATTGGTAATGCAGGGGGTCCCGTTCCGGGAAGCCTACCGCCGTATCGGCACGAATCTCGATGAGGTGTCGGCGCCCGACGCCGATGAGGCGCTCTCGCGCCGCGGCTCGACCGGCGCCCCCGGCAACCTCAACCTATCCGCGCCCCGCGAGCGGTTGGACGCGGCCCGCACCCGCCTCGATGCGCGCTCTTCACGGCTCAGCAAGGCGGTAGCTGCGTTGGCCGGCGCGGATGTGGAGCTTGCGCCGGAACCGGCGCGCATCCCGTGAAGAGCGCGCGCCCCCGGCGCTCCGGGCGCCGCCAGGGCTCACAGCGCCCCGCGCCGCCGCGGCTCCCCGGCGCGGTGATTCTTCAATCAACAGGGACGTAGATACCCTCGAAGGGAAGCGTTAGCTCGCCGGAGGCAAGCCGCTCGCTCATGTGAGCGATCGCCTCACGGCTGCTCTCGCTCAGTGCATCTTCGAAGCGCGAAAAATCGTCCTCCAAAAAGAGGGCTCCGGAGCGGAAATCGGCCCGAACGGTTCCGACCTCCTGCGGCCCGTCTTCGAGAATATCTCGCACCATTTGTGAAACCGTTTCTTCGATATCAACGGCGATAGCTGCCAATGTTTGACTCGACGCGGTATCGGGGTCGGGGTTGTCCAGGCGGATAATATCGAAGCCGCGTTCTCCCGCCGCCCCGGCGATCTTGCTGACGTTATGATAGTGGAACGGCACGATGACCGGTACGTTTTCGCGTTGCAAAGCGGCGAAGCTCCGCTCGAGCTCATCCTCGGAGATGTCGCGTCCATGTCGTCGTACCATGATATCGTTGTGCGTGCGTGCCGCTCGCACACCGAGCCGATATGCCGGCTGCACGACATTTTCGCCCATGAGAAGCCCTGATCCAAAGAGTAGCCCCGCCCGGCCGGGCTCGTCATCTTCGAGGAGATCGGACAGGCGCATGCCGGCGATGAAGCCGGCGAGATACGCTTGCTCTCTGCGGTTTATGAGGAGGTTCGCCGCGTTTTCAGCGTCGGGAATGGCTCCGTCAATCATGAGAAAGGCAACCTCGGGGTATTGCGATGCCGCTTGGGCGGCAGGCGCATTGAGCGGGGAGCCTGCAGCGACAACGAGCTCGACGCCCTCGGCACGCGCCGCCTCGGCGAGCGCGTCGGGATCCTCGCCCGTATAGACGCTAACCGTGGTCTCATAGTCGGGCAGGGAATTGGTAACCGTTTCCACCGATGCCACCACCGAGGAATACAGCGGGTAGGTGTCGGGATCGGCCGGCACGAGTATCGAGACGACTCGGGCCCGGCTCTCATCGGTGCCTTGGTTTCCGGCGGCAGAGAGGCTCTGCGAGAGCAGACCGGCGAGCACGGCGAACAGGGCGAACATGACGATGTGGCTGCGCATGGTGGTATCATATCAGGGGGAAGCGTGAATGTTGACCCGGGTATTGGGATGTGCTACCGTTTGCCGCACTTCTCGCGGCAGGGGGAATAGTGGCCGCCACAGCTTCGAGCGCACCGCTCATACTGGCACTCGATATTGGTACATCTACGGTAAAAGCTGCTCGGGTCGACGGCGACGGACAAGTGCTCGGCATAGCACGAGAACACGTCCTAAACCATCCGCGCGAGGTTTCCGTATGGAATCGGGACCGGCGCCACGGCGCGATCGAGCGCGTGTTGGCTAATGTGGGGCCCCTCTCGGATCTCGACGCGATCGTGGTAAGCGGTCACGGCCCGACAATCGTTCCGGTAGACGAGGAGGGCGGGGCGCTCGAGCCGGTGTTGGTGTGGAACGATGGCCGTGAGCGCCCCATAGCGGGACAGCCGTCGTTCTTTTTGCCGAAGGCGGCCTGGCTCATGCACGAAGCGCCGCAGGTCTACGAGCGCACTCGCTACGTGCTTTCTCTTCCCGAGTATCTGGATTTTCTGTTGACCGGAGAAGCAATTACCATAACGCCCAACGAAGCCTTTATTCCATACATCTGGAACTCCGAGTCCATTTCGGCGTACGGTCTCGACCCCGCCCGCTTTCCCCCATTCGTGTGTTCCGGTGAGCGCATCGGGGTTGTACGAGAGGACGCAGCGAAGCGTTTTGGGCTTCCGGCCGGGGTGCCGGTGGTTGCCGGCGGCTCGGACTTTCTCATGAGCCTCATCGGGACGGCCAGTCTGGCGCCGGGACGGACCTGTGACCGGGCGGGCACCTCGGAAGGGATCAATTTCTGTTCTACCGAGCCGATCAGAACTCCGCGGCTGCGCACGCTGCCCCACGTGCGCGAGGGCTTCTATAATGTTGCCGCCATTCTCGAGTCTACCGGCAGCGCCTTCGAATGGCTCCGCGTGGTCACCGGTCAACAGGAGAAGGGGTACGTAGAACTGCTCGAAGAAATCCGGGCCACCGGCGCCCGCGCCGGCCCCGCGGAGGCGAGCGCACCGCTGTTTTTCCCCTCCATCAACGAGCGTGAAGGGTGGAACTTCTCGGACGGTGCGTTTTTGCATCTCAATCCGGGGCACGGGAAGGCGGAGCTCGGACGAGCGGTGGTGGAGTCGCTTGGTTTTGCGGTGCGCCACTCGCTCGAGCTTCTCTCTGAAGCCGGCTGCGAGGTCGAAGCGCTTCGCGTCTGTGGCGGTCAAGCGAAAAACGGCGTGTGGAACCGCATGAAAGCCGACATAGGCGGGCATGAGATCCTCGTGCCCGCGGTGGTAGATGCCGAGCTGGTGGGAAACGCCTGTTGCGGTATGGTTGGTATCAACGCCTGCTCGAGCCTCTTCGAGGCGAGCGAGCGGATGGTCAAGATCCGCGAACGAATATCGCCGGATCCGGCGGCATTCGAGTTCTACGGAGAGCGCTATGAGCGCTATCGTGAGGCGGCCGCTCGTTTGAAGGCCGCAAACCGCTAGGAGTGGGGCCAAGACCGTGAGGCGTTACGTATCAACACGCTCCCATATCCCACACTTTATTTTGTGCGGACGGCGCGTTATACTATGAGTTAGGAGAGGATACGGTGTTTTTCTGGTTTGGATTTCCGTTTCTGTTCATCCTTCCGTTGTTCGTTGCCGCAGTAGCGGTGCGAGCCGGGGCTAGTATGTTCCGGTCAATGGACAACTCAGATCGGCGCTACATGCCGGGATACGGGCGTGATAGCACGGACCTCCTCAACGAGCTCTACGGGGCGCCCCGCAATGGGCGCAGCCCCGAGGCTCGGATCTTCCAACTCGCGCGAAAGCTCGGCGGAAAACTCACAGTCTCCGATGTCGTCATCGAGCTGGGTGTCGACGTCAGCCAAGCCGAAGAGCTGTTGCAGGGCCTGGTAGACAATGTGCGCGTGCGCATGGAGTTCGACGAAAACGGTCGTGTCACCTTCGAGTTTCCTGAGATCATCGACCGCTTCGAGCAGGAAAACTCCTAGTCGCCCTGCTGCGGGGGGATGAGCATTTCATCGTAATATGCATGTACTCGTTCGAGGGTTTCCCGCAGGCGCGGCCAGAAGTCGGTGGTCATGGCTTGGGCCTGCTGCATGCGCCTGGCAACGACGTCTGCCTCTTCGCCATCCGGGCTGAGGCTGTGTACCTGGCGGTCGGCGGCGATCTGCAAGACATGCTCGGCTTTACGCAGAAAAATGTAATCTGATCGAAGCTGCGAGGCTGTCTTCTCTTCGAGGATCCCGCGCGAGCGCAGATCCTCTATTGCGTCGAGGGTGTTTGGCTCGAGAATCCGTTCCGGCCCACCATGGTCGCCGGCGCCGGCTTCGCCCGCGTGGCCGGGGCCGGCGCCGGCGAGGCCGCCTGTCTCACCGGCGCCGAGATACAGAAGCTGCAGGCCCTGGACGAGAAACTCTATGTCGCGGATACCTCCGCGGCCCTCCTTAACGTCGACAATCGATTCCTCTGCCTCGAGTCGCCGTGTCTTTTGCTCGCGGAGGCGGCGGATGCCGGCGCTCAGCGACTGTGGATCGATCTGCGTTGGAATGGCTCTGTGGGTTTCCGCCACCATCCTGCGGGCCAACTCGAGATTGCCGGCAACGGGACCGAGCTTTATGGCAGCCTGCTGTTCCCACGGAGCCGCCTGGCTGTGGTAGTAGCGGATGGCGGCTTGGAGTGGATACACGAGCATACCCGACGAGCCGTAGGGTCGGAGTCTGAGGTCTACGCGATACAGGTACCCTTCTACGGTGTGCTCAGTGAGGTCCTGATTGAGCTCGGTCATGACGGAGGTGTACACATGTCGTTCGTTGCCCGGGTCGGCTCGAGGATCCGGATCGTAGACCGCGAGAAGGTCGATGTCCGAGCTATAGTTCAGCTCGTTTCCCCCGAGCTTGCCGAAGGCCAACACGGCAAATCGGTGCGGGTCGGCCTGCGAATAGGCGCGGAGAATCCGTTGGAGAGACTGCGAGACTATCGTGCGTGCGAGATTCGAAAGCTCTTTGGTAACCTCCGGAAGCTCTACTCCGAGGCAGATGTCGCGGGTTCCGATGCGCAGGATCTCCCTGCGGCGAAACCGGCGGACTTCGTCCAGCCACTCGTCTCGGGTGGTGCTCGAGGCCTCGATTCTCGCAAGGTCCTTCTGCATATCCTCTTCTCGACGCAGAGCCCCGATAACCGACGGGGTGGTCGCCCAGCCGAGCAACTCGGGGTCGCGAAAGAGGGTGTCCGAGAGGAATTGGCTGGTGGCAAGAATCGTGAGGAGTATCTCCAGACGTTGGGGTTGGTGAACGAGCTCTCGAAAGTGCGCTTCGGGTTCCTCCTGTGAGGCCACGAGTTTTTCCCAGTTGTTGAGAGCCAGATCGGCATCGGGAACCCGCGTAAACACATCCCAGGCAAGAATCGAGAGCTCGGCAAAGAGGTACTTTCGATTCCCGTCTCCTGCGAGACCACGGAGATTTCGCAGACTGCGCTCGGTGTTTGTGAACCCCCCGGAGCGCAGGATAGCGGCCGCCCGCTGCGGGGAAATCTCATCGGCGAGGACGATATCTGCAATCGTTCCCTGCGGTGAGCCGGGCAGCGCATCGCGTCCCAGTTCGCGCTCGACGAACACGCGCACTTGTGCCGTGCGCGTTTCGAACTCCACGTGGAGTTGTTCCGCCGGTCCGAGGCGTTCTTTCCCCTGGTACCCCATGCGCCGGGCCAGATGCTGATATTCCAGCGAGTCGACCGCGGGCAGAAACAAATCTTTCGCATTGCCTCTGAGCATCCGCAAGCCGTTTATGAGTTTTCGCAGAAAGTGGTAGGCCTCAACGAGTCGATCGGCTTCGGCGGCGTCCAATTCCCCCGCGGCAACCAGCTCTCGCAACGCCACATGAATGCGGGGGGTGCGCAGCTTTGGGTTTGCTCTGCCGAGGGTTACCTGGAGTATCTGCACACTGTACTCGAGGTCCACGAGCCCTCCGGGAGAGAACTTTGCGTTGAGAGCGCCTCGGCGGCCTTTCGACTTGAGCTGCACTTCACGCAGATGCTTGAGCTCGGCCACGTCGATACTGTCGGCCGCGTAGACGAGGTCGTCGCGCAGTCGCTCCACGCGCGCACCGAACTCCGGGTCCCCGGCGACCCGGCGCATGCGCACGAGCGCGAGCTTCTCGAGGCTCGAAGCTTCGCCGGAATAATACCGGGAAAACTGAGCAAGGCTCGACGCCGTCGCTCCCGCCGCTCCGTACGGACGCAGGCGGAGGTCCACCTGAAAAATGCCTTCTCGCTTGGCCTCTATAAAGGAGGTGATCTCACCGACGAGATGGGCAAAGAACTCCGCGTTTCGAATCGACTCCATGCCCTCTGTGTTGTCGGCGCTGCCCCCGCCGTCGCCGCCGTTGCCGCCCCCGCCGCCGCCATGACTACCGCCGCCGCCCCCGTCGGTTTCGCCGGCGTCGCTGTAGAGAAACATCATCTCGATGTCGGAAGCATACCCGAGCGCTTCGCCGCCGAGCTTGCCGAGCCCCATCACCGCAAGGTGCGCCGGAATACCGGCCACCGTTCTCGGCGTGCCGTAGCGCCGCGTGAGCTTTTCTCTGCATATGCGCACCGCGGCCTCGACTACCGCCTCGGCGAGAGCGGTAAGGCGAGAGCTGAGGAAAAAGAAGTCGAGCTCGCCGTGGAGAATATGGTCGAGATCCACGAGATAGATTTCATGATCTTTGAAATCGTTGAGTATGCGTCGCTTCTCCTCGAAGGTCTCCGCGCGGCTGAGCTCGGATTCGAGTAGCTGAGAGATCTCCCCGGGAGAATGGCTCAGGATTTTCTCTTTGGACTGTTCGAGCAACGGGAGCAGTTGCTCGTGTTGCAGGCGGATGAAGTCCTCCCACAGGAAGTCACTCGCCCCGAGGAGCCGTGCAAGATCTTGGAGTACTTTTGGGCTCGAGAGGACGGCGTCGAGCTGGTCGCGTTCGGAGAGGGTAAGAAAGTCTTGAATGAGGCGCTCGAAACGCAGGAGGGCTTGGTACCGGTCCGGTGCGACGGTGAGAAAGTAGGTGAACTGTTTGGTAAATGCCACCGAAAGGCGCAGCTGGTTGAGACGCCGTTCGTCGGTGACCGCTCGTCCCGAGCTGTCGACGAACTCGAAAAGATCCTCGATCTGCTCGCCGC
This sequence comes from Spirochaetia bacterium, assembly GCA_041686235.1. Lineage (GTDB taxonomy): Bacteria > Spirochaetota > Spirochaetia > DSM-27196 > PWMO01 > JAAAOH01. Next base: position 15,102 of record JAWLED010000035.1, on the reverse strand, counting down.
GGGTGTGGATCTCTACCCGCTCGATGGACATGTTATGAAGCACGAGGGCACTGGAGAGCGCGTAGAGGAAAAACGGCGTATCCACTCCGGTAACCCGCATGCGCGTCGTACCCTCATGTGGCTCAACGGCAACGTCTACGGGGTAGAGCGCCTGCTCTTGGCGTACCGGGAATCGGTCGAGCGCCGTTGCAACCTCTTCGGTAATGCGGCGCTTTACCTCGTCAAATTGATTTTCTCCCCCCGTGTGTATGAGGGTCAGGAACTCCCGGGCCTTGTCGGTCAGCTCGCTCTTCCACGAGTCGAACGGGCCTCTGAGGTGACCGAAAAAGTGATCGACGATGAATCGACCGGCGCTCTGTTCAGATGTCGTCGAGGCAGCGCTTGCCCGTCGATACCACGAACGGGCGCCGGCCCGTGCACCGTGGCGCGTGTGCTGAGCTCTGCGGTGTCTCCTGTGCTCGAGCGGCCGGCTCTGGGTGGAGGAATCCGGTCGGCCTTCGGTATATACCTGGCCGGAGGCAATATCAAAGCCGGTTGCCGAAAGCAGACCGGCGAGCACCGAAAACTCACCGGGAGCGTCATAGGAGAAGAAGGTTACTTCGGCACCATCGGCGGCTTGCTGCACGCGCACCTGCACCGGCTCCTTCGACGAGAGCGTGGCAAGGGCTCCGAGGTGCTCGGCAAGCTCGGCGTCGGAAAACCGCTCGAAGTAGTGGGGGGGAAAGCGTTCGACCACCCGGGCAATCAACTCGGGGGAAATCTCCGGACACCGTTTTTCGAGTTCAGCTTTGCGCTCGGCGGCCGTCCTGTTTTCCGGGGCCGAGCCTTCGGCCATCTCTTTTCCATTCACGCGCACCATTGTAGCGCAGGAGCGCGGACGCAAAAAGGGCGGGGATCGAATCCCCGCCCACATTACACTACCATCTCCCCGAGGCGATCTAACCGATTGCCTGGGTACCCGTTTCTCCGCTGCGAATCCGAACGCAGTTTTCCAGCGGTAACACAAAGATCTTACCGTCTCCGATCTCACCCGTCCGAGCTCCCGAGACGATCGCGTCCACGGTAGGCTGAACGAAGTTGTCGTTTACCGCGATCTCGATCCGCACTTTCTTGAGCAAGTTCACCTCGATATCGACACCTCGGTAGTGCTCGGTGTAGCCCTTTTGCCGGCCGGCGCCCATCGAGTTGGTCACCGACATTTTGTAAACCTCAGCCTTGAAAAGCTCCTCTTTGACGTCACTGAGCTTGTGTGGCTGTATGTATGCAATGATCAATTTCATCGTGCTTGACCTCCTTTACATCGAAGTGAAGATCTGGAATCCACTGTAGGACTCCACGCCGTGCTCGCCGATGTCCAGGCCCTGCAGCTCTTCTTTCTCGGAAACCCGTAGGATTCCCAGAGCCTTGAGGATACCGAACAGGATGAGCGCCGCAACGACTACATAGGCAAAGACGGCAAGTACACCGATAACCTGTATACCCAACTGTCCGGCCCCGCCGCCATAGAACAGGCCGACCATGTCCGGGTCATTCACGCCGTCGGCGAACAACCCTACCGCAATGGTTCCCCAGGCGCCGGCGGTACCATGCACCGATACGGCACCAACAGGGTCGTCGACATGGAGCACCTTATCAAGAAACTCCACCGACGCCACTACGATAACACCGGCAAGAAGGCCGATTATGACCGAACCGAAGGGGCTGACCACCCACGTGCCGGCGGTAATACCTACCAGCCCGGCCAGCGCGCCGTTTAGAGCCACCGACGGATCAGGTTTACCGAACCAGGTCCACGACGTAACCATCGCTCCGATTGCGCCGGTGGAGGCGGCAAGCGTCGTAGTGGTGGCAACGTGTGCTATGGTGAGGTCGGTGCCGGAAAGCGTACTTCCCGCGTTGAACCCGTACCATCCGAACCACAGAATGAAAACGCCGAGTGCCGCAAGCGGCATGCTGTGCCCGGGGATCGCCCGCACGCTCACTTGTCCGTTAAGGCGAACGTACTTGCCTTTCCGAGGTCCGAGTATCACCGCGCCGATCAACGCCGCCCACGCTCCAACGGAGTGCACAACGGTGCTTCCGGCAAAGTCATGGAAACCGAGCTCGGCCAGCCATCCACCGCCCCAGATCCAGTGGCCGGAAATGGGATAGATCAGCCCCGAGATAAACACACTGTAGACGAGATAGCCTACAAACTTCGTACGCTCGGCCATTGCGCCCGACACGATGGTTGCGGCGGTGGCGGCAAAGACCACCTGGAACATCCAGTCGCGAAAAATTGAGGACATCTCACTCACGCCGTAGGCGGACATTGCTTCCTCGGAATAGTTGAGAAAGAACCCGTTTCCCCCGACGATTCCACCGAGGCTGGGGGCGCCGTACATCAACGCCCAGCCGACCGCCCAGAAGGCTACGGCGCCGGCGGAGAAGTCCATCAAGTTCTTCATGAGAATGTTGCCGGCGTTTTTCGCGCGAGTCAGCCCGGTCTCGACCATGGCAAAGCCGGCTTGCATGAAGAATACGAGCGCGGCTGCGAGTATGAGCCATATCATATCAAACGCCTGAGCGTAGAGCTCGAGCGCCTCTTCGGTGGACTGCTCTTGGGCCACGGCGGATCCGCCGCCGAACAACAACCCGAAAATGACGAATAGGGTGAACAATCGTGCTTTCATCAAGCATACCCTCCTTAAAATAAACTGTTGGGGACAGCACAGCAAAAGGGATGCCAAGTTTCCGGAGGGCCCGCGTGGTCGCGCTAAAACGCGTTGAGTAAGAGAGTTACGTACCGGCTCAGCGGCAGGCGAGACGGCACGAGGGGCTTCAAAAAGGTAGTATCGGCATAATCGCAGTACAAAAATGTAGGATTGGCGCTTTCGTCCTACGCGTTCGTACCGTATTTCTTGGGGTCGATGTTGTGCTTGCGCACCCGCAGCCCCATAATGCGCTCGCTGATTTGGAGGAGTTTGGCTGCTCTGGCCATGTTTCCTTTGGATGATTTGAGCGCATCGATTACCAGCTCTCGTTCCAGGTTGTCGAGTTGATCTTGAAGCGAGCCGCTCACACCGGTTCCCGTCGACTCCGCCGACTGCAGTGTCGGTGGGAGATGATGACTGTGGATCACCCCGTCGACGCTCAGGACGGCGGCGCGCTCGATCACGTTCTCCAGCTCGCGGACATTTCCCGGCCAGTGATAGCTCGAGAGCAAGTCAATGGCGGGCGTAGAGATACGTTGAATATCCTTGTTGTTTTTCTCCGCATATTTCTCCACGAAGTGATCAGCGAGAAGGAGAATATCGCTCTTGCGATCCCGCAGCGGCGGAAGGTGAATGGGAAAGACATTCAGGCGGTAATACAAGTCTTCGCGAAATGTTCCCTGATCCATGAGCTGCTCGAGATTCCGATTTGTGGCGGTGATTACCCGCACGTCGGTGCGAATGGTTTCATTGCCGCCGACGCGCTCGAATTGTCGTTCCTGCAGCACGCGCAGCAGTTTGACTTGCGTCATCGGAGCGAGATCGCCGATTTCATCGAGAAAAATGGTACCTCCGTGGGCAAGCTCGAACCTTCCCTTCCGCGCGCTGACGGCGCCGGTAAACGAGCCCTTTTCGTGCCCGAAGAGCTCACTCTCGATAATCGTTTCGGGTAGGGCTGCGCAGTGTACCTTTATGAAGGGTTTGTCCGCTCTGGGACTGTTGTAGTGGATCGCGTGAGCCACGAGCTCTTTGCCGGTACCGCTCTCTCCGCGAACAAGCACGGTGGCCTCGCTGCGTGAGACCTGCGCAATCATGTCGAAGACTTCTTGTAGTGCTTGGGAGTTCCCAATGATGTTCGAGGGGCGAAACTTAGAACGGAGCTCGTTCTGAAGCCGCGTGTTCTCCTCGACGAGCCTCCGTTTCTCCTCGAGAATATTGCGCCTGAGATTCACCGCCTGGGAGATAAGAGACGTAACGATGGAGAGAAATTTCGCGAGCCCCTCGAGGGTCTCCTGTTCCGCCGGATCACAATCGACGCTGAGCGCGCCGATGGTTTCATTGCCGAGCTTTATGGGCACGCAAATGAACGCGAGGTCGTCTTGGTCTCTCCGGGCTCCGGTGCGGTTGAGAAACAGCTCGTCGTCGCCGACCCGCGGTATAATCTGTGACTCACCGCTTTGCACGACTTTCCCGGTAATGCCTTCTCCGAGTTGATAGCGCCCGCGAGCCTGCTCGCTCGTCGAGTACCCGTAGGCTGCTTCAATGGAGAGCTCGCCGGTCTTCCGGTCGAGCAGGGTGATTGCTGCGTGCTGCATCTCGAGTCGATTCGCAAGCGCCTGCAACACCGGATGGATAACACGGTCGAGGTCGACGCTCTGGTCGAGCAGCTGACTTATTTCAAAAAGAAGGGAGAGCTCCTCTACTTTGCCGTGGTATGACACGGTTTGCCGTTCGGCCATGTGTACGCTCCCTCGCGCGCGGTTCCTATAAAAGGCCCTCGTAGACGATTTTCTCGCCGCCGTCCAAACTCACGATTTGATTGTCCTCTAACTTGTCCACCGCATCGGGGACCTCGGAAATGAGAACGATACCCGGATTGGCATCGCGTACCTCTTCGAGGGAGACATAGCTTTCGTCCTCGACAATGACCCCGACCAGTGATTCGAGAAGGGGAAGATGCTCGGGCTCGAGGTTCTGTGTCAACAGAATCTCGTCTCCGGTGTTGTTGAGCGTGCGCCGAGCCTGCTCGAGGGTCGGCGCCTTCACAATACGACCGGAGCACGTATGGCCGAGGGCCTTATGTCCACGGTTGAGGATGTTTCCGAGAAAGTGAACTTTGATCGTGTTCATGGGGAACGGCGAGTTCACCGGAATGCCGGCCGCGGTTACCACCTTGTCGAGGCGTTCTACGTACCCGCGATGGAGCGAGCGCTGGAGGGCCTTTTGAATCATGAGCTCGGAGTCGGTAACGTGCTCGGAGAGAATGGGGAAGATGCCCCACGGAAGCAACAGTTGGCGATAGGCGGTCTCGGAGGTGGTTACCGCAATAATGTTTGCCGCCGGTCTGAACTTACTCAGTAACCGAGGCGTGTTGCCTCGAACCGTCGGTGCAACGATTGCGCTCGCCTCGATATCGCCGGCAACCACGTAGGCTGCTTTGGCAATGGCGTGCCCGATGTCCGGCGACGACTGCTGATACGAAAAGTATTTCTCGCACTTTCTCAGATACTCCGGCGATTCTTCCACTGCCATCGCGATGCGATGCAGCGTTTCGGTCGCACGGGTCGGGTAGGCGCCGCTTGCGGTCTCCCCGGAGAGCATAACCGCATCACTGCCGTCGAAAATGGCGTTCGCAACGTCGGTGAGCTCGGCTCGAGTAGGGTAGGAATTGCGGATCATCGAGTCGAGCATTTGCGTTGCGGTTATCACCGGCTTGTTTTGTTTGTTACACGCCTCGATGATGCGTTTCTGCGCCAGAGGGATCTGTTCGGTGCTGAGCTGAACGCCGAGATCCCCCCGCGCTACCATGATACCTTGGGAGACTTCGATGATCTCCTCGATGTTATCGAGCCCCTCTTGGTCCTCGATCTTGGCAATGACGTGAATGTGGGAATCTCGCTCTTGGAGAATGCGTTGTATTTCGGCAACGTCGGAGGGTTTTCTCACGAACGAAGCGGCGATGAAGTCCATGTCGTGATCGACGGCAAAGTCGATATCCGATTTGTCCTTTTCGGTTAATGCCGGCAGAGAGACGCGGACCCCGGGTATGTTTACGTTTTTCCGGCTGCCGAGCGTTCCGCCGCTTCGCACGACGCAGTGCACCTCGGTGCCCTCCACCTCGATGACCTCGAGATCGATGAGCCCGTCCGCTATGAAAATGTGCTTACCCGCCCCGACTTCGTGGGGCAATTGTTTGTAGGTGATGCCGACCCGCTGTGCCGTCCCGGCCACCTCTTCGGTAGTGATGGTAATGCGGTCGTCCGGCTCGAGCGGGAGCTTTGCGTCGTTTTTCATGACTCCCGTACGGATTTCGGGCCCTTTGGTGTCGAGGAGGATGGCGACGGGAATGTCGGTTTCCTCGCTTGCGCGCCGAATCATCTTGAGACGTTCCGCCTGTTCTTGATGATCACCGTGGGAGAAGTTGAAGCGGGCAATGTTCATCCCTGCCCGGAGGAGCTGTTTCATGCTCTCGATTTCGTCGACCGCGGGTCCCAGCGTGCATACGATCTTAGTCTTGCGAAGCCTGTCCATATGGCTTGTAGCATACCCTCTCAGCGTCGAAGATGCTACCGGTCTTCACCGGACTCGTCGCTGTCGTCGCCCTGTTCCTGTAAGAGAAAGTTGAGCTCTTGTTGGGACACGACGTCTTCCTCGAGGGATTGCTCCTCGGGGTCTCGTAAGATGCCTTGTATTTCCGATACGGTGTTGGCATGGGAGTCGCGGGAGGCGCGTAGCTTGTGACTAAAGGGTGAAAGGCTCTCTGCAAGGGGGCGCTGTGCAGAGATGGTATCGTTTAGCAGCTCGAGAAACGAGGTTTCCGCACGTAACAACGCCTTGAGGTACTCTGCCCGGCGGATGAGATTGGGATTGTCACGCAATTGCGAGAATATCTTCATGAACGTCGAGTCGATAAAGAAGATGTCCTCGAGGATTTTGTCCTTGAACATCTCGGGGTCTACATCCAGGGTCAATGCCGAGCGAAGCGTTTTTACCATCGTCTGCAGCAAGAATATGTTGTCGTCGTAATTTATGCGCGGATTCATTCCGATGACAGTATCGACCTTCCGGACACTACACTTGACACGGCGCGTTGCGTTGTAGTAGCTTGCCGTAACCTCTTTACCATTGTCGGTTAGATCGATGGTCATTTAGTCCACAAGGAGGACCTAATGAGAACGTACGAGGCGGTATGTGTGTTCCGCCCCGAAGACGAGGCGTTCAATACGGCTCGCGACGCCACGCGCAGCGAGTTGCAGAACATGGGCGCCACAATTTCCAAAGAAGAAGACATGGGTCGGCGAACGCTGGCCTATCCCATCAAAAAAACCAGCCAGGGCCATTATTACCTCTTCGTTGTAGAGTTGGAGCCAAGCTCGGTACAACAAGTCGAAGATAGCCTAAAACTGAAAATCGACATGCTCAGGTTCTTGTTGGTTCGGCAGGAGGGCTAACCATGGCCGACATCAATCAGGTCGTGCTCGTCGGCAGAGTCGTCAGGGATGCGGAGCTACGCTATGCGAACAGCGGCACGCCCATTCTGACGTTCAGTTTGGCCATCAACCGGCGCCGTCGCCAGGGAGACCAGTGGACCGACGAGGCCAACTTTTTCGACGTCGAATACATCCGTTCCGGCGCCGAAAAGGTCCATCAATACGTAACAAAGGGTAAACAACTCGGTGTGCAGGGCGAGCTGCGCCAAGACCGCTGGGAAAAAGAGGGGCAGACACGTACGAAAGTCAAGGTTCATGCGGTCAACCTGCAGCTGCTTGGTGGTTCCGGTGGCGGAGCAGGTAGCGGCCCGGGAGCCCCCGAGCAAGGCCGCCCGGACTTTTCGGGCTCCGGGTACGGCGGAGAGACCGGGCCACAACCCGCCGATAACGACACCTTCGACGACGATGTTCCGTTCTAGGATAGGAGGATAATATGGCTGAAGAGACCCCACAAAACGAAGAGAATCAGACTCAAGATACGGACCAGAAGCGGGAGAATCCCGAGCCGGCGGCCCCGCAGCCGGAAGC
>JAWLED010000035.1:0-7291 GCA_041686235.1 Spirochaetia bacterium | reverse complement strand
GGAGACCGCGGCGGAGACCGAGGCGGAGACCGAGGCGGAGATCGCGGAGACCGCGGCGGCGGTAATCGCCCCAGCGGGGGGGCCGGAGGCTATCGCGGTCGCGGGAAAGTGTATTTTCGGCGCAAGATCGACAAGATCAAGGCGCAGAACCTTACAATCGACTATAAGCGTCCCGATGTACTGAGAAGGTTCATCACCGACAGCGGCAAGATTCTCCCCCGCCGAATTACCGGCACCTCTGCGAAGAATCAACGTCGCCTCATTCGCGAAATAAAGCGAGCTCGGTACCTGGCCCTTCTGCCGATGGGCTAATGAACGCGCGGAATGTCTGGGTAGAGGCGATTGGACTGTCGCTGCTTTCGGCGTTCCTATATCAGTCGGCACTGTTGGTTTTTGTGTTCCTCGTCCCGCTGGAGGTGCTGAGCCGACGGCGGGGGCCGGACTGGCTGGGAATGGCGAGCGTCGTTACCGGCCTTACCATCCTTGTCAGTCGAATCGTCGGGTTTTCCCGCCTCGGGGTGGACTGGGACGCCGCGGTTCTGCTTATGGAGATGTTCTCTCCGGCAGCGTTTCTCGCGGGACTGTACTTGCTCGAAACACGACTGATTGTAGGCGTACGGCGTGTGTACCGTTTGGTGCAGGCGATAATGGTGGTCGGTGCGGTGAGCGTGCCGATCATCATCTGGATAAGCTCGAGTGAGATCGCGATGCAAGCCCTCCGTGGACAATTCGAGGTCTTGCATGAGATGTTTGTCGGTGAGGGCGCCGACGCCGAAGCTGGTGGAAGGTTCGCTACGGTAGACGGGCTCATGGATGCCGTGTTGGACCTGCTTTTGAGCACGTATCTTTTTGCCTATGCGCTCGTGCTTTCGACAAGTTGGTACATAGGCCGGCTCATTGCGGCCACGACGCTCGGTGTGCAGCCGTTTCGGCTGCGGAGCTTTCACCTCCCCGAGACATTCATCTGGGCGATGGTTGGTGCATCGGGGGGTGCGCTGTTGAGCCTGGGTACGAATCTGGGCGTGTTCGAGCATCTCGTGTGGAATGCGCTGTTCATTCTCTTGTTGCTGTACGCGGCGCAGGGGCTGGGAATCATATGGTCACTGCTGGACCGCTACGAGGTAACGCGAGGTATTCGCATCGCTGTTGCGGCAGCGCTTTTGATATTGTTGGCAATACCGGGAGCAAATATACTGGTGTTCCTGGGTGTTCCGGGACTGGGTTTAGCGGAGACCTGGATACACTTTCGAACCAGCTAAAGGAGCTTGAGGGGAAATGAAAGTTATACTCAATAACGACGTTACGAATCTGGGCGAAGAAGGGGACGTAAAGGACGTAGCTCCGGGCTATGCGCGTAACTACTTGATCCCGAAGGGCATCGTCATGCCGTATTCGCGTCAGAACTTGGCCCTTCTCGAGAGTCGCCGCGCAACCATCGAAAAACGAAAAGAAGACAAGCGCGAGCAGGCAAAGTCGACGCGCGAGCGGCTCGAAAATGAGCCGGTGACCATAAAAATGACCGCAGGCGAAAAGGGCAAGTTATTCGGTTCGGTCAACAGTCAAACCATCGCTGAAGAGCTCGAAAAGCGCGGCGTGGATGTAGAGCGCAAGAAGATCGACATCGACGAGGGTACTATCAAAATGCTCGGCACTCACACCGTGCGGGTGCGTCTCTACGGCGAGGAAGAGGCTCAGCTGAAGGTAGTTGTGGAGCCTGACGAAAAGAGTGCAGCCCGGCAAAAGACTGCGGAAAAGAAAACCGAGGCGAGCGAGGAGACTGCGTCCGCCGGTACACCGGAAGCGCAAACCGCCGGTGCCTCGAGCGATACGCAAACTGAGGCCGAGCCCCAGCCATCCGGCGAGGAATCCTCTCAGGCGGCGGAAGACGCAGCTTCGCCCGAGGGTGAAGCAGACACGGAGTAGGCACTCGTCAGTATGAACGGCGAGGCGCTCAAGGACAGAGTACCGCCTCATAACGCCGAGGCAGAAGCAGCGACGCTCGGAGCGATCCTCCTCGATCCCGAAGCCCTCGGGCGAGTTTTGGTGTACCTCCGGGCGGACGACTTTTACCGTAACGCGAACGCTCGCATTTTCCAGGCAATAGTCAACATTTCCGACCGCGCGGAAGAGATCGATATGATCACCGTCACGCAAGAGCTCCGTTCTGAAGGGGCGCTTGACGTGGTGGGTGGAGCGGCCTACGTATCGTCGCTCACCGGGGCTGTTCCGACCAGTGCAAACGTGGAGTACTACGCGCGCATCGTCCAAGAGGCGAGCCTGCGCCGGAAGCTGTTGCGGGTCTCGAACGAGATCATATCGACCATCTACGACGACACGCGCGAAAGCCGAAAAGTGGTCGAAGAGGCCGAGCGCCGCATTTTCGATATCGCCGATAAACAGCACAGCGAGAGTTTCCGGAAAGCCAAGGACATCGTCCAGGAGACCGTCGAGGCCATCGAGCGCCTCTACAAGACGAAAGACAGCTACACCGGTGTTCCCTCGGGGTTTCCCGACCTCGATAACATGCTCAGCGGGTTCCAGGACTCCGAGCTCATCGTCATCGGCGCTCGACCCTCGGTGGGAAAGACTGCGCTCGCGTTGACGATGGCCGGCCACATGGCAATCCACAATCACGTCCCGGTCGGGTTTTTCACCGCTGAGATGTCGAACATGGCGCTCATGCAGCGGCTCATTGCCGCTGAGGCGCGCATCGGCTCGCAGACCATCCGCACGGGAATGCTCAAGCCCTCGGATTTTAAGAGCCTGACCGACGCTGCAGGGCTCATATACGACGCCCCGCTGTGGATCAACGATACGCCCAACATCCCCCTACTCGACCTTCGTGCCCAGGCCCGGCGTATGGTCGCTCAACAGGGGATCCGGATCCTGTTTATCGACTATATTACCCTCATTGCCTCAGAGAACATGGAGCTGCCACGCCACGAGCAAGTTGCGGAGATCTCCCGCTCGCTAAAGGCGCTCGCGCGCGAGCTCAAGGTGCCCATTATCGCCTTGTCTCAGCTTACCCGCGACTCCGAGGGCAAGCGCCCCTCACTGGCAAGCATTCGTGAGTCGGGCTCCATCGAGCAGGATGCGGACGTCGTGATCTTTTTGCACCGAGAACGGGGGAGCGATCGCAGCGGCGATGAGCATCCGAGTGTCATGGAAACCGAGCTTGTGGTAGCAAAGCAGCGTAACGGACCGGTCGGCACGGTAAAGATCGCGTTCGTACCGAAGTATACGAAGTTTGAATCGCTCAAACAGGATCCGGTATAGGCGGCACGTTCGCCACGCCGCGAGGAGGGGATGATTCGATGGCTCTGCGAGACCGGTACAATTTCGACGTGTTGGAAAACGAGGCCGAGAACCTCGTCATCAACGAGTTGGAGCGCCAACTTGCGCTCGAGGGAAACAAAGGCGTCTGTCGAAGCGAAGAATGTGTGCTCGATATGGCGGCGTATGCGCTCAACAACGTACCCGCAATGTATCGTGCAACGCTGCTCGGCAGAATCTATGCCCCGGAGCTCGACCAAGAGCACCACGACGAGGTCGAACGAGCGGTGGAAGAGGCCATTCGCATCGTCAGGGAGAATCCCCCATCACACCTGACATAGCTCACCGGCAAGAAGCTACTCGGCCAACTCCAACTTGAAGGCCTCGGTTGTTTCATCCTCCGATACGGCCTCGATAAACTCGTCGGCCTGATCAGACGATGAAAAGAAATTCCCGTCCCCGGTGAGAAGAGCCCAACCACCGTCTTCGAAAAAGTAGAGATCTCCGATGAGCTCGCCGGTTTCCGGGTCCCAAACACTCGCGCTGCCGTCCCTGTTGATTGACCACAGGCGGCCTCCCAAGTTTTGGAGGTACTCGACAGCATGAGTTGAGCTTCCGAACCGTTCGCTGCCGTCTTCAGTGACACGGGTAATCCCGACGTTTCCGACCGATGTGTACACGGCTTCACCCCCGGGGGCGATCGCCATGTTGCCGTCGAGATACTCTCCCGGTACGTCGAGCAGTACCTCGGGGCGGGAAAGGTCGGCGGAACCGGCATAACGGGTAATCGTGGTGCGAACGCGCTCGTCGCGGGTGAGGCCAAGCGCGAACAGATTCCCGCTCTCCTCGTCGTGCACGAGGTCGAAGACCAAAAAGGCCTCGCTGTCGAGCGGGACGGTTTCGCGGGTCTCCGGATTAATGGTGAGAACTGAGGCGTCGAACTCGCTCGTACTGGTCTTGCCGAGGACGATTCCGAAGGTGTCGGTGCCTAAAGCTGCTTCTATTCCAATATCGGAGTACTGCATCATTTCTTCGAAATCGGGTCGGCTGAGCTGAAGGAGGCGGCTTCCGCGGGTAAGCACGAGTAGCGTGTCATCGAACTCGGTAATGGAGCGTACCCTCGAATCTATAGCGAGCACCTGCTCGAATTCCGGCACTTCGCCGGAGAGCTGGTCGGCGGCCGAGGTTTCATCGGTATCGCTGAGCTCGCCGTGCGTCGCATCGGTTTCCGCCTCGTCGTCGCCCTCTTCGTCCGCCGTGTGTGGCTCCGTTGGTTGGAGGCGAAAGACGTCGGAGCTGCGGTCGCGCTCGGCGCCCCACGTGAGTATTGTCCCATCGCTGAGACTGCGAAATGAAACGGGTCCGTCAATAGGATTCTCGACCTCGGTGGTTTGCACCGTTTCAACCTCGTTGAACGTTGCCTCCGGTGAGGCGAAGAAGTCGGAAGAAATGGCGGTGATCCGATTGTCGGTGTTGACGTACAGGGTGTCGCCGGAAAGAGTGATATCGTTGATCGGCTCCACGACGTTTTCAACCAAGCGGCGTTCTTTATCGTCGGTGGACTCGAAAACAAAGAGCTCGCCGGAACTGGTGCCGCCGTATAGATTCGCGCCGGCGAGCGTCAGAACGCTCATGTCTTCGAGTGTTGGATTTTGATGGGTTTGCGTTTGATCGAGGTGCTCTCCGTCGAACTCATAGATCTTGATCTCACGCCCGTCCGTGGTTGAATCGAGCAGTACGATCTCACTACTGGAATCGGCTACGGTGAGGTATTCCGCGCGATCGATGCGAACACGATCCATGAGATCGCCCTCCACGATGTCGACGACAACGAGGTCACCGTCGTGCATTGCTGCCGCATATCGCTTGTTCGGAAGAACCTGCATGTTTCGGAGTCCCTGCAGCGTTTCCGCCTCGCCCACGACTTGATTCTCGGAGAGATCCCAGTAGAGAATCTCTCCCTCGCCGGCAAGGTAGGTCATAACGGTGTTGCCGCTGGATCCTACGGTTGCATAGGTCACGATCCCTTGGGGGACCGAGGGGTAGTCGAGCTCTTCTCCTGTGTCCTCGTCGAAGTATCTCACCCCCGAGCTGCGAGACTGAGAGACGAACACGAAGTCTCCGCTCGACGAATAGCCGAGGAACAGCGGGCGCGATTCGATGGTATGCGAGAAGCGCTCCTCGCCGTTTTCCATATCCCATGCTTGAAGAAGATAGCCTGAATCTTGCCGAGTCGATATGGTGGTCAGCCGCGGCTTATCGGGATGGAGGGCCAACTCGATGATGGGCGCCGCACCCGCTTGCACGGACCGGATGATCCGTTCCCGTTCGACGTCCCACACCTTTATGCGCCCGTCTTCTCCGCCGGAGACGATGGAGTTTGTTTCCTCGTGGTATTCCAGCACGTTTATCGCACCGACATGTGAGGTCTGTACCGCAACATCCGCGGTAGCACAGGAGACACCGAATGTCGTCAGCAGAAGCAGCGCAAGTATTGGTAGGCGCAGAAACCGGTCAATCCGTTCCATGATCTATTGTCCACTCAAAAAAATGATATCATTAAAAAGCGCAAAAAACAGTAGCATGAATACCATGATCATCCCAACCATCTGGTAGCCGTAAACCAGCTTCGGGTGAAGCTCTCTCCGCGACAACCCTTCGATCGAGAAGAGCACGATCTGACCGCCGTCAAGCACCGGTATGGGAAGGAGGTTCATGAAGAACAGGGCTACGCTCAATAGACTCAAGAAGCTAAAAAATGCACGTAACCCGCTTCCGAGCCCTGAGGTCAACCCTTCTGTTGCAACCTCTCCCACGAAGTAGGTGATGCGGACGGGACCGGCCACAGCCTCGGTCACGTCGACGCCCTGAAAGAGTGTGCCGAGACCCCGCACGGTCAGCGTAAGCGTGCTCCATGTCTCGGCGGCACCCTTGCCGAGTGCTTGGAAGACGCCCATATCGGGGGTATCCACGGTGCGTGGCGAGAAGGTGATGCCGAGCCCATCCAGTCCCGAGACCTCGGGCATGCGTACGGTTCTGCGTGTGCCTTCCCGGCGTACGACGAGCTCTTCCTCGCCCTCATTCCCGGAGAGCGCTGCACCGAGTGCGATCGAGTGGGGAACCTCTTGCCCGTTTGCCTCCACGATTCTATCGCCTTCGCGCAACCCGGCCTCGGCGGCAGGAGTGTCGGGTTGTACCGACTCGACGAGAGGCTCTATCCACGGATAGACGCCGATCTGTCCGGCCCCCGTGGAGGTATCGAGCTTGGGCCGCAGAACAATCTCTCGGGTCTGAGAGTCTCTTTCGACGACGACGCGAAGATCCTGGTTTGCCGACCGCGAAACCTTCTGTCGGATGTCGCGAAACGTATTGACTTCGGTTCCATCGATGGAGCGGATCGTGTCTCCGGTTTCGAGCCCTGCCTCTGCGGCGACCTCGGGACCTTGGCCGGAGTTGTACTCACCGGCCGGCACGATCCGGTTGTCGAAGGTCTGCATGCTAAAGCCGATCCACCACACAGCGGCGAGCACCAGGACCGAAAACAGCAGATTTGCCGCCGGCCCGGCTAGTGCCACGAAAATGCGATGCAGGGGAGTGGCGGCAAAAAAGGAGCCGGTATCTTTCGCTATCGTTTTCTCGCCGTCTTGATACGCTTGCTGAAGCGCCTCGTCGCCGCGCATTTTGCAGTATCCGCCGATGGGAAAGACGGAGATTCGGTACTCGGTGCCTTTGTAGGTGCGGCCCACGAGCTTTCTCCCCCAACCGAGGGAAAAAGCCTCGACATCGATCCCGACGAGCTTTGCGACGACGAGGTGTCCGGCTTCATGTACGAACACCACGAGTCCTAATCCGATCAGTCCAATAACAATATTTAACAGCATATACTACCCAAGAAAGATAATACCGTAGAGGTAAAAGAAGATAGGGGCTACATAGAGCGGAGAATCCGCCGAATCGAGAATGCCCCCTCGTCCCGGAATGATTTGACCGGAGTCTTTTACATCCGCGGCGCGCTTCA
>JAWLED010000034.1:24398-26047 GCA_041686235.1 Spirochaetia bacterium | reverse complement strand
CTCGGAGTGCCGCAAGCCGTCAGCGAGCGGGCCGGCTCGTAGAGCTGCAGGACTTCGTCTGGATTTCTCGCACGAGTTCGTGACCGAGTTCCGTCAGCCGTGAAGAGCTTGTTGTTTGACACGACCATACCACGACCGGCTCCCATCCTATTCGGCGAAGTTCCGCTTGCGCGTGGTTGTCCCGATTGATATTACGTTCAATCTTTGTGCGCCAGAACTCGCGGTTTGTTTGGGGGAGTTTGCCGCGATTACAGGAGTGACCGTGCCAGAAACAACCGTGCACGAACAACGCTATACAGTGCTTCGGCAACACGAGATCAGGTGTTCCGGGAAGGTCTCGCCTGTGCAGCCTGAAGCGGTATCCAAGTCGATGGAGGAGCGACCTAACGAGCAGTTCCTGCCGCGTATTCTTGTTTCTGACACGCGACATAATCTCGCGACGTTTCTTTTCCGGGAAGAGGTCCATACTCTTCGAATTTGGCAGAGAACCACATTGCATGAACAGCCTTGGCGATTGCCGCGCCGAGCAACGGAGGTACGGCGTTACCAATTTGTTTTGCGATTTCGATCTTAGACCCGGTAAACACAAAGTCGTCCGGGAAGGTCTGAAAACGAGCCGCCTCGCGATGAGTAATTGGCCTGTGCTGCTCAGGATGTAGGTAGCGGCCCTTTTCCGGTTTGAAGAACTCGGTTCTGATGGTAAACGCGGGCCGGTTCCACCAGAGCCTTCCAAACAGGTCCGTACCCCCGCTCTTCTTGCGGATCCAGCACTCCGGCGTGAGCTCCGGAGCATTCTTTTGGAGGTCGAATCGGTTCATTCCTTCGCGAGGTATGGCCTTGTACCTGGCAATGCTTTTGGCAGTTGGATTTCTACCGAAATGAAGGTCGAGAGGTGGTGCTTCGTCACGTATGGTTGTGCCGACCGGAGCGGGAAGATCCGCGATTGCTTCGCGTACCGTTCGCCACGGTTGTGCAGACCCGGAATACATGCCCGGGTAGAGGGTCAGCTGTTCAGGCTGCTTCTTGGGATCATGGTTTGTCCGTTGTGGAGGAAAGTACAGTGAGGGCTCTGCGTCTTTGGAACCAACGATCACGGCACGACGCCTGAGCTGTGGGACTCCATAATCCGCGGCGAGGAGTACTCCGGACCAGACTTTGAAGTCTCGGGCCCTCGCCCACTCAAGAATCTCTTGGTGTTCGAGGGATCCTAAGAGTTGGGGGACGTTCTCCATTACAAACGCGCGAGCTTCGGAACGATCGATTACTTCCATAAATGGGATCCAGAGTTTTTTTCGTGGATCGTCCGCTCGCAGCTTGTTTAGAAGACTGAATCCCTGACACGGGGGACCACCTACAACTACGTCAGCTTGGGGGATGGTTGTTTGAGGATCCTGAAGGATGTCGACGATGTCACCGGCGTGACAAGGTGTGCCGAAGTTGCGAGTATACGTCTCGGCTGCAAACTGATTGAAGTCGTTCGCCCACACGGAGCGGAAATTGCAGCCACTAAGGTTCTCAAAACCGGCCGACAGTCCTCCCGCCCCTGAGAACAAATCGATGAATCGCAACACCCGACTTTTCGACTCCACAATCGCCTCCATTGATACACTATACACGCGTTACCGTCATTTTTCCAGCCGATGTATCTC
>JAWLED010000034.1:10911-24298 GCA_041686235.1 Spirochaetia bacterium | reverse complement strand
CAAATCGATGAATCGCAACACCCGACTTTTCGACTCCACAATCGCCTCCATTGATACACTATACACGCGTTACCGTCATTTTTCCAGCCGATGTATCTCGAGAAAGCGCGGGTCCGAGCGATTCCAGTCTGAATGGCTCCACCCACACCTATTACATACATAGCCATCCCGTCGTAATACTTCGCGCCGCAGGGAGTCGGGTATGCTGCGGTCATGCTTCGGAGTCTGTCGGTTCTCCTCGAGTACGTATACGCCGACTCCGAGATTCGGATTTCCGCCCAGCTTGGTGGAAATCGGGAATCCGTCCTCAGTCCGAAGCTCTCTTACACGACGGGCCCACTCGCTACCCTTGGCGACATACCGCAATTCCTCTCCGGTAACTTCCTTCCCAACATTCCCCTGCAGATACTCGAGCAAGCGATCCTTCATTGCCCCTTTCTGCTTCCGTATTTCGTTTGCCAGGTTCCATCTGTAGGCAGCTTCTCTATCCTGTTCCGTAGAAAGAAGCGCGTAATCCTTCGGACCCATAGACCCCAAGTCAAGGTCCGCTCGCAGTATGTCGTCTTCTTGAAGCATCTCTTTGGCGGTAACTCCGCTAACGATCTTCCACCCATGCTCCACGCGTAATTCGCGAACTCGGCGTGGCCAGTCACTAATTCCTGCAACAATGGCAAGCTCTTTGTGATTCAGCACCGTCAGCGGATAGAGCCGGAAATATTTGAGGAGCCGATCCCGAGCCGGCAACGTGAGATCCTCGGAAATGAGAGACTTGCCGAGTTCACGAAGCGCATCGACAGCCGGTACCAAGGACAAGACTCGGTCCCGAATATTCTCATGCGAATCCACGCTTTCGAAATCAACAAGGGTCTGTCTTAGATCTGATAGCGCCCTCTCCCGGTTGTTCATACCGCCCGCCATAGTAACTCATTGAATCAAAAACCGCCACGGAACCACGTGTAGAAAAGCTGCCGGACTCGTGACACCGAAACTGAAACTGAGGACGCCTCCGTTCGGCCGGCCCGGAGCCCTTCTCACCTCACCTTGCCCCTAACCCCGGTCTCGGCCATGATGTTTGCATGCTTCTCCGTATTGCTGAAATCTTTCTCAATGTCATTACCCCGGTATTCGTCGTGGTCGGCGCCGGCTACTTTGCCGGGCCGCGTCTTGGTCTTGAATCTCGGACGCTTTCCCGTTCGGCCTATTACATCCTCATTCCTGCCTTCATTTTCAACATGATGTTGACAGCGGAGCTGGAAGCCGAGTTGGCGTTCAGAATGATTGTCTATATCACGGTCGTGCATGTTGCTATCGGCGTTGTTGCGTTCTTGCTTGGAATCGCGTTACGGAAGCCGGCAAAGATGGTGGCGGCCTTTATTCTCATTGCGGTCTTCGGCAACTTCGGAACCTTTGGCCTGCCATTCATAGAGTTTCGCTTGGGAACCGAGGCGCTCGTTCCCACGACGGTGTACTTCCTCACCATGAACATCGTAGCGTTCATCATAGGTGTTGCAGCGGCAAGTTGGCACAGTGGGGGAACGGCCGGCGCGTTGTTTTCGGTGCTGAAAACGCCGGCTCTCCTTGCGCTCGTCCCGGCCCTCCTCTTGAATGTACTCGATGTGGCGCTACCCGTGGTTGTTACCCGGATCATCGAGCTTCTCGCGGAGGCCATGATACCGGTGATGATTCTCTCACTGGGGGTGAAGCTCGCTGAGGCGCCGCGTTTGCGCATTGACGGCAACGTTATCACCGCAACCGCCATACGACTTGTCGGTACTCCCATTCTGGCTATTGTGCTTGCGCTGCCCTTTGCTCTCGAAGGGCCGGCGCGTGGGGCAGGCATCCTTCAGTCGAGTATGCCGACGGCGGTTCTGGCCTCCATTATTGCCATCGAATATGACCTCCTTCCCGAGTTTGTTACCGAAGTAGTTCTTTTCTCGACACTGGCCAGTCTTGTCACGCTAACCCTCGTAATGGTGATCGTCTAACGGGCCTAGCCTGCTGCGGTGTCGTTGTACCCCGGCTCCTCGCCGAGGGAGGAGTCGTAGATGGTCTTGCGCCGGTTCAGCTGGAAGGCAATGACCGCCGTCAGTCCGGCGGCGACCCCGTGTTGAATGCCGAAGATCTCGAGGGCAATGATTGCGGCGGCAAACGGAATATTCAAGGTGCTCGCGAGCATGCCGGTAAAGCCGGCGGCAAGTACGGCGTAATACTCCAGTGAGCCGGCGGCGGTCCCCATGGTCTCGGCGACCGCCCGGCCGATGAGCATGCCGATAACGGCGGCAGGGCCGGTGAATCCGGCACTGAGCCCTGAGCCGACGGTAATGCAGTTGGCCCCCATCTTTACCACCGCGAGAAGCAAGAGCACGACGACCATGGGCACCGCGTACGGCACGTTCCCATAAAGAGAGGTGCTTCTCCCCGCCGCGAGATCTGCTATTAAGGTTTCACTCGTTCCCATGATCACGGGATTGATGAGCCAGCCTATCCCTGCTGCGATGAGCGTCCCGATAAGCACCTTGAAAACCACGCTACCGCGCTCGCGCCGTCCCGCGACTCTCGAGACGAACCCGTAGAACACGCTGTAGGCTCGGCCTCCGAGTCCGGTCACCACGGCTACGAGGAGCACCGGCAGCAAGAGCTCCGGGTGGACAGCAGTAGCCGGCGCCGGTAGGGTATGGAGCGGGGCCTGTATCAGTGGTGGGGTCCCCGTGATGACGGCCAGATGGGTCGCGAGGGCACTCGCGATTATTGCGGGAAACAGACGCAGGTAGCGCATCTCGCTTTTCTGCATAATCTCGACGGCCAGCACGCCGGCGCCGATGGGACTGCGGAAGATCACCGCTACCGCGGCGGCAAGGCCGGCGGTGGTGGCGGTTGCGAGATCTCCCTGATCGAACCACCGCGACCGCGCGAGGCGAGCGAGGGAGGACATGACGCCGGCCGAGACGCGACCGACGGGTCCCACGATTCCGCCGCTACCGAAGGTCCCAAGCGTCGCAAGGGCGGCGAGATACTTTCCTGCCGTCTCTGAGAAGTCGAGCCGCCCCAAATTGGTACGCAGCCCGTGGACATAGGACGGAACGCCTTCTCCCGCGCACCGTGGGTCGATACGATAGATAACGGTCCCTGTGAACAAGGCGCCTGCAAGGGCGAATACGGGCAATGGCACCGCGCTCGACCACAGCAGATCGTGGAGTGTATGTAGGAGAAAGACGAAGCTTCCCACCACCGTCAGCCCCGACAACGCAGCAACGATCCCGATTATCAGCCACTTGAGCAGCAGAACCGGGGAACGTTGTCCTGTTGGATCAATCGCAGTGGGGCCGGCCATGATTACCCGCTATAGGCGGCGGTTATTCCTTTTCTTCAGAATATTTGGATGCGATGGTGCGGATGTTGGGTAGAACTTTAAAGAAGATATCGATGAGCTCAGGATCGAACTTCGAGCCCGCGAGCTTTTCCATTTCCGCGAGGACATCTTCTTCACTCCATGCGTCCTTGTAGACACGTTTGCTGCTCAGCGCGTCGAATACGTCGCAGATTGCCACGATTCTGCCGAACACGGGAATCTCATCTTCTCGTTTCCCCAGAGCGCGGCCGTCCTCTCCGAGCTTAGTCGGTTTTCCCGTTTCTACATCGATATGGCCGGGGTACCCGGTACCATCCCAGTTCTCATGATGGGTAAGTGCCACGATTTGAGCGAGCTCATCGAATTCCGACTGCTTGCTGATGAACAGTCTTGCCCCGTGGACCGTGTGCGTCTTAATCGTTTCGTACTCTTCCGGGGTAAACCTGGCCGGCTTTTTCAGCACGACATCCGAGATGGCAACTTTGCCCACGTCATGGAGCATGGCTGCCATGCGAAGACTGTCTTTGGTTCGTTCAACGTCTTGTGGTTGATAGCCGTTCTCCCGGGCCCAGCGCTCGTAAATCTCAACAGCATATCCGGCGACCCGGTTTACGTGCTGTCCTGTCTCCTTGGGATCACGAAGCTCCGCCATGCTGATCATTCTGAGTAGAATTGCACGTGTCATCTGAGCCCGCTGTAGTGCGACGGTAGCGTTGGTGGCAAAATGCATAAGCATGAGCTGGTCGTCCTTGTTGAAGGACGTAGGCCGACCGCTCGGGCCCTGTTTGTTTATGAGCTGGATAACACCGAGAATCTCTCCGATATTGGTTCGCAACGGAATGGCGATCATTGAGCGGCTCGTGTAGCCGGAAACCCGATCGTAGGTCGGGTCGAACCCGTACGGTGCCTCCTCGGGGATCTTATAGACGTCTCTGATGTTGACCGGCTCACCGGTGGCGGCCGCATATCCCGAAATCGTCTGTTTGCTCACCGGAACGGTGAACACTTTGTAGATGAGCTTCTCGCCCGGGGGAAGCTTTGCCTGCATGGTATCGTTCTGCGCGTAATTGATGACGAGCTCATCGCCGCGGCGTATGTAGATGGACCCCGCATCGGCGCCGGTTACTTTACGAGCTTCAGTGAGAATGCGCTCGAGAAGAACGTCTACGTCTTGCAGCTTGTTCAGCTCGGAATCGAGACTAATAATTTCCTTTAGTTTTTGCTTATCTGACGCCATGTTTTGTTCTCAATATCGACAGGTATTCTAATACATCAAAACGAAAAAGGACCAGGGGGAACCGTTGCGTTGACACGCGAATCTCTCGGCACCTATACTATCACCGCCCTGTGGGAGACACAGGGGTCGACTACATGGATTCACATCGTTTTTCACGCCGCAGACGGCGGGCGGGTGGTCGGCGGCCCGGCCGCCGACGCAAAACGCCCCATCAACGCCACCCGGGAAGCCAACTGACCATATCGGATCTCGAAGTGGGCGACACCGCGGTTATCGTCGGGTATCGCGGCGGGGGTCCCTCGTACCGCAGCAAGCTCCTATCCATGGGGCTTACCCGCGGCACGACCATCCGGCTTACCAAAATTGCCCCCATGGGAGACCCGGTGGAGATCGATGTAAGGGATTTCAGCTTATCGCTTCGCAAGGACGAGGCACAGGTGCTTATTCTCGAATACCAATCGTCCGAAGACGGCGACGGCTCTAAACAGTAGTCCCGCGCCGCGCTATCGCGGGGCGGCCGCCCAGGGCGCGAAGCACGCGGTGACCGCCGGTGCCGGGAGGCCCCCGCTGGGCCTCGGGAGAGAGACCGGACTGTGGTTAGAGGTCTTTTAGGCGCGCTATGAGGGCCTCGCTGAAATCGGCTAGGCCGGCGTCGGGCAGACGCAGGGTGAGCTCGAGCCAATTCCTGTTGCGCGAGACGACCTCAGAAAGCAGGGACAACCCCTCGGTCTCGCGGCCCGCGGTCAGAAGGCTAATTGCATGCCAATAGCGAAGCTCGAGGATGTCGGGCTGCAGGCTCTCGGCCTTTCGAAACTCTGCAAGGGCGGCTTCCACATCGCCGTGCTCGAGCGCCTCGTCTCCGGCGTTTGCGTGGCGGTAGGCCCGATCCACCGACAGGAGCCGGTCGAGCTCATTCAGCGGACTATGATGATCCTCTACTCTGAGGTCGAGTATGCGGTCGTCGGTGGCGCGGCCGGTGGCCGTGGTGCGCACGACGGTTATGGCGGCGGATTGGCGACCGCGGATATCGCCGCCCTGGTACTCGGCGGCCTGGAGAGCGGCGAGGAGGCGCTCGGGAAGTCGGGTTTCGGCGTGGGACTCGAACGCCTCGGCCATTGCCCCCCACACCGTATCGTTGAGCATCATATTGGCTTGGCAGGAGTAGTGATTTCCCGTGGCATGGCCCGCCTCGGCTATACAGCCGCTTCCCGTGTGTGTGGCGGGCGCATGACCCGGGGCGAGGACCGTTAGCTGGCGATATTCACGTCCCTCGTCGTCGGCGAGCAGCCGTTCGAGTGTGTCTCTGGGAGAGACCCCCTGCTCGAGCAGCGCGAGCCCGTCCGGCCCGTACTGCATGTTTACCAGGGCCTGCGTGGCTACGAGGCCGACGCCTGCACGCGCCCACGGGACGACTGAGCCGACCGAGAAGTAGTGCGACTGAACGGCGATACCCATCTCTTGAGTATCGGGGTCGATAGCGGCAATAGAGTAGGTGTGGGCGTAAGTGCTCATCATACGTTTCTCAGTATACGCGCTCGCCACGCAGCGTGCCAGCCCCGCCGACGGTATCGTCGCCCGCCGCCGTCGTTGGCGCCGCACCTAAAACCGGCGAGCCGACTTCGGCTTTCGAAGCTCCACGGTATCCGGTGCGTGAGGCATCCGGTAGCGGTATACCGGGACGATACGGATTTTCCCGCGGCGCTCGGCAGCCTCGGCGGCGATATTTCGAAGCGAAATGAGTGACTGCTCGAGGGCTTCTGCGGTTTCATCGCCGAGGCGATAGGTGAAAAACGCGGTGTTCGTGCGGCGCACATAGCCGAGAAGCACGCAGACGGCACGGTGTACGTCGGCGGCGGAATGAACCTTGAGAAAGGTGCGCAGCGGCTTTACCGCGCGGCGTTTGAGGTTGTAGTAGACTGCATCGATCATGACGGGAATGTGGAAGAAGTTCGCAAGCACTTCGGG
This sequence comes from Spirochaetia bacterium, assembly GCA_041686235.1. GTDB lineage: Bacteria > Spirochaetota > Spirochaetia > DSM-27196 > PWMO01 > JAAAOH01. The sequence continues at coordinate 17,747 of JAWLED010000034.1, read as the reverse complement.
GTGTTCTACATCCGCAGCTCGATCCTCGGACTGACGGCCGGGCTCCGATACCCAGAGGTGGAGCTCGTACTCCTCCCACTCCGGCTCCTCGTGGTCCATCTTGTCCCAATCGGGAATAAGCGCGTCGATCTGGTCGAGTATGTGCTCCGCGTGAAGCTCCATCTGCTTTTTCCGCGGAATAGAGGTATCGCGCTCGGGCAGCGGGATCGGCTTGCCGATCCACGTTTCAAGGTGCGGATTCTTGAGACGCACTGCGCGCCATATGGACTGATAGACACCGGCGAACCCGGCGGGAACCACCGGGGCGCCCGAGGCAAAGCTCAACCACGCAACCCCGCGGTGGGCGGATTTGCGGGCGGCCTTCCAGATGCCGCCTTCCGGGAAAATTCCTACCACGCGCCCTTGTTCGAGTACCTTTTGGGCGGTCATGAGTGCTTGGCGGTCCATTTGCCCGCGCCGGTACGGGATGTAGCCGTAGTAGTTGGCAAGATAGCGATAGCGTCGGTCGAGCGGAATGTCGCCGGCCCCAAGCACTTCGATGTTCCGCGGACAGGCGACGACCATGAGGAAGACCTCCATGATGCCCCGGTGATTTCCCGCAACAATAAAGGGTCCGTTGGAGGGGAAGTTTTCGCGCCCACGTATGGTTACTCGAGTCAGGGCCCACAGAAATGCCTTCCCGAGATACCAGGCGAGTCTGCGGCGATATCTGCGCTCGGGAACGACAATCTGGTTCCTCATTTGCTGGGATGTTATGATATTCCGAACTTTTCCACAAGGAGACAGGCGTGAGCAGTGCGGCACATCCGAGGCAAGTTCGGTTTACCACCCTCATATCGTACGGACTTGGTGACATGTTCGGCGGCGGTTCGTTTACCGTCATCGGACTCTTGTTTATGTTTTTCCTCACCGAGTTTGTAGGGCTCGCACCATTTCTTGCCGGGGTAGTGTTTGCGGTGGGCAAGGGCTTTGATGCGATCTCCGACCCGTTGATGGGCTACATCTCGGATCGCACTAAAAGTCGCTATGGGCGTCGGCGAGTGTATTTCCTCATCGGGATCGCTCCCATCGCCGTGAGCTTCGCCGCGCTGTGGGTCCCCTGGCTCAGCGGTCCACAGTGGGCGCGCGCGCTCTACTACGCGACGGCCTATGTGTTTTTCTCGGCGGTATTCACCATGGTCATGGTCCCCTATTCAGCTCTGAACGCCGAGCTTACCCGAGACTACAAAGCACGTACACGGCTCTCAGGGGCGCGTATCGTCTTTTCTCAGTTCTCGACCCTGCTTGCCGGAACGCTTCCCGGGCTCATCGTCGACCTATCGCCGGGAGCAGAGGCTAACGGCTATCTCATCATGGGCTCGGCATTCGGCGTGTTCTATGCGCTCCCGTGGATTTTGGTTTACCTCGGCACCTGGGAGCTCCCCGACTATGTAGCGCCGGCGCAGCAGACGGTTAAGAAGCACTTCGTCGAGTTTGTACGGATTTTCCGCAACAAGGCGTTTCGCGTCCACGTGGCGATGTACATCGCCGCCTACAGTGCGGTGGACATTTTGATGGCGGTCTTCGCCTACTTCGTCACCTATTACCTCGAGCGTCCCAACTTGTACTCGCTGGCGGTAGGGAGCCTGCTGATCGCCCAGATCGTGATGCTGCCGGTCTACGTTGCGGTGGCAAACCGCTGGGGGAAGGGCCTTGCCTATCGTCTGGGGATGGGACTGTGGGCGGTCGCGTTACTCGCGGTGTTTTTCTTCGTGCAACCGGGAGCCGCCGCGTGGCTTCTCAGTCTCGTGTGTGTGCTGATGGGGGCCGGGCTCTCGGCGGGCATCATGATCCCGTGGGCAATGCTGCCGACGATTACCGACGTCGACGAGCTTATCACCAGCCGACAGCGGGCGGGCACGTATTCCGGTGCGATGACGCTGTTTCGCAAGCTCGTACAGGGGGTTATCGCCATACCGCTGGTGGGGCTCGTGTTGGAGCTCATCGGGTTCGTTTCCAATGAGGCTCAATCGGCGCAAACGCTGCAGGGGCTGCGGTTATTCTTTGTTTTTGGGCCGATGGTGATCGTGGGGCTGGGTATTCTGGCGGCGTCCGCGTTCCCGATTCTGCCCGAAACGCATGCGACCATCCGCGCGGAAATCGAGCGGCTTCGTTCGGGAGGCCGCAAAGAGGACGTAGACGAAAAAACCCGCGACGTCTGCGAGACGGTCACGGGTCTTTCCTACGAAGAGCTCTACAGAGAAACTTAGACGACGTCTTTGAGCTGCAGGCCGTTTTTCTTGAGAAAGGGGAGCAGGCCGACCTTGCTGACGCTTCGAAGGGCGCGGGTTGAAAGGCGAACACGGACGGTGCGACCGAGCTCGGGTACGTAGAGCCGCTTATCATGGATATTGGGCTTCTGCCACTTCTTCGTCTTGTTGTTTGCGTGCGAGACATTATTGCCCGAAAGGGGCTTCTTTCCCGTAATCGAACATTTCCTGGACATATTCAGAACTCCTGTAAGTTGGGAGTCATACGTATAACGCTTTCGCGCAACTTCGTCAAGGTGTTGCCTGAACTGCCTGCTGTGAGGGCTCGGTTGTCTCGAGGACGGCCTTGCCCTGTAGGTGTTCCACCGCGAGAAACCACTTGTAGGTGTTGCCCCGCGGCGAGGGAATGAGCACCCGGTACATGTCTCCTTGAAAATAGAACTCGAGCGGTTCGCCGTTTTGGATGTTGATGCCTTCTATGAGGCGAACGGGGAAGATCATGCTCGTGCCCGTGCGTCTGCCGGCAAAGCGGATTTCTCCGGGGTGGAGCTCCAAGCTGCCACGGTCGATTTTTTCCAGCGGCATGCTCTTAAAGCCGCGCTGAAGCACGATATCCTCCTCGCGCATGATCGGCGCCGCCGACTCGTGTGCCGGCGGTGCTGCCGCCGCCGACTCGTCGGTGGGCGCCGCCGTCGCTCCGGCGCCTTCCGGTGCTTCCGGTTCTTCCTCTGCGGTGCGCGAGACCGAGCCGATACCGGCATCGAGGTATGCTTTGAAATGATTGATTTGCCAGACGTTCCAGCTGCGCACGTTGTCGAAGCGCATGGTTCCGGCAACTGCCTCGAAGAACCCGTAGGCGTTGTAGCGCACGGTATATCCGCATGCGGTGCAGCGCAAGAGGTTTCCCGAGGATTTGAGCGTGTGGCGTTCTTCGCATCGAGGACAGGTGAAAAGCACCACTTCGAGGTACTCGGCCCGATTCTTCCCACCGAAGGGGATCATGTGCCGGCGCTGGTAGGCGAAGTCGTCGTGGGACAACTGCTCGACGAGTCCCGCGTAGATATCCGCAACCGACATGTTCTTGAGGTCTTCAGGCTTAAAGGCGAGTTTGTATTCGACGTGCACGGGCCCACGACGGAACGACCGGGCCCACCTCGGCATGGAGAGAAAGGCCCCCTTCAACTCGACGACGACCACCGGTACCTTCAGAGACTTTACGAGCTTTGCGGTGGAATAGTAGATGGGGAGGCTGTGGCCGTCCCACGAGCTCTGGCCTTCGGGGAAAATGCCGATGATGCCCTTGCGGTGCTTTATTTTGACGATATGCTTTACCGTCTCGAAGTCGGAGAGTGCTTTGGTTTTTGGAATGCTTCCCACCAGCGAGAGGCCGAAGCTCACCAACCGGGAGCGAAAGTTCGAATCCGAGACAACGTAATGGATCGGGGCGGGGATGTGCGAGTTGAGAATAAACGGATCCCACACGCACCCGTGGTTTCCCATAATCAGATACGGCGGTTCGAGATTGCGTATCATCTCGACGTTCTCCGGGACGCTCTGGAACCGCCACTTGATATAGTTTCCGAGCGTGGCGCGAATCAACCAGTGAACGTGCTTTGAAACCTTAACTTTCCGGAGCTCTCTGCGTTTGTCTCGGCGTACTTTCCGTTGCGGGCGCTCGGTGTCGCTCATGACCGTCCTCCGTCTGCGCCGCATTATAGCGAAAACCGACCGGACTGTTCCACTACCACCGGATTTTACGCTATAGTATTCGGCTATGCGACCGGATTTACGGGGGCATCCAGGACAAGTCACCGGTGGTCTCCTCCTTGTTCTCTCAGCGGCCGGCCTCTACTTCAGCTTCGGCGGGCCGTTTGCGCTATCGGATCCCGGACTCGGGGACAGTTTGTTCTTCCTGCTCATCGGACTGCATTTCCTGTGGGGCGCGGTGCTTGTATTCCGCCGGGACGTCTTGGAGCTTCATCGTGCAAAGTGGTTCTTTCGGATGCCGGAGGTGTTGCTCTCCTATTCGGTGGTCCTGTTCCTGTTTGCTTACTTCTTTGCGCTGAATGCCAACATGGACTACGTGCAGCGGTTCATAGAAACCGGTGGGGACCTCAGACTCGCCGTCGACGCGACCACCGAGCGCCGGCTGGTGTTCTTTCGGTATTTCCCCTTCGTGCTGGCCGATGTGGCGGTCTACCTCTACTTTCGCCTCCGCTACTATCGGGTGGCGGCGGGTGTCGAGCGGCGCTCGCGTGCGGAAGGTCGCCTCGCGCATGCCCTGGGATCCGGCCCCGAGACCGGCCCCGAGTCTGCTCCCGAGACCGGCCCCGAGTCTGCTCCCGAGACGGGCGGCAATCCGCACGGACCCAGCGGCCGCCGCCCCGACGCTGTGGGCGATTTCGTCCGAGTGTGGGGCCTGCTCCTCGTGTTCGTCGCGGTATTTGTCACGGTGGCTTCCTACCCCTCGTTTATGACGATCGACGGGGTGGCGATTCTCGGGTGGGTGTCGCTTTTCCCGCTCATCCTCGTGCTCCGCGCTCAATCGTACGGACGTGGGGTGTTTTACGGGGTCGTGTACGGGGTGTTGGCGACGTTGGTGGTGAACTACTGGCTTGCGACCTTCAGCCTCGTCTCGCTGCAATCGGCGGTCGTTATCTTTTTCTTCTTCTATCTCGCGTTCATGGTCGTGGGGCTGTTTCTCTACCATGCGGCCTCGCGGTTGCACTTCCTGCTTCTCGCACTTGCCTGGACCGCGTTCGAGTTGGGTCGCTCTTCCGGATTCCTTGGGTATCCGTGGGCGCTGGTCGGCCATGCTCAGTACGATGTGCTGCCGCTGGTGCAGCTCTCGGCGCTTACCGGAGTGTGGGGAGTCAGTTTTGTCGTCGTGCTGGTGAACTCCGCACTTGCCCACGCGCTTCCGATGGGAGCCCGCCGCACCCGGATTGCCCCACTGGTAGCCGCGGCCTCGGTGGTGGTTGTGGTCTTTGTCGGCGGCTGGATATCGCTGACGCAGGCGGAGCCCGTCGGTACCGAGGCCGGCCGCGCACGAGGCGAAGACAGTGTCGAGGCTACAGACGGCGAGGCTGCCGGCGCCGGCGCAGAGAATCTTGTGCGGGTAGCGCTCATCCAGCAAAACTCGGATCCGCGCAAGCACGACTACAACCGTACTCTCGATTCTTTGCAAACGTTGACCGACAGCGCCTTGGAAGAAAACCCGGATATCGTCGTGTGGTCGGAGACCGCCTTCGTTCCAAACATTCGCAGATGGAGCCGGGAGGACCCTCAGCGGTACTCGCTCGCCCGCATTGTCGAACGATTTCTCGAGTACCAGGAGGAGACCGGCACCCACCTCGTAACCGGCAACGACGACTACGAGCGGGTGCTCGACGACGGCGAGGAAGTCGAGAGGCTCAACTACAATGCCACGGTATTCTTCGGGCCGGAGGGCAAACGACTGGAAACGTACCACAAGATCCGGCTGGTACCGTTTACCGAGCACTTTCCCTATGAAGAGACGCTCCCGCAGGTCTATGAGCTGCTGCAGGAGTTCGACGTGAACTTCTGGGAGCCCGGCGACGAGCGTACCGTATTCGAACATCCGAAGTTCGATTTTTCGACCCCGATTTGTTTCGAGGATATGTTTCCGGTGGAAGTGCGCGAGTTCGTCGAAAACGGCGCCGAGGTCATCGTAAACATGACCAACGATTATTGGTCGCTCACGCCGGTGCAGGCAAAACAGCATTTCATCGGAAGCCTCTTCCGCACCGCGGAGAATCGACGCCCCATGGTGCGGGCGACCGCCTCGGGGCTTACCGCCCACGTAGACAAATGGGGCCGCGTCTTGGACACAGCGCCGTACTATGAAGAGGCGTATCTGGTGAGCGACGTTCGGGTGCCGGAGGACGACTCGATGACCATCTACACCCGTCTCGGCGATTGGTTCCCGGTTGCCGCCGGGGTGGTGGCAATCGCTATTGCGTTGGCGTCCATCCCCTCCCGCATCCGCCGCCATTCCGCCGGGCCTTCGCGAAGCTGAGCTCCACACCACGGTGAACCTCGTATGGGAGGGTGGGCGACCGCAGGTCGCCGTCGAGGATCGCTCAGGCGCTCGCTACTCGGTGGTTTCCTCGGGCTGCACTCGGATTTCGACTCGGCGGTTGAGCTCTTGGCGGTCCCTGTCTTCGGTTACCGGTTGCTCTGCGCCAACGCCCTCGACCGAGACGTCCTGCTCGGCCTCCCACCCGGCGTTCTCGAGATACGAGAACACATTCTGAGCACGCTCGCGCGATAACCCGTAGCGCCCTTGTTCGGTCCCGGCAAGAGCGGTGTGTCCTACGATCGAGACCTCGGCGTCCGCATCATACTGCTCGAGCTGCTCGGCAGCCTCATCGAGCGCTTTGCGCGTTTCGTCGGTAAGCTCCGGGCGGTCGGGTTGGAAGTAAACGAGCCACTGCGCCGGTTCGACGGCGGCCTCCGAGTCGGTGCCGGCCTCCGAGTCGGTGCCGGCCTCCGAGTCGGTGCCGGCCTCGCGCTCCGAAGCCGCCATTTCGTCCGGCTCGGCTTGGCCGGGCTCGGCTTCGCCGG
>JAWLED010000034.1:0-10811 GCA_041686235.1 Spirochaetia bacterium | reverse complement strand
CGGCCTCCGAGTCGGTGCCGGCCTCCGAGTCGGTGCCGGCCTCGCGCTCCGAAGCCGCCATTTCGTCCGGCTCGGCTTGGCCGGGCTCGGCTTCGCCGGGCTCCGGCTCCGTGTCCGTCTCCGGTTCGGGCTCGGGCTCCGGCTCGGCTTCGTCCAGCTCGGGTTCGGCTTCGGAGTCGGCCTGCGACCCGGTCTCGGCGTCGCCCTCGGGCTCCGCGGGAGCTTCGCCTTCCGCAGCACCCTGGGCCCCGGAATCCGAAGCCGGCGGATCATCTGTCGGGGACCACAGCAGGAAATAGAGCCCTGCTCCTGCGAGAATCAGGATTGCCATAACAGCGGCGAGGACTCCGGCTGGGCTGCGGCGAAGGTAACGTCGAACGTCGATGCGTTCTTCGGTGTAGAGACGGTCTTCTACGTCCAGGCGGGCTCGGAGGGTTCCACCACGGTCGATGTCGGTGCGTAACCGCAGCAGGGCTCGGCGGTTTGGAAATACGGGCAGGTCGGAAACAGGGATCGACTTCAGTATCGTGCGGCGCTCGCCGCGCACGACGTAGAGTTTTATGAGCGCTCGCCGCTGCCCCCGCTCGATGGCGGCAAGGTCCAACGTGCCCCTCGCGCCATAACGCAGCGGTGCCACGTCGACGATACGAGCATTGTCGATCTCGACCCCGAGCCGTGCTTCAGCCATTGGCGGTAAATCCTCCCTCTCAGTATCACAGACGATCTACCACAATGCAACTCTTTAGGACTTGGATTTTGGCGGCGAGCCTTTTTGGTCCGGTTTTAGGGTTTGCACCGTAGGTCTATTATCGTGGCGCCGATACATGAACCAGAGAAATACCGCAGCAACGATCATCATGATGATGCTGAGGACCTGCCCCATGGTCAAGTTCAGCGGTGTGACGAATAACTCCGGCGGATTATACTTCGAAGACAGGCGCACGACGAAGTCGAGGCCCGGATCCGGCTGGCGCACGTATTCGATGAAGAAACGCACGAACGCATAACCGAATAGGTATATGCCGACGAGGGCGCCCCGAAACAGACGGCGCTTTCTGAAGACGAACCAGAGAAGGACCCACAAGAAGATGCCTTCGAAGAACGCCTCGTAGAGTTGCGACGGGTGGCGGGGGAGATTGAGAAACTGCGTGTGAGCCTCCACGTCCATACCAATGTCGGAGGCGACATTCCGCGCCCACTCGTGCTCCACCGAAATCGGGCGCGCATTCGGGAAGACCATGCCCCACGGGGCGGTGGTAACGCGGCCGTAGAGCTCTCCGTTGATGAAATTCCCGAGTCGTCCGAAGGTGTAACCGAGGGGAGCAGCGCAGGCAAGAATATCCGCCCATTCCATGAACTGTATCTTTTTCCGATAGCCGTAAATGATGATGGCGGCTGCCGCGCCAAGCACCCCGCCGTGGTAACTCATGCCCTGGAGGCCGGTGAACTCCATGTTTTCGTTGAAGGGCCAGAAAATAAGCCACGGTTGGGTGAGATAATGGACGGTGTCGGCGTATACAAGCGTGGCAAGAACGCGCCCTCCGATGAGGATCCCCACGATGCCCCAGAAAAAGAAATCTACGATTGTCTCTCCATCGACTTCCGGTTTGCGGCGCCGCATCTCGTGCCGGAAGAGGATATAGGCGGTAATGAAGCCCAACAGGTAGGTAATTCCGTACCAACGAATGGGTAACCCGGGGAGAACCGTCGGGCTTATCCAGTCGGGATACATGATGTATTCGAGCATATTTACGATCCTCCGCGGGAATTGTCGTTTAGCGGGGCCTGTGTGATCCGCCCGGTTTCTTCATTGAAGCTGATCAGCACCCCTTTCTGCGGTGCGGTGAACTCCATGGTCCTGCCGTGACTCTCGATTGTAACCCCAGGATATACCGTTCCGTTCACTCGTATCTCCGATGGGAAGTGCTCCTCGAACTTCTCCCGCAAGGTAAATAGCCGTACGCTTCGCTGTTCGATCGACTTGAGCATCTTCTTTTTCTCTTTGCGAAGCTCTTCGAGCTTCTCTCGATTCTCAGCCTCCTCTCGCATTGTAACGTCGGTATTGGTTATTTTCAGCTTCAGCTCTTCAATTTGCTTTTCTTCTTTCTCAATACGGTCTGCAATGAGGTAATCCTGACCAAAAGATATCGTGGTCGGCACGCCGCGGCTCGAACCGAGGCTTTGAGCTTCGAGCCCTTTTCTCACACGCACGGTTCCCCCTACTACCGAGCCCCGGTCTGAGTGCATGCGCAGAGTCCCGTTGCACTTGACACTCGAGTGCATACAGCCGCTTTTCAGTTGAATGTCACCCACCGACAATAGGGTTGCTTGTTCGGCAAACGCGAGCTGGATGCGTCCTTTCGACCTCAGCACCGCTTTCCCGCCGCCTTTCACTCCCTGCTTTATGAGAATATCGCCGTCGGCGGAAAGCAAACACGCTTCCACCGCCTCCGCTACTTTGATGTCGCCGGAGGCGAAAATATAATAGCCGCTGTCCACCCCGCCTTTGACGTACACCGATCCGGGGAACTTGACGTTGCCCGTGGCCACCCCGACATTGCCTTTTACCGTATGGACGGGGCGCACATCGATCGTGGAGTGCTCGGTGAGGAGCTCTCCGCTGACCGCCGCGGAGACAATGGTGCCACCGTCGGAGTCCTGAGATGAATGCACGTTCTCACCGAGCTGTAACTCGGCCACGCCGCCCTTCTTGGGTGCTATCTCACCGCCGGTGACATCGTAGCCGGGGCTCGGTTCCTCAGGAGGCGGGGGAATACGTACGATCTTCGTGTCTTTAGTAACAACGGTCATGCGGTCATGATGCTTGTGGTCGACGCTGCCGTCGCTCTTCACGGTGAAGTCGCGCCCGCTTGCCTGCTTGACGAGAAACTCCGGCTTTACGGTCGCACCCGTTTGTGGCTCGGTGCCGCGAGCTACCACCGCGCGAAAAACCGGTCCTTCCTCTTTCGCGTGCCGCACCGCTTCGCGTATCGCCTCGTCGTCGATGCCGTAGCTCACCCCGGCCTCTTCGACAGCGGCGCGGGCAGCCTCGACACTCAGACGCGTTCCCGTCCCTTCGCCCTCGGACACCGAGAGAAATGCCTGCATCTTGTCATTCGAGACTTCCGCTTTGATCTCCGCATCGTCGTGGGGACGAACGCGCATGTGTATGACGCCGTCACCGCCCGACTCCTCGAAGATCCCGCTGCATTTGGCAATGAGCACCGTGTCCTTTTTGCGTACGTTCTCGTAGAGTTTGAGCTCGGGAATGCTTCCGGCCGGAGCCGGAATGGTGGCCCCATAGACATCTACCCCCGGGGTACCCTCAACCGCCGGGGCGATGGCAGCAAGGCGCTGGTCCGCGGATACAAAAGCGGTGCGCTGTACCTCGGAGATGGGAAAATCCGAGAGCGACTCGAAACCGGCAAGGAGCTCGGGGTTTTTGGTTGCACGCTGCTTTAGCTCTTCCGTTACCTCTTCGGCGTGGAACCGTACGGAGAACTCCATTTCACGATCGGGGCCGGGAACGGGCTTTTTGCCTTCGCAGAGGACATAGCCGTACAAGTCCGTCTCCGGCCCGTTGTAGAAGGCCATGATATCCTCTTTGACCTTCTCGAATTTCATCCCCTTCAGCTTGCTTTCGCGAAGTGCCTGTCCGAGAGTTTTGAGGTCGAGCGCCTTTCCCCGGCCGCGGCCCTTGCTAATGTTGAGCACCGCCTTCATGTTGTCCTCGATGACAACGATATCGTAGGAAGCATCTCGGCTCGTTGTTATCGGCGCCGCCGAAACCGGCTCGCCGCTCTCGACCGCGCGCTCGATGATTTCAGAAATCTCCGCCTCCTCGAGCAGGGAGTCCGGTTCGAATCCCTTCTCCCCGGCGGCTTCGAGAATTTCTTCGGCGTTCGGTGGTGTGTGGGAAGAATCCCCAGGATGAAAGGAGAGGTAACAAGTTGCCTGGTCTTCGGATACCGAGAGCTCCCAGTCGTGCACGCGGTACGGAACGAGGTCGATCCAGTTGCTTCCTTTCCGAAAGAAACCGGTTTCCTCGGCAAACAACTCCTCCCCGCGGCGAACGACCCCGGTGCCGGCGTAGAAGTTCGGGTCGGCGGGGACTCGCTGTTGAATGACCTCGCCGAAAATGCTGCGGCCGGGCATGCCGGTTTCCTTCGGTGTGACATCACCGATTTTCTCCCCCTCTTGTAGGTAGCCGGACTGCTCGACGGTAGGGTCGACGTAGACAGGCTCGCTCGTCGTTTCGGTATCCACTACCTCGACGGTTTCCTGTTTGGGGCTTTGGAAGGGTAGTTTGGGCTTCTTCGTTACCGTCTTTTGTTTTTTGACCCGCTTTTTTCGCTCTATGACGATGCGTGGGGATCCGGCTTCGGAGAGCGCCTTTTGTGCGGCTTGTTGCAACTCTTCCGGAATGGGGTGATCGCGCAGTCGCACTCGTTCCGGTTGCGGTTGTTCCGGGGCAAGCCCTTCGGCGGCCACGAACTCGGTGGGACTCTCTTGCTTTCTCTTAATGTCGGCAAGGGCGCGATTGATTTGCTCGACATCATAGCCTTCACGAACGTTTTTGTTGGTGAGCAGTTCCACGACGTCGGCAGCCGTCCACTGCTCTCCCTCCGGATCGAGCTCTACCGCCGCACGGGCCTCGACGCCGTTTTCGTCGATACGTAGCTTGATGGTTCCACGAATCTCGGCTTGTGTTTTTGCCATGTCAGGTTCGGTAACCCTGTTGCATCGCCTTCACGAGCTTTGATTTATACAACATGTTTTCTTTGCGCAAATGCCGTATCTCGAGCTGTTGATTCTTGATGGTCTCTATCAAGTCGCCGGTCGTCAGTGTACCGGAATGTAACAACTCTTCAATATAGCTCAGTTTGCTGTCAAAGTCAGCGGAGGCCTCCATATCCGCCTCTTCGTAGCTCTCGTCGATACTCTCGACGCTAAGAGGGCCGGAATCTTCGGTTTCGGACTCGACGAGCTTGTCGGCGATTCGGTATATGGCTTGCGAGAGCACGGCGCGCGGTTTGTAACGGATGATGGGAAGGGCGGAGGCCAGCGCGGTGTCTTGGATGTCGTCCCGGTACACGACTCCGAGATGCTCGAGATCGAGGTTGAGGTACTGTTTACACGAACGGCGAAGCCGGTGTGCCTTATCCGCGTCTTTTGGATCTTCGAGCATGTTGAGCACGATCCGGGGGTGGAATTTCTCCAGCGACTGCCGCAGTTTTGCGTGGCTTTCGGGGTCTACCGTGGCGAGACGCTCGATGATTTGGGGAACATAGACGCGCTGGAGCGTATCGCTGTGCTTTCGAAGCTGTTGCAAGTATTGGTCACCGGGGCTCTTTTTCTTGCATGAGTTTTGCAGAAGACGGAACATGGCATTCTTGAGAAAGAGGTAGGCGTTTACCGTCGAAGTGGCCGTGGGAGCGCTCACCATGATGCCGTTGCGGGATATCAGGAAGAAGTCGAGCGTATTCAAGCTGCTTCCCGCACCCAAATCGACGATGACATAATCGGCATCGAGTGAGGAAATTCGCCGGATGAGCTTCTTCTTTTGCGCGCTCGAGAGGTTCGCCAGGCCCGGAATCTCGGCGTCTCCCGGAATGAAGCGCAAGTTGGGATACTCGGTGGGCACGACGACCTGATCGAAGTCAATGTCCGGATGGGTAAGAAACGTACCGAGACCATAGGTAACGTTTCTCATGCCGAGTATGATGTGAAGGTTCGACCCGCCGAGGTCAAAATCGGCTACGACGGTGCGTTTCCCATTTTGAGCAAGCGCTATCGCGAGATTCGCGGCAAGAATGGATTTTCCAACCCCGCCTTTGCCGCTGGCGACCGGAATGATCTGCATTTATCCACTCCTCGTTTCCCGAGGATATAGTAACAGCACGATGAGTAAAACTGAATCGACGAGAAGTATGGCGAGCAGCGTTATGGAGCTGACCGCTTCCCAGGGCGGGTCGAGGAGGGGCGTGGCAAATCCGCCACTTATGAACGCTGAAACGCCCGCCAGCACAGAGAGGAGCTTTCCGATTCGCAGAAGCGGGAGAAATCTCTGTTTGTAGTCGTCATAGAGTGCGGTCATGAAAAACGCGGCTGCCGGCACGAGCTGAGGGGCTCCGAACCAGGCCATATCTACGACGTTGCTCAGTGACTGAAAATTGAATATTCCCAGAGAGAGAACGTTGAGCAGTGCGAAAAAACGAAGCAGCTCCCATACGGTGCCGCCCATGAAAAGGATTCTTTGGCGTGTCACGTTATACGCGAGTGTACGGCTGGGCTCATCGGCCGTCAATAGAGAACGAGCCTCGATAAAACTTGACCGTTTTGCACAATTGCTGATACGATTTTCCTACACAGCCCTGACAAAACAAATCTCACACAGGGAACGTAAGGAGTATGACTATGCGACAACTAGGTATTGTATTGATGATTTTGTTTCTCGTAGCGGGTATGGCCTTCGCGGAAGGCATGTGGAGTGACGGCACCTATACCGCCGAAGCAGACGAGTTTGACCATGGTTGGAAGCCGATGGTCCAGATTACGGTGATCGGCGGCTACATTGCCGACGCTCATTTTGATTCCTTGCCCGAAGAGGGCGACAAGACCAAGTACGTCGAGTCCGTCCAAGGCGAGTACGGCATGGTTGCCAACAGTGATGCCGAGCGATATTGGTACGAGCAGATGGACGATCTTGCGGCCTATCTCATAGACACGCAGGATCCCGCAGAAGCTCTCGACACCGGCGGCGTCGATGCGGTTTCCGGTGTCTCGGTTACCGGTAACGTGTTCTATGAGCTCGCAGAAGAAGCCTTGAGTGGAGCGGAGCGCTAACGCATGCGCGTTCCAACGCGTGTGGCCGGCACCACCGGCCACATCACGCGTTGGGTTTTAGCTCGAAGACCTGAGCCCGGCTGCGCGCCGGGCCATTTTTTTATGACGATCGGGATACCCTATCTTTAGAATACCTGAGGAGGAACCCGTGGCGGAAACCCCTTCGAATATGGTGCAACTCGGCAGCCCGTTGCCGAAGTTTGAGCTCCCCGACTTTGACGGGACCATGCACACAAGTAGTGATTACCAAAACACCCCGTTGCAGTCGTTGCGGTCAACTCCAATGACACCCGGTCTCATCCGCGGGATGACCCCGCCCACATGAAGCAATTTGCCGAGACACATGGGTTTTCCTTTTCTTACCTGTTCGACGAATCACAGGATATGGCGCGACGCTTTCAGGCGGCATGCACTCCGGACTTCTTTCATTTTGACGCAGACCATAATCTGGTGTATCGTGGTTAGTTCGACGGCAGCCGTCCGTCGAACACTGTGCCGGTGACGGGTGAAGACCTCACGAACGCGGTCGAGCACCTCATCCGGGGAGATGCGGTGCCTGAGCCGCAGCGTCCGTCGGTGGGCTGCAACATCAAGTGGAAGCCCGGAAACGAGCCGTCTTTTGCTTCACTCAGTTGAGGTTGCTCGTGCAGGGTAGAGAGATTACGTAGGTGGACGTGGACGGCCTTTCACAGCTATTAGACGTCACGGTCCAGTCTCTGTTCGACGCGGTAGAGGTGGATTGGGTTGGGGTGTTTCACTTCGGTGACGCCCAAACGGATGCCGCCGTGGGCCCCACCGCCGAGCGCAGCGCCGAAGGCGCAGCGAAGCCTTCCTATTCCGCACTCCAGCCCTCGCTCGATGCGGTGCGCCGCAGCGGGGAGCCGGTATTTCTCGATGAGTGTAGTGGCGAAGTCCGAGGCCCGGGGGCAACCGCTCTGTTCCCGGTCACCCAGGATGGAACCGAGGGCGCCCCTCCGGTGGCCGCGGCAGTTCTAGCGCGCCGGGGAGGTGAAGCTGCGTTTTCTCGGGGTGAGATCCGTGCGGCTCGTGCCATACTCAAACATATGCCGGGTGCGACCCGCGGGTATTCATCGGGTGAGTACGCCTATCTCGAGAGTCTCTTTGCCAACGCATCGGAGGCCATGGTCTTTCTAGACCTGGAAAACCGAGTCCTTCGGATAAACGATGAGTTCACCCGGCTATTCGGCTATACCATAGAGGAAATCGAAGGCACGCATATCGACGATTTGGTGGCTTCGAAGGCTACTATGAGAGAAGCCCGAGACATTTCGCGCTCGGTAGAATCCGGAGAACGGGTGAGCCGCGAGTCCGTCCGCGTTCGAAAGGACGGCAGCGAAGTGAACGTGTCGATTCTCGGTGGGCCGGTGTTCGATCGCGGAGAGACCGTGGGCATCTTCGGGATCTATCGTGATATAACTGATCAGAAGCGGATGATGGCTGCGTTGCGTAAAAGCGAGCAACGCTATCGGGAAATCTTCGAGCAAGCCCCGGTCGGAATCTTCCAAACGCATTCCGACGGCCGGGCGCTGAGCGTCAACCGCACCTTCGCACGGATGCTCGGCTATGAATCGGCGGATGACCTCATGCAGGTCATCGGACGGTCGGCGCGTGCGATATATGCTGATCCGTTAACACGCGACCGGTTCCTTTCTCTCATTGTGCAACGGGGCGCGGTGCAGAACTTCTCCTACGAGGCTGTGCGCCGGGACGGCAGCCGGGTATACTTCTCGGAAACCTCTCGAATCTCGGAATGGCTCTCGCAGAGCGACTTCACCATCGATGGGTTCGTGGCTGATGTCACCGAGTTACGAGCTGCTCAGCGGGAAGTCGAGGAAAAAGAGCGTCGACTGCGCGGGATCTTCAATGCCGCCCGCGACGTAGCGCTTGTGCTTGCCGAAAGCCATACCGGCGAAGAAGCGTTTCGCATTACCGAGTTTAGCGCCGGGGCCGAGCGCATACTCGGTTACCGACACGATGAGGTGATGGGAGAGTCGCTGTTGGAGCTTCATCCCAGCGATGAGCGAGATTCCATGCGAGAGAAGCTTCGTTTCGTCACCGATGAAAAAGAGACGGTAAACGAAGAGCTCCAGATGATGCGCCGGGACGGCAGTGGAGTGTCTCTGCTGTTCACCGCGAATCCGGTATTCGATTGGTACGGCCGCGTGAGCGGGATCGTCGAGGTGGCCGTTGATATCACGGAGCGAAAACGCGCCGAATGGGCCATCGAAGAGTCCTTGCGAGAGAAAGAGGTGCTTCTGCAGGAGATTCACCACCGGGTAAAAAACAACATGCAGATTATATCGAGTATCCTCAGTCTCGAAACCTCACACCTCTCCGACCCGGCGATCGGAGACGCCCTTCAGATAAGTCAGAATCGGATTCGTTCCATGTCGCTGATACACGAGAAGCTGTATCAATCGGCCGACCTGGCTCGGGTCGATCTGGCCGAATATGTCACCGACCTCGCCGAAGAGCTGAAAAGTATGAGCTCCGACTCCGCTGAGTTCGATCTGGAGCTCGACCTCGAGCCCATACTGACGAACGTGGACTTTGCCATTCCCTTCGGCCTCATCGTTAACGAGCTGTGCACAAACGCTTTTAAACATGCGCGGACCGATGGAAGTGTTACCCGGGTGAAGCTGCAACTCGGGGTGGGCTCGGAAGGCACGGTGCTAACTGTTTCGGACAACGGTGTCGGATTCCCGGCCGAGGAGCATATGGACGGACGAGATTCTCTCGGCATGGAGCTCGTGCGATCGTTAGTGTCACAAATTCGCGGCACGATTGAGTACTTCTCCAATAACGGAGCGGTGTGGCGGGTCGTCGTGCCTCCCTCAGCGTAAGATTCTCCCGCTACCTCACCAAATTGCGCTCCATATCTTGAAAAAGTCCAAAAACAGCTTTATTATGATTTGAAGCGTATGTCAGACTCTATCAATGGTCGGAAAGTCTTTTTTCTCTACCCACCCAGCGTAGTCCAAGATGAATTGCTGTGGGAGGTCGTTCGCCATGAGTACGAAGTGTACGTGCTCAAAGATCACCGCCGTGCCCGTGCGTTGCTTGCGGGGTATCCGGATTCCATTCTGTTCGTCCATATCGACGCCGAGCTCAAAGAGAGTGAATGGGAAACCTACATCCGCGGCATTGTCGAAAGCGATCGCTACCCCGACGTTCGCGTGGGGATCTTTTCATACAACAACGACGAGTCGCTCGCACGAAAGTACCTCATGGACATCGGTGTTTCCGCCGGTTTCATCAAGCTTTCTTTGGGGCTAAAGGAGAGCACCGATATCGTGCTTCGTGCTCTCGAAGCTAATGAAGCTCGCGGGCGACGCAAGTACGTTCGGGCCAAGACCGCTGACCCCTCCGCGCCGGCACAGTTCAATGTGAGAATCGGCGGGGACCTGAAGAAGGGTATCATCCAGGATATAAGCTCCGTAGGTATGGCCTGCACGTTCGAGGACGTCGTGGACCTTCAGGAGCGCAGTTATCTGCCCGATATACAGCTGAAACTCCGTGGTGGTTTGACGACCGTCTCCGGTGTGGTCACGGGAATCCGCCGAGACCAACAGCCGATTTACGTTGTGATGTTCGACCCACGGGCACATCCGGAGGCTCGCAACCGCATTCGCCGGTTCGTACACCGTCACTTGCAACAGCGCATCGAGCGAGAAATGGCGGCGCTTCAGGTAGCGCAGTAACTGCGGGGGCGCGCCGCATCGCGGACAGCGTCGGACCGCACCCGCGGGCATCGAACGATTTGACCCCTCCAAACAGGCATTAGTATTCTTAGGCGACCATCAGATAACGAGGAGACACTATGGAAGTCATTAAGTTCGGTCAGGAAGATATTGAGAACACGCTTTCGAGCATGAAGGATGATGAGCTCGACGGGCTCGCCTTTGGCGCAATTCAGCTCGACAAAGACGGGACGATTCTCCAGT
>JAWLED010000122.1:0-5983 GCA_041686235.1 Spirochaetia bacterium | reverse complement strand
CGATCAATTGCTGTGATAGAGAGGTTATCATACCCCTCCCTACCACCCTATTTGGCCTCCTGCTTCACATACCCCCAAGGTTCGGACCATTTTTTACGTTTCGGCCGGTACTCTCCCACACGTGCGGAAACCCCGACCGACAGATCATCAGCAACGCCTGCCGAAAGATAGTGATAACCGAGCCCGGCAATCATGGCGCCGTTATCGGTGCAGAGTTCCATCGATGGGAATACCGCGTCGAGGTCGTCTCGAGACAGCAGGCTCTGCCGCAGATATGAGTTCGCCGCGACTCCGCCGCCCACGACTACCGTCCGCACACCGGTGTCCGCCACGGCGCGTTCGAGTTGTGTAACGAGCGTATCTATTGCGGCTTTCTGGAAAGCCGCGGCAATATTTTCATTTGTCTTGGGGTAGTCACGATTCCAGAACTTATCCATCTGATTTGCAACCGCCGTCTTCAATCCGGAGTACGAAACGTCGTAGCGGTAAGGTCCGTCGGAAATACTGGAGGTGGGAAACCGAAAGGCCTCGCTCGAACCGCTTTTGGCAAGCCGGTCTATAATGACCCCACCGGGATACCCGAGCTCGAGGAACTTGGCTACTTTATCGAACGCTTCACCACACGCGTCGTCCACGGTGGTGCCCAGTATCTCCATGTCGTCGAAGCCGTGCATGAGGGCAATCAGGGTGTGGCCACCCGAGACGAGGAGACCGAGAAACGGATAGCCCATCTCGTGCTCGAGCTGTGGCGCATAGAGGTGGGCCGGTATATGGTTTACCCCGATAAGCGGGACGCCGAGACTCAATGCCATTGCCTTCGCGAAACTCAACCCCACGACGAGCGAGCCGGATAATCCCGGACGGTTGGTTACCGCTATCCCGTCGATGTCACCTGCCTGCAGACCGGCATCATTCATGGTCTTGTGGTATACATCCAGGATCCATTCGGTATGCTTCCGGGAGGCAATCTCGGGAACAACGCCGCTGTAGGGCGCGTGAACGTCTACTTGTGTGGCAATGGTCTGGGCGATGAGCCGCGTTCCGTCCTCAACAAGGGCCAGCGAGCACTCATCGCAGGAAGTCTCAACTCCGAGGATCGTCATCGAATTCTTCGTTGAGCACGAGCTCCGAGAGATAGCGAAGGTCGAAACCTTCGTCTTGTATAAAAGGGTACATTTCGTTCAGCACCTCTACCAATTCGTTTACCATAACATGGCCGATCATAACCGCGTGGCCTTTTCGCTCGGCGATCTCCATACCTTCGCGAACAGCGTTTCGTATGTAGTCTCGATTGCTTTCGTTGTCTAAGAACACTTCGCGCTCCAAATAGGGCAAGTCATGCGTCTCGGCGGTGTGGGAAACCACCGTTCTCACCGACGTCCTGCTATCGAGAAAGAACAGGTCTTCGTCTTTCAAATGTGATAGGACCATGTCCATGATTGCGGGGTCGGCGGTAGCACGTGAGCCCATATGATTGTTTACGCCGCGTATCCCGGGAACCGTTTCCAGGTTCCTCTGCAGCGTTTCGAGGACATCCTTCTCCGACATGCCGACGTGGATTGCCCCTGCACCCGGGTCCATCCCCGAGAGAGGCTCCATGGGCAAGTGCAGAATTACTTCCTTACCGGCGGAGGTCACACGCTTTGCCGACTCCTTCGAGTGCTTGCGTTGCGGCAAAACGGCGAACGTGAGCGGCCCCTCAAACTCGAGAAACGGCTCGAGATCGGAAAGACTGTTGCCGACGTCGTCGATTACAATCGCGAGGCTACCCTTGCTTCCCGGCTCCGGCTCCGGCTCCGGCTCCGGCCCCAGACCCGGTTCACGGTCCGGTTCCGACTCCGGCGCCAGATCGTAGTCCGGCTCCACCTCGTGGTCCCCCTCCGAGCCCGGTTCGGGATCTCTTCGATCGGGTTGAAGGAGCCCGGGCTCTTCTTCCGGCGGATACTGCTCGGTGGTAGGGGAGTCCTTTTCCGGCGCATGTGGCTTCTCTCCGGCATTCGGCTCATTCGTTTCGTCTAAGCCGCGCGCCCCCTCCGAGCCGTCCGCAGTGGATTCCGATCCCGAGCCCTCCCCAACAGAGCTGATGTCCTCCGCTTCGGGGGAGCTTTGATCATCGTTCTCAAAGGGGCCGGAGACCACAACGACCAGCAAAACGGCGAGGACCGCCCCCAAGGCGGCGTACATTCGTCGTAGACGCTGACGAGCAGTGTTTTTTTTCTGGGCGTTTCGGCGGCTGGATTTTTTGGGCATCCTCTACCAGGCGAAGTTACGAGGAAATCCGGCGGAGGTCAACCGTAGACATAGTCGCTCAACTCCCCCGCTTGATCCTTGAGCTTCTTCAGTGCCCGGATCTCGATCTGTCGCACAGTCTCCGGAGAAATTCCCATCTCGTCACTAATGCGCTTGAGCGTATACTTCTGTCCGCCGTAAAAGGCAAACCGATACAGGAGAATCTGGCGCTCGCGCTTTTTCAGACGTTCGAGAAATTGCAGCGTTTCCTCTCGCATGGTGCGCTTCATCAGCTCTTTGTCCGGAGCGTAAGAAAAGTCTTCGAAGATATCGTGAAATGTCCCTGATTCCTCGTTGATGTCCGAGTCGAGAGATACAACCGCCGAGGAAATGTTAAGAATCTCGGTCACCTCTTTGGGCTCTATTCCGAGCTCGCCGGCAACCTCCTCGACCGTCGGCGTGCGCGTCATCCGCTGGCTCAGAAGGTTGAACGTCTTTTGGATTCTGCGTAATGCATCTTCCTTGCGATGCGGAAGGCGAATTTGTCGCCGCTTGTTACTGAGGGCGCGGGTGATCGACTGCTTTATCCACCACGAGGCATACGTACTGAAGCGAACGTTGCGACGATAATCGAATTTTGAAGCGGCCTTGATGAGCCCCAAGTTCCCCTCTTGCACCAAGTCGATAAACGTGACGTCGGAGGTAACGTAACTTTTCGCGATCTTTACCACGAGTCTGAGATTAGACTCGATAAGCTTGGACTTCGCCGCCTCGTCACCGGCCTGAATACGGCGACTGAGATCATGCTCTTCTTCGGAGGTCAAAAGCGGGGTATTCTTTATTTGGTCAAAATACGCCGTTAAGGCGTCATCCCGTTGCGCTTGGTTGTTCTTAGTCTTATTCATCATTGCCCTCCGAAGACCATATGCAATCTACGTGCCAACGTTCGGCATTCGAGGGCAATTTCTATATGTTCCTATAATACAAGCATTTGCCCAGAATCGGCAAATACAATCATCAGCACTACAGTCATAATCGTATTATTTCGTATACATGAGCGGCTGCGGGCACCGTACAAAACAATACACTACGAATCGACACTCTTCTGTACCATTTCCGCAATGCCGAAATCAGTACGCTTGGCCATGATTTGCGCGTACTCTTTGTAGAGCATGTCTTCAAAGTAGTCTTCGCCCTGACCCCCATGAAGCATGCGACTGTCTTTATCCAATGTATCACGCATTGAAGAAAGCATCTGCTCCAAAAAGAGTGCTTCGAATTGTTTGGAGACCTCTTTCATGCGCGCATCACTCGTTTCGACCCCCCTGGGGTCGGGCGCCGCCGAACGCGCCGTCTGAAAACGAGCCAAGTTTGCGCCTACCGGATCGATCATCTCTCTGTGCCTCCTATCGCTTGAGGTTGTTAGCGATGCCCAGCATGGTGTCGGTCGTCTGGATGGCCTTCGAGTTCATCTCATACGCTCGCTGCGCTACGATCATGTTTACCATCTCGTTGACGGTTTCGACGTTCGACGTCTCGAGAAACTTGTGATGCAAACTCCCCATTCCCTCGAGCCCCGGGGTACCGGAAACCGGATCTCCTGAGGCGGCGGTCTCCTTGAAAAGGTTCTCTCCAATGGCGTTGAGTCCGCCCGGATTCACGAATCGGTAGAGTTGCATCTGCCCGACCTCTACCGGGTCGTCACTTCCGGGAACCTTCACCGTGATGCGCCCGTCCTGCGATATGCTGAGCGTGTCCCGCTCGAAATCGTCCGGAAGCGTAACTTCCGGCATAACGCGGTAGCCTTGCGATGTTACGAGATCGCCGTTTGAATCTATTTTGAATGATCCGTCCCGGGTATAGGCGTAGGAGCCGTCGTAGGTGAGAACGCGGAAAAACCCCTCGCCCTCAATTGCAATATCGGAGATGTTGTTCGTGTTTTCCAACGAGCCCTGGGTGTGAAGTTTCTGCGATGCCCCGGCCTTCACACCGTGTCCAACTTCGAGCCCCACGGGAGTGACCGTCTGCTCGGTGGCCGGCAACCCGGCGGTGCGGATTGTCTGGTACAGCAGGTCCTCGAAGTCCGGCCGGTTCTTTTTAAACCCGGTGGTGTTCACGTTGGACAGGTTATTGGAGATGGTGTCGATGTTGAATTGCTGCCCGGTCATGCCGGAAGCTGCAGTCCATAGAGAACGCATCATGTCGGTTCTACCTCGTTTTCTTCATCTTGGCGGCGGCTCATAGCCGCAGCGCCTGGTTCAGCAGACGGCCGGTGCTTTCGTCTTGCGTCTGTACAGCCTTTTGGTTCGCCTCGTACGCCCGGTTGACTTCGATCATCCGGACCATTTCGGTCACCGGGTTGACGTTGGCCTTTTCGAGAAATCCCTGTTGCACCGCCGGTCGTTCGGTGCCGCTCAAGATCTGTGCCTCTCCTGAGTCCTTCGTGGTATTCCACAAGCTTTCGCCCTGTTTTCGCAAATACCGCGGCTCGCGCACGTCGACGAGCTTCAAGCTTCCCACCTCTTCCACGTCTTCCCACTGGTTTTCGTCCATCGAGATAAGCCGACGCGGGTCGTCGGGAAAAGAGTCACTTGCAAATACGGTTCCTTCCTTGTCAATGTAGAAGTTGTTCTCTTTGATTTGCAGCGGCCTGCCGTCCTCGCCGAGGACCGGGTAACCTTGCTTGGTGACAAGCATGCTTTCCGGGCCAAGGTGGAAGCTTCCGTTTCGCGTGTAGCGCTCACCGTTGGGAGTATCCACGGCTACGAATCCGTCGCCCTCGAGTGCAATGTCGAACGGGTTCTGTGTCTCCTGAAGCGACCCCTGTGAGAAAACGGTAAATGCCTCGTTCTGTTCCACCCCGGTGCCCAACGTACCGACTATGGGAGCGGTGTCCACCGAACCGAGATGCTGTCCCCGCGGCGGCAGCCGCATCACCCCGTCGTCGTTGAAGCGGCGAATGAGGAGCTCAGGAAATGCTTTGTGCAACGACATGTCTCGCTTGTAGCCGTTGGTGTCGACGTTGGCCAAGTTGTTGGAAATTTGGTCGAGCCGGTGTTGCTGAGCAACCATGCCGCTCGCGCCCGTATACAATCCACGAATCACCTAAGACTCCTCCACTACGAATTCCTTCGTTACCCTTCTAAGGTCATTATCGGAGGCCGCCGGACGATCTTTATATCGGTGCGTAGGGGATTGTACTTTTCCCGCGCAGATTGCTATAGTACGGACACAACGTGCCAGAATAGCTCAGAGGCAGAGCAGCTCACTCGTAATGAGCAGGTCCTCGGTTCGACTCCGAGTTCTGGCTCTCTTTTTTTGTGGTCCCCGCCGCCGCAGGTCGGGGCCGGCGGAGGTGCCCGCCGGCGGCCGGGGTTAGTGGTGGTGCCCGCCGCCGCCGCAGGTCGGGGCCGGCGGAGGTGCCCGCCGGCGGCCGGGGCTAACCGGGCGGCTGGAACAAACCCTCAGTGTTTGCCACGGGCCGCATCGCCGCACGGCCGCATCGCCGCACGGCCGCATCGCCGCACGGCCGCATCGCCGCACGGCCGCCGGGCGCGCGCCGGCACAGACCGTTAGAGATACCGCCGCTTTTGGGGGAGGCCCAATTGTGAACTTCGCCGGTTATACCGTAAACGCTGCCGACACCATCTATTCCCCGTGCCTTCTCTATTTTCGCAAACACATCGAAGAGAACATCACGAAGATGCTCAGCATAGCGGGCAATGCTACACGTCTGCGGCCCCACATCAAAACC
>JAWLED010000033.1:0-26258 GCA_041686235.1 Spirochaetia bacterium | reverse complement strand
TTTTCGGGCCGCAGCTCACTGAGCGTGTCTCGTATGGTGGCCGCCATGGCCTTTACCTCCATCGGACCGAGCCACACGTGCGGGTCGACGGCACCTTCCCCGGGTTGCTCATCACCGTGAGATTCCTCGTCCTCTGCGTCTTCCTCATGATCGTGAACAGCGAGGTGACGCCGATCGATGTTCTCGGTGGTATCGACGATGCGCAGGTCCTCGAGACTTCGCTCTACGCGCGGGAGGAAGCTCTCTTCGAAGGGAACTCTAATGCGAAAGTACACGTGGGCCGTGCTCAGCTGCGATACCTGCCGCGGCGTGGGATCATAGGTCGCCGGCTCCTTTCCCGGGGGAACCATGACCGTCACCTCGGCTTCGGAGCCGGCGATTCGCTCGACGAAATACTTCTGCGGCTGAACGCTCACGAATATGCGAAGCTCGCCCTCCGCCCCTTCCGCCGCGCCCTCCGCGGCAGCCGAGTCGTCCCGGCCGGCGGAGGGATCCTCCGGCGAGCCGCCGGCAAACACCGGTGAGACGAGTAGTACGATCATTGCAATAAGCACCGAAGACGTGCGTCCGTTCATATAATCCTCCCTGGGAATCGAGACCCGTGAAACCGGCCCGCGGCCTCCGTCCATCCTGTTACTGCTGCGCGTGCGCGTGCTGCGCGTCACACACGAGATGTGCTTCCTGGCAGGTATCACACTGCTCCACGTGGTGGTGGTGGGCAAACTCCTGCCAATGCTCCTGCTGGCTGGGAGTGAGGATGCCGGTGCCCTGACAGAGCGGACAGCTGCTGTCGAGAGCGGTGAGTATCGCCCGCCGGATAAACTCCGAGCGGTTTCGTATGCCGGCCATTGCCTCTGCGAGTGACTCGTCTACCTTGAAGGTGATGACCTCTTCCTTTTTCGTGTGCGCCATGGTCGGCCCCCGGTACGTTGCGTAGTATTACTTTGTAATATATCGGGGTCGGCCGTGGCGGTCAAGCCCTCGGGACGCGAAAACTCGGCGCGGGGCCACCACCGCTGGCTCGGCACCGCAGCCACGGGGCGCCCGCGGGCCCCGCGGGCGCGGGATGGGGCGGGTCAGGATTTCGCGAGCTCGACGTGTTCGAACGTATCGGTAGCGGTATCGTAGATGCCGTAGCTCGCGTCTCCGAAACGGCCCATGAGCTCGCCGGGGTTTGCCCACAGCGTCGAGCCGACCGTCTCGATGTGGCGGGTATGATTGTGACCGCTGAAAACCGCGTCGTAGGCGCCGCTTTGGGCAAGCCGGGAGGCGATTTCCGGATAGTGGTTCAACGCCACGTGCTTGCCGTCGAGCTCGAGCTCGGCAAACGGTCCGTGTAAGCTTACATGGCCAAAGCCGCTCGCAACGTTGGAGAGGAGAAACTCGTCGCCGTCGTTGTTTCCAAAGATTGCGTGCACCGGCCCCGAAAAACCTTCGGCGATCTGCTTCAGCGTAAACGGGGCACAAAAATCGCCGAGAAACAAGAAGGCCTCCGGCCCGCGCTCGTCGATATCCTTCAGGGCACGCTCGAGATTCCAGATATTGTCGTGAATGTCGCTTGTGACGGCTATACGCATAATTCGTCGCCTCCTCGCTTTGGTTTGATGAGTTAAGTCTAACACCTATGGTTTTTTGCCGAAATATTGCTACATTGAGGGATAGAAATGAGCGAAGAACAGCGCCGCGGTCAAGACGGGCTGTATCGACGACTCTTGGCTAAGGGCACGCCCGCCGAAGAGATCGAACAGGTATACCGCAGACTCAGAGATAAAGGTTACGGCGAACAGGCCGCGCGTGCTCGTGTAGAGCGCGAGGTCAAACGCATCCGAGACCAAAACCGACTCGAAGAACGCCGCCGAGATGCAGATCCCGATGCGGACGGGAGTACGTCTGCCCGCCCGGGAACCCCGCGGCCACGCCGGGGACGAGCTGACCGCGACTCCTTGGGCGAGGGGGCCTCCCGGCGCAATCGACGAAGCCAGGACTGGTATCCGGTCGTGTCGACCGAGCTCCGCAGAAGGGTCAACCGGTGGGCGTTCAAAAACAAGCTGCGCTCGGTCGGAGTTCGCGAGCGCTGGAAGGACTTTCTCGCCCTGTTCCGTGCGAACGTACCCGACCACGTAAATCCGCGGCTGCTGCGCTATCTCGCTCAACCCTCCTCCACCAAGAGCGGGAATCCCTATGAGTACAGCCTACGAGAGACGCTCGAGGCGCTGCGAAGCGCGACGGGGACCTTTCTTGCCCGGCCGGGGCGAGAGGAGACCGCACGCGCGGTCTCCGACGCGCTCAGGCGCCGCGACCCCCTCGCTGCGGCGTATCTCGAAACGTTCTTTGAAATCAGCCGGGAAACCCGCATGGCATTGCGCTATCTGGAGTTGAACCTTCAGAAGGGACGCCGATATACCAGCGCGGACCTCGCACGCATCGCCAGAGAGGTATATCGAGTTTCGCTGCGCACCGAGCAGGTTCCCCCCGCCAAGGTCTCCGAGATCCTGGCCCTTGCAAAGGACGTCGCGCTCGCCTACCGGGCGGCCTCGACAACACTGCTGGACGATGCAGAGGCCGTGCTTCGAATCGCCGTCGATAATTTGCAGGCATTCCGCGTGGAGCTCTACCCCATCGTCCTCAAAGGCATCGGTACCTTCTATCTCCCTGAGGACAATTCGCAAAACAAACGATCCGCCGTGCTCGACTTTGTCGGCTTGAACAGCGACGAGGTCTTGGACCCGGGGATGTTCTACGAGGCCGAGACCAAACGGCGCGAGCGTGAACTGGCGGAAAAGCAAAAGCGCGAGCTCGAGTGGCTCGAAATCGAGAAGTCCGAAGACTTCTCCCAGCGTTTCGCCGGCATCTTATCGGTGCTATCGGTTCTTTTTCCGAACTCCGACATCGAGAATCTCGAGCGCATGCCGTTTCTCTTGCCGTACTTCGACGGACATGTTTACTCCCAGCGCCTGCCGTTTTCTCATCACATGCAGGACGTAAAAGCGGTTGCCGCCTCGGACCCCGGCCAACCGCTTCTCGTGCTGCATCGCATCATTGACGATCTGGCAAGCTCGGTCGAGCCGGCCGCCTTGGAGAAGGTTACGAACCGCAAAGGAATCGAGGAGCGCATGCACGACGTGCTGGAACGCTGGCAGACAGCCTACGCCGAGCTCTTCGACCGTTACGTGCGCGAGCTCACCACCTACCGCAAAGGCTTCGATGACGCGCAGTACGCAAAAACGTTCCAGAATAGCGCGATGGCACGGGGGCTCGAAGAGGAGATCAACCAACTACGCAATCTCTTCATTTCCGAATACGGCCATACCGTCGGCCGCGATGCCCGAAACCGCGGCCCCCGGCTCTATGACTTAGCGCTCGAGCTCAAAGGCGTGCTTGCCGAGGTTGCCGAGGACATCAACCAGGACCTCCTCACGCGCAGCGATCCTCTCGGCAAGAGCATCTACGAGGCACTCGGGCGTGAGCACGTGGTCGACCTCGAGACACACACGGCTCGCACCCCCGAGCTCAAACCGGCTACGAGGCAGGTTAAACGCTACATCGAAGCAAAATACGGTACCAGCAGCGCTCAACTGCCGCGGCTCTCGCAAATGTTTTTCTTCGACGTACTTCGTGGGCTCGCAGACATGTACGCGTATATGACGAATGACCCCAACAGCTTCCTCAGAGCCGTCGGCGACCAGGTTGTGCTTCCCGGAGACGCCGAGGCCGAGGCGTGGCAACGGCAACGCGAGCTCCCCGGCAGCGAAACCGAAGAGCGCTTGCAGATTCGACTCTCGGACCAACTTACCGCCGAATATACCGACGGCCTCACCGGACTAAAGAACAAGACCTTCCTGCTCAAAGAGGTCCCGAAAGAATTCCAGTCGCTGCGCTCGCAGGGAAAAGAGGCGGCGTTCGTGATGATCGACATTGATCACTTCAAGTGGATCAACGACAACCTCGGCCATCAAAAGGGCGACACAATCCTCCAGGACGTCTCCCGCAGTCTCAGCGAAAACAGCCGCGGCGCCTACGACCGTGCCATCAGGTACGGAGGAGAAGAGTTCGTGCTCGTGGTACAGGCTCCGCTGCATTCGGCGGTGTTGCTTGCCGAACGACTGCGCCATCTCCAGGAAAAGCGTGTAGCGGCGAGCGAGTTATACGAGCCGGTTCGCGGGGTGCAAGAGGAAAAAGGCGGGGTCTGTGGAACGCTATCCATCGGAATCGTGCAAGCCACCGAATACGAGAGCCCCGACGATGCCGTCGAGGCGGCCGACCGCGCCCTCTATCAGGCGAAGGAAGCGCGAAACAGCGTCGTCATCGAAACCGACCGCACCTCTCATGAGCTTCTCAGCTACGAGCAGTATTTTCGAACGCGACAGCGACCCGTATAGCCGCCGGCGACGATAGCCGCAAGCGACCGCCGCGGAGGCCCGAGGGCTCAAGAGCTCGGCAGGAAATCCTCTCGCTGCGGGGTAAAGACATCGACCACCACGGTGTCCTCCACCGCGGTCACTTCGTGCTCCGACCCACCAGGAACGTAGGTAGAATCCCCCGCTTGGAGCTCTTTGGTTTCATCCTCGATTCGGTACGAAACGCGTCCGCCGATGACGTAGGTAATCTGCTCATTGGGGTGCTGATGAGCGGGAGCGACCGCGCCCGCCGGGATATGCACCTGCACGGCCATGAGATTACCGCCGTGCGCGACGAGTCGTTTCGTCAACGTCCCGAAAAGCGACTCCGGTGTTGTGTCTCGAAGCTCGAAGAACGGCATTGTATTCCTCCTTCTTCCTCATAACCCGTTGTGCACATCGGGTCAAGCCGTCTCAGCGGCCCCCGCGACCCCTTGGACCGGAACCCGGGGGTTGTGTAGACTATAGGCACATGACACTAACCATACTTATGACCGTACTTGGATCGGTGGCGGTGATCGTCGGGCTTATCGGCTGTGTTGTGCCGGTTCTGCCGGGACCGATCGTAAGCTATCTGGCGTTGGTACTCATCTCGCTGGCCGGTGGGTGGGATCTCTACAGCGTGGCAACGCTTATCATCCTCGCCGTACTGGCGGTGGGAACAACGGTGATGGACTCGGTGCTGCCGGCTATGAGCTCGCGCAAAGCCGGCGCCGGTCGTGCCGGCGTGTGGGGAAGCATTCTCGGCATGCTCATCGGAACCATATTCTTCCCCCCGTTCGGCATGATCATCGGAGCATTTCTCGGCGCTCTGGTGTTCGAGATCGTGTTCAACCCGGAAAACCGAGCCCCCTTAAAGGCCGCCATGGGTGTCTTCAAGGGTACCGTCCTGGCGACGCTTCTCAAGATCGTGGCGGCGGGAATTATCGGGTTCTATTTCGTACACGGAAGCGTCCGTGCATTTGCTTCTCTCTAAACGATATGAGAAGAACGAGCAAAGGATGATTACATGAGCTATGCTGCGCTATTGAAGCCGTTTTCGATCTCTAACACCACCTTGCAAAACCGCATCGTTATGCCTCCCCTCGTCATTTGGAAGGCCCGGAAGGACGGGTGTGTCACCGAGGATCATCTCGAACATTTTCGCCGTAGCGCCGGGGCGGGCCTCACCATCGTAGAGGCTACCGCGGTCTCTCCGGAGGGACGCCTTGCGGCAACGGAGCTGGGCCTCTTTAGTGACGAGCAGATTCCCGGCATGCAGCGCCTTGCCGAGACCATATCGGCCGGCGGATCCGTTTCGGGCATTCAGCTCAATCATGCCGGGGGCAAAACAAACACCGATCGCACCTACGGAGAGACCCCGCTCGTCGTGTCGCAAACAGAGCACACCGACGACTCCAAGCGTGAGCTCACCGAACGCGATATCCGCCGCATACTCGAGGACTTCGCCGCCGCCGCGCGCCGCGCCGTGACCGCGGGGTTCGAGCTCATCGAGCTGCACGGGGCCCACGGCTATCTCGGCGCACAATTCCTCTCGCCGGCGATTAACCGCCGCACCGACGGGTGGGGCGGAAGCTTCGAAAAGCGTCTGCGGTTTCTCATGGAGCTCGTGCGCCGCGTGCGCGAGGAAATCGGCGAGGAGGCGCTGTTGTCGATGCGTTTGGGCGTTACCGACGGCCGCGAGGATGGGCTCTCTGTAGCCGAAGGCACGAGGGCGGCGGAGATTCTCAGCCGCGCGGGACTCGACCTACTGCATGTCTCCCACGCGGGAGGCGAGCCTGCACCCGTTGATCCCGACTCGCCCTACGAGCCGCTTTTGCAGCTCGCACGTCCGGTGCGAGAACGAATCGGCATACCCGTGATCGGCATCGGCGGCATCAAGACACCCGAGGAGGCGAACCGAGCCCTCGAAGAGGGCGTGTGCGATCTCATAGCGGTCGGCCGCGGTATTCTCGCCGACCCCGGCTGGGCGCGAAAGAGCGTGGAGGGGCGTCCCGAAGCTATCTCGGTATGCCGGGACTGTCTTCCCCGATGCTACCACTATACCGATCCCACGCAATGCCCGGCTCGAAACGAGCTGAGCACCGCCGAGGCAAAATAGCGATGTAGAGGAGGACGATATGGACTTGGACGTCATTCGACAGCTCAAACGGAGTGCAGAGGACAAAGTCGTGTTGCTGGTGATGGACGGACTCGGCGGTCTCCCGAGGAACGACGACGGGAAAACCGAGCTGGAGGCAGCCCGCACGCCGAATCTGGACTCGCTCGCCGCACGAAGCATCTGCGGTCTCCACGAGCCGGTCGGCCCCGGCATCACGCCGGGCAGCGGGCCCGCACATCTGGCCTTGTTCGGCTACGACCCTCTCCAATATCAAGTGGGACGCGGGGTGCTCGCCGCAATGGGCATAGATTTTGATTTGGGTCCCAACGACGTTGCCTGCCGAGGCAATTTTTGCACCGTCGATACCGAGGGAACAATCACCGACCGCCGCGCGGGCCGCCTTTCCACCGAAAAGAACCAAGAGCTGTGCGAGCTCCTGCAGAAGATCACGCTCTCCGAGGGAGAGGTAGAGGTACAGACCATCAAGGAGCATCGGTTTCTCGTGGTATTTCGCGGGGACGGGCTCAGCGATGAGCTCGCCGATACCGACCCGCATCAGGTCGGGCTCAAACCGCTCGATCCGGTGCCGGCGAACCAAGGGGCCGAGAAAACCGCTCGCCTGGCCAAGGAGTTCATCGCTAAGGCACGCGACGTGTTGTCCGGCCATGAACCGGCAAACATGGCGCTGCTGCGCGGCTTTGCCGAGCTTCCCGGCTGGCCGAGCTTCGAAGAGGTCTACGGAACCCGCGCCGCGTGCATCGCCGACTATCCTATGTATCGCGGCCTCGGGCGCCTGCTCGGCATGACAGCCCTCGAGGGCGGAAGCGAGCCGGAGACGAAGTTCGAGGCCCTCGAATCGCACTGGAACGACTACGACTTTTTCTTCGTCCACGTGAAAAAGCCCGATAAGGCCGGAGAGGACGGCGACTTCGATACCAAGCGCGAATCCATCGAGCATGTCGATCGTGCCCTTCCTCAGCTTCTCGACATCGGGCCCGACGTACTCGTTGTGACCGGCGACCACTCGACGCCGTGGAGCCTCTCGAACCACGGCTGGCAGCCCGTACCGGTGCTGCTGCACTCGGCGTACTGTCGGGCGGACCGGGTAGAAGAGTTCGGCGAGCGTGCATGCGTGACCGGCGGACTCGGGCCGCGGCTGCGGGGCAGCGACCTCATGCCGATTGCCATGGGTAACGCAAACCGGCTCGACAAGTTCGGCGCATAGTTAGCCGACCACCTCTTCGTGGACAGCGAAGAACTCGCTGAGCACCATTGCCGTTGCCCCCCAGACTTCGATGTCGCCGGCGACATAGGCGGGGACGTGGCGCGGGATCCCCCGTGCCTCGACGTGACGCCGCGTGCGGCCGTTTCTAAGATCTTCGAGTCGCACGCGGACCACCTCTTCCACCTCGGCCGGGTTCGCCTCGAACCCGGCGGGGTCTCCGCGATAGGCGCCGACCACCGGCGTTATGAGATAGTTACTCACCCAGATGTAGAGGGGGGTAAGCTCACCGAGCACCTCCACCTGGGCCGGCACCGCGGCAATCTCCTCTTGGGCCTCACGCAGCGCCGTGTCGCCGGGGAATGAATCACCGTGCTCGACGCCCCCGCCGGGAAGCCCGATTTGGCCTCCGTGCGTCGTCCCGTCGTCGGCACGCACGATGAGCGGAAGCTCCACCGCCGCCTGTGGCGCCGCCCCGGGGGCAGGGCCCACCGCCGTCTGCGGCGCCGGCTCGGGGGCAGGGCCCTCGACGAGGAGAATGAGCACCGCTCCGTAGCGTGCGTCCG
Source organism: Spirochaetia bacterium (assembly GCA_041686235.1). Classification (GTDB taxonomy): domain Bacteria; phylum Spirochaetota; class Spirochaetia; order DSM-27196; family PWMO01; genus JAAAOH01. The sequence continues at coordinate 17,972 of JAWLED010000033.1, read as the reverse complement.
CGGGCGCTGTCCGGTATTTCGGGGTTACGCGTTCCCGCGGCGCCATGAGCTCTTGTGCGGCGAGGCCGGGCAGCGGACGAGAGAGTCGGGTGCGAAGCCGTGCAATGTAATCTTCGAAACGCACTACAACCACTTACGTCGCCGAAACGCGACGAGCATGCCCACGGCCAACACGAGCATTCCTGCAAGCACGGCGAAGTAGCCGTAGTGCCACTCGAGCTCCGGCATATGTGCGAAGTTCATCCCGTAGATACCGGCTATGAAGGTCAGAGGGATGAAAATCGAGGCGATCACCGTCAGTGTTTTCATGACCTGGTTCATCCTGTTTGCCTGCTGCGACGCCACGAGCTCGACCACGGCTCCCACATGGTCGCGAAGCATCTCGAAGGTCTCGAGAACACCCACCCCGTTATCATGGAGATCCGAGAGGAAGGGGCGGACCTCATCGCTGAGTAGGTCCGAGTCTGCTACTTTGAGGCCCGCAAGCACATTTCGCAGGGGCCACACGAACCGCCGAAGCCCGATCAACTCTCTTCTGAGACCATGGACGCGCTCCATCTCGATACGGTCATTGAGCGTCTCGTCTTCGGCCCGCAGGATTTCCTCGTCAACACGCTCGAGGACGGGATAGTAGTTATCGACCACCACATCGAGAATCGCAAATGCAAGGTAGTCCGAGCCCATCCGCCGAATGCGCCCTCCCCGGCCGGTAATTCGCCTTCTCAGCGGCTCGAAGACGTCGCCGCTTCGTTGCTGCACCGTAATGACACACGAGTCGAGCAGCACCAGCGATACCTGTTCCTCGCGTATCTCCCTCGTCGTCTCCCCCCACGAGAGCATGGTAAATACGATAAACAGATACTCGCCGTAGTCCTCCAACCTCGGACGCTGCCCGGGAGTCTGAATATCCTCCAACACCAGCGGATGGACCCCGTATTTCACCGACAAAAGCTCGAGCTCAGCCTTGTCGGGTATACCATCTATGTTGATCCAGGTGACCCCGCAGCTGCTCTCGAGGGCGGCCTCCATGGTTTGCGGCGAGTCTACCTCGCAGCGCTCGGGCCCGTAGCAGTATCGTGTTATGACGGTACCCTCCGCGGCGGGCGATGTATCGAGCCTGCCGGGAACCTCGCCGATGTACTTGCGCTTGCGAAAACGCCGCCTCATGAAATCCTCCTTGTGTGCTGATTCTAGCCCGAAGTTCCCCGGAAGGGAAGCGGCACATATATAACGCGCTCTATTTTATTTTTGACGCAAGAAAACCATCACAAATAATCCACATCGACCAAATTTGCCATATATTTTAATATTATAAGCACTTATGAAGAGAAAACAAAACCGCAGCTTGGTTATTCGTCTCATATTTCCAATAGAATTCTATTAAAAAGCGTTGACTTTTTTTGCCGTAGCCGTATCGTTATAGGGAAAGGAGAAAGCAGTGAAACAGAAACGGATATCGACGTTCGTAGTGTTGGCTCTCGTAGCAACCGCCTTTGTAATGCTTACCGCCGCGGGAAGCGGGGAACAGGGGGAAGAACCTGTCAGCGTAACCTTCAGCGACATGTCGTGGGACAGCGTCAGGGTACACAACCGTATCGTGGCACTCATTCTCGAGCATGGCTACGGCGGCTACGAGTTCGACTACACCGAGGGCAGCACGGTGGCCATGGCGCAGGGCCTGAGCCAGGGCGATAACGACGTAATCATGGAATCCTGGCACAACAACTGGCTCGAGCTATGGGAAGAGGTTACCGAGAACGGCGACGTCGTCGACCTCGGACCAAACTTCGAAGGAGCACCGCAAGGGTGGTACGTGCCGACCTACGTCATCGAAGGCGATCCGGAGCGAGACATCGAGCCCATGGCGCCGGACCTCAACTCCATCGACGACCTCCCCGACTACTGGGAGCTCTTCGAAGACCCCGAGAATCCGGACAAGGGACGCTTAATGGTGGGTCCTCCCGGATGGGCGATCACCGAGACCAACGAGGAGCTCATGGAGGAAACAGGCCTCGACGAGTACTACACCGCCTTCCTACCGGGAAGCGATGCCGCGCTCAAAGGGTCGATGGAAGCGGCGTTCCGCCGCGGCGAGCCATGGTTGGGCTACCACTGGGAGCCGACGTGGATCATGGGCAAGCTCGACATGACTCGACTCGATGGTGTCGGCCTTCCCACCGGCGAGGTTAACAAGATCGTCCACCGCGACATTCCCGAGCGCGCACCGGAGTTGGCGGCGTTGCTCGAGAATTACCAGACGACCCTCGAGCACAACAACGGCTTCCTCGCCGCCATGCAGGACAACGACTGGGACTACGAACAGGGAGCCGAATGGTTCCTCCGGGAGCACGAGGACACATGGACCGAGTGGGTCCCGGACGAGGTTGCACAGCGGGTGCAAGAGGCTGTCCGGTAGGGACAGCCCGGCCCCTGCCGGCGCAGAAGCACAACGCACAAATGAGACGTGCAGAGCAGGAGTAGTATGAGCGACAATAGCACGGTCGGCGCCGGTTTCGGCGCCGACCCCTCTTCCGAAACCAACGGCAGTACCCCCGAGGAGGAGGCGCCGATCGTTCGCATCGAATCGGTGTGGAAGGTTTTCGGCCCCGACCCCAAGGGCGTCCTCGATGGCAGTATACGAACCGCGTCAAAGACCGACATTCTCGCCGAAAGCGGGCACGTACTCGCGCTTCGGGATATCAATCTCGAAGTCAAACCCGGCGAGTTCTATGTCATCATGGGCCTTTCAGGAAGCGGAAAATCTACCCTTATACGCGTGTTGGAACGTCTCATCGAGCCCACCGCGGGACATCTCTACGTAAATGACGAGGATGTTCTCGCCTACGGCAAGGATAAGCTCTCGCAATACCGCAAGCACACCGTAAGCATGGTTTTCCAACATTTCGGCCTTCTTCCCCACTATACGGTGCTTCAAAACGCTGCCTACGGGCTGAAAGCGCGCGGAGAAAACAAACAGGCGCGCGAGGCAAAGGCTCTGGAGGTTCTCGAAACCGTGGGGCTCAAAGGTTGGGAAGACTATTTCCCCTCCGCGCTCAGCGGCGGCATGCAACAACGCGTGGGGATTGCCCGAGCGTTGGCTACCGACCCACAGATCCTCCTCATGGACGAGCCGTTCAGCGGCCTCGATCCACTCATCCGGCGCCAGATGCAAGACGAGCTCGTCGATTTGCAGGGCACGTTACGCAAGACCATCATTTTCGTCACGCACGATCTCCATGAGGCGCTCAAGCTCGGCGACCGCATTGCCATTATGAGAAACGGCGAGGTGATTCAGATCGGCACTCCGGAGGAGATCGTCGCCGAACCGGCGGACGACTACGTCGAGGAGTTCGTCCAGGATGCTTCACCGGCACGCGTGTTCGCCGCCAGTTCCATCATGCAGGACCCCCAGGCCGTGGTCTATCGATGGCAAGGTCCCAGCATTGCCCGGCGAGTCATTATCGACGCCGACCGGGACTGGGCCTTTGTCCTCGACCGGAACCGACTGCTGAAGGGCATCGTGCGACTCGAGGACGTGCAAGCACATGCAAAAGGACGAGGACAGCAACTGACCGACATCATCCGTGATGAGGCGCTGGTGTGCTCGCCCGACGCAAAAGTCGAAGACTTATTCCCACTTGTCAGCAATTCGAGCTACGCCGTTGCCGTGGTCGATGACGAGGGGCATTTCCTCGGAGAGGTGCGGCCCCGTCGCATCTTCGAAGTAATGAGCAAGAAGGAGACCACCGATGCTTGAGTTTCCACAATCACTGAGAGTCCCCCTTGCAGACTGGGTGGACACGGCAATGGACTGGGTCCTCGACAACCTCGGTCCCTTGTTCGACTTCCTCGGAGCGGTCGGGTTGCAAATCCTGTTGTTCGTTGAAAACGTCCTTCTGTTCATCCCGTGGTTTGTCATTATCGCGGTGGTGGGGTACCTCGCGTGGAAGGCATTGGGACGCGTGAGCTATGCGATCATCATGGCGGTGATGTTGCTGCTCATAGGAAGCTTCGGTTACTGGGATCTTGCAATGAGCACTCTTGCCATCGTCGCCACGGCGGTGTTGATTTCTCTGGTTATCGGAATACCGGCAGGGATCTTCATGGCCTGGAGTAATCGCTTCGAAGCCACCATCAAACCAATCCTCGACGGGATGCAGACACTTCCCACCTTTGTCTATCTCATACCTGCGCTCATGCTCTTCGGCCTCGGCAAGGTGCCGGCCACGTTTGCAACCATCATCTACGCCATTCCCCCGGTCATTCGCCTTACGAACGTCGGAATACGCGAGGTCCCCCGCGATGTCATCGAGGCAGCGCGAGCCTTCGGCTCCAACCGCAAGGAGATTCTCTTCGACGTTCAGCTCCCCCTCGCCCGCCCCGCCATTCTCGTCGGCGTAAATCAGACCACGATGATGGCCCTTGCAATGGTGGTCATCGGCTCGATGATCGGCGCGCGTACGCTCGGGATGGAGGTGCTCGTGGCGATAAACCGCGTGGAGATCGGACAGGGGTTCGAAGCCGGTATCAGTATCGTCTTCATGGCGATCATCATAGACCGCATTACCCACGCCTTTGCCGAGCACGAGCACGAAGCCGCCGGCAAAAGCGGCGAATAGCGGCCGTCTGCCCTGCCGGCACCTCCGCTGCGTGCTCAGCCCCCGCAATCTTTTTGACTTTTGCGATCATGTTTGCGTAACTTGAACATGGCTTCACATGAGAAGTCTCACAATGGAGGACTGCCATGACTGTTAGGCGAACGTTTTCAATTATTGCCGGGGTCGTTTTTCTCATGCTGACGATGAGTATGCCGGTTTTAGCTCAAGATACCGCGAAGGCCACCTTTGCCGGCGGCTGTTTCTGGTGTATGGAGCCGCCTTATGACGAGCTCGACGGCGTCATCTCAACTGTCTCCGGATATTCCGGCGGCGACGTAGAAGACCCGACCTACGAACAAGTTACGAGCGGCGGCACCGGACACCTCGAAAGCATGCAGGTCACCTACGATCCGAGCGAGATTAGCTACGAGGAGCTTCTAGAGGTCTACTGGGTCAACATCGATCCCGTGGATGGAGGCGGACAATTCTGTGATCGAGGTGAGCACTACACCTCTGCAATCTTCTATCACGACGACGAGCAGCGTCGCCTTGCCGAGGAAAGCAAAGCCGAGCTCGAAGAGTCGGGTCGGCTTGGTCCACAGAAGATCCAAACGGAGGTGCGGCCGCTCGAGGAGTTCTACCGGGCGGAGGAATACCACCAAGACTATTACAAGAAGAATCCGTTGCGCTACAAGCTCTACGTGAGCTCGTGTGGGAGAGAACGGCGCCTGGAAGAATTGTGGGACAGTTGACGGGGTTTTTCCGTATTTTTCGACCAGGAGGCTACCCATGAAGACACGGGTCCACTCGAACAGACGCATTATGCTGATCCTTTTTACCATGGTGCTCATTGCCGGAACCCCGCTTGCGCAAGGCAGCAACGATGAAAGCAACCTCGATTTGCAGGAGGCAAACGTGACCTCCGTAGATTTCGAGCAGTCCGGCGGAGAACGCTACCGATTCAATGTAACGCTCATACATGACGACGACGGTGAGTCGGGGTATGCGAATTGGTGGCAGGTGGAGACGCTCGACGGTGAGCAGCTCGGACGCAGGGAGCTGCTCCACGCGCACGGAACCCAGGAGTTCACCCGCTCCGAAACGATCAACATCCCCCAAGGAACCACCGAAGTCGTGGTACGTGGCCATGATCAAACGCACGGCTACGGCGGTCAAGCGCTGATCGTAAACGTCGAAACCGGCGATAGCGAGCGCGTGCGACAAGGCTCCGAGCCCGACGACTTCACCAACCGGTAATTGCCGAGAAACACCGGCCGGGAACACCCTTCCCGGCCGGCTTGCGCGGCATATCCGTACAAATCTTTCCCGAAAACGCATTTTACCTTTGACGAAAAACACCGTATATAGTAGTGTACGCGGTGTCTTAAGGAACTATAGTACTAAATGTAGGGTTGAGGGAGAGAACAATTATGCAGGATACATCGGTGTCGATTCTGTCGGATATTACCACGTATATGAAGTACGCCCGCTATTTGCCGCACAAGGACAGACGGGAAACATGGGAAGAAATTGTCGAGCGAAACATGTCCATGCACATGAAGAAGTTCCCGCATCTGTCCAGCGAAATACGTGGCGCCTATGCGTACGTATCCCATAAGAAGGTCGTCCCCTCGATGCGGTCGATGCAGTTTGCCGGCCAAGCCGTGGAGACCAATAATGCGCGGATGTACAACTGTTCGTTCCTTCCCATCGACGACGTTGCCGCGTTTTCGGAGGTGTTCTTTTTGCTTCTCGGCGGCACCGGCGTCGGGTACTCCGTGCAGGAAGAAGATGTTGCCAAGCTGCCGCCGATTCTCGGAGAGGCCGAGCTTGCCCAGGACGAGGGACCGCGGACATTCACGGTAGAAGACAGCATAGAGGGCTGGGCGGACTCGGTCGGGGAGCTCGTCGAGACGTTCTTCTACAATAAGAAACCGGTCCGCTTCGATTACAGCAACATCCGCCCCAAAGGGAGTCCGCTCGTGACCACCGGCGGCAGGGCGCCCGGCCCCGGCCCGCTGACCCAGTGCCACACCGCTATAGAGCGGCTTCTGCGCGGCGTCGTGCGCGAACGGGGGGCGGGCAGCGCTCTGCAGCCCGTCGAAGTACACGACATCATTTGCCACATCGCCGATGCGGTTCTCGCCGGCGGGATTCGCCGGGCGGCACTTATCTCGCTGTTCTCACCGGGAGATGAGGCGATGTTCAGCGCCAAGAGCGGACGATGGTGGGAAACGCATCCCGAACGCGCGCGCGCGAACAATAGTGTCGTCGTCGATCGAAATACCGTGAGCGAATCGGAGTTTCGCGAGTTCTGGGAATATGCGCAACGTTCGGGAAGCGGAGAGCCCGGCATCTTCTTCACCAATGATCCCCGCTACGGGGCAAACCCCTGCGCCGAGATCTCGCTGCAACCGTTCCAGTTCTGCAACCTCACCGAGATAAATGTATCCAACGTCGAGAATCAGGAAGACCTCAACAACCGCGCCCGGGCGGCTGCATTTATCGGCACTCTGCAAGCCTCCTACACCGACTTCCATTACATTCGCGACGTGTGGAAAGAGACCACCGAAAGCGAGGCGCTTCTCGGGGTCTCCATGACCGGTATCGCCTCGGGGAAGGTCCTTCAGTTGGATCTTCAGCAGGCGGCACAAGCAGCCGTTGCGGAAAATCGCCGTACCGCCGAGAAAATCGGCATCAATCCGGCCGCCCGAATAACGACGGTGAAACCCTCGGGAACGACCTCTTTAGCCCTCGGCACCTCGTCGGGAATCCATCCGTGGCACAACGACTACTTTATTCGTCGCATACGGGTGGGAAAAAACGAGCCCATCTATCGCTATCTCGCAGACCATCACCCCGAGTTGCTCGAGGATGAACAGTTCCGTCCCGACACCATGGCGGTTATCTCGGTGCCCGTCAAAGCACCCGACGGAGCGATTTTGCGCACCGAGAGCCCCCTGGAGACGCTCGAACGCGTGAAGCAGGTACAGAAATACTGGATACGCCCCGGACACAACGAGGGACCGAATACTCACAACGTATCGGTTACCATCTCGATACGGGAGCAGGAATGGAACGACGTGGCGGATTGGATGTGGGAGAACCGCGAGTGGTATAATGGAATCACCGTTTTCCCCTATGATGGGGGAACCTACGAGCAAGCCCCCTTCGAAGACATCACTCGCGAACAGTACGAGGCCATGGTGAGCCGGTTGCACGAGATCGATCTTACACAGGTCCAAGAAGAGGAAGACAACACGACGTTGCAGGGCGAGCTTGCCTGCTCCGGCGGTGCCTGCGAGATCACCGGGTCGACGACCGCCGAATCGATGGGAGCATGAAGCGCATTGAGTTCGATCAAGTAACGACCCGAGGCGGGGACAGCGGGCAAAGCTCCTCGTACAGCGGAGAGCGACTCTACAAAGACGACCTCCTCTTCGAGGCGCTCGGAGACCTCGATGAGCTCATATCGTATCTGGGGGTCGTGCGAGAGCGCCTGCGGGGTCAGGAAGAGAAGGCGGTGGACGGTATTCAGCGCAATCTCATGACCGTATGCGCGGTATTTGCCACCTCGCCGTCTTCCCAACAGTTCGCACAGATCCCGAAGATCACGGAAAAAGATATCGAGAAGCTCGAACAGGCGGAGCACGCGTTACTTCGATCCACCGAAATATCGCAGCAGTTTGTCGTGCCCGGCTCCGCCGCTCTTAGTGTCGCTGTGGTAGACGTCGCACGTTCAGTGACGAGGCGTTGCGAGCGACGCATAGTGAAGGTCATCCGCGAGAAGCAGCGCCCGGATTGGGAAGCGCGGTTGTGCCAGAATTACGTAAACCGCCTCTCGGACTATCTATTCGTGCTCGCGCGCTATTGTGAGCAGCGCGCGGGCACTATAGATCGGTAACCCTCGCCTTCGCGTTACCCTTCTTGCTCTTGCTCGCCACCGGCTTCGTCGGTGCCTTCCTCAGCTTCGGCTTCTTGCTCTTCGGCGGCCTGTTGGCGCGCCTCTTCAGCCTCCGCATGGCTTCCCTCCGGGACGGCGGAAATGAAGCCGTACATCTGCGGGTACGTTGCAGCCCGAAAACGAGAAATCTGTTCGGCAAGGTCTTCGGTAAGGACGAACCTCACGCCGTCTTCGTCAGCCGAGGAGTCAACGCCGTCGAGGTCGCTCGTAACAGCGTCCTCTCGCTGAGAAAGCAGGAGTTTCCCGTTGCTCGAAATGATATCGAGGGGATACCGTTCGCTGTCTACATTGCTGAGGTCAAAGTAGTAATCGCCGCCGACCTCGAGGCGAAACGAAGCTTGTCCGGTAGCGGTAGATATCCCTTCGCCTTCGAAATCGATTACTTGCCATTCTTCCCCTTCGATCGCATTAAAGCTGACGTAGCCGTCGACTCCGGATGGAATGTCTCCCCCCTCGCCTTCGTCGTCATCCTGCGCAATGAGGGGCATTGTCAGAAGCAGAAGCATAAGTGCGGTCGTGATCGCTGTACTCTTTCTCATATTTAGTCCTCTCTTTCACGCCTCACTATAATAATAGTGCTAATTTATGTATTCGACAAGCGTTGACCGCCGCGAACATAATAGGAATGCGCGCCGAACCGGACTTCTACCAGCTCCCCGGCGCCAAGCAACTCCGTCAGCACCCCTTGCGAGGCGCCGTCTTTGCGCAGAAGCTCGTCCACCGCATCATGACGCATGGGATGCACCGCGGTTATGCTGAGCAGATCGGCACGCGCATCGCCGGAGGCGGCAAACTCGTTCCCCTCGTACCCAATGAGGTTTTCTACGCGTGCTACATGCGCGCCGAACGCGGCGTAGGCGTAGCCGATACTCGTCTCCCCCGCCGGCCGTACCCACGACCACGCCGGCGGACGAGTGGGAATCGAAACGTAGGAGATTGCGGGACGCAGCTCGCCAAGGAGCTCCGCCACCCCATCGATGTGCGGCCGCGAATCGTTCACCCCGTCCACGAGCATCGTCTCGGTGGTAAGCGTTCCGGCAAAGTTCGAGGCAAAGACGCGGGTCCCTTCGATAATTCGGTCGAACTCGAGGCTCTTATGTGGATGATCTACGTGCTTCCACGTCGCCTCATCGGCGGCGTCCACTTTGACCGAAATCCAGTCGAGCTCCAGCAGCGCCTCCCGGACCTCGGGCTCACCCAAGAGCGAGCTGTTGGTAATGAGGGCGACGGGAACCCCCAGCCCTTTTAGTCCACCCACGAGTTGCCCCAGATTCTCGTCAAGGGTCGGCTCCCCGTCGGGGACGATGGTGAGATAGTCGACCCCCTCGCCGCGTCCACGCGCCGCGTGGAGATGTGCGCGCGCCTCCTCGACCAAAGCCGCCGGATCGAAAAACGCTCTCCGGCGGGCGGTCATTTCAATGGCCCGCCCAAGCTGACAGTACACACATGAGTAGCTGCAGACCTTCGGCGGGATGTTATTTACGCCGATGCTGCGCCCGAGACGTCGAGACGGAACGGGTCCAAATATGTGTTCCATACCTCCATTCTACACCCGATCGGCCCGTTCTGTGTCCCGTCCCGTGAGCCGCGCAAGCGTGCTGCCTGCGTCGTGCACCGCGGAGTAAAACACCGGGATCACGATCATCGTGAGGAAGCTCGCCGCGGTCATACCACCGATAACGGCGACCGCGAGCGGCGAGAACCGCTCCGCACCAAGGGCCCACTCCATTGCAAGCGGAATCATCCCCACTATGGTGGAGAGCGAGGTCATCATGATGGGCCGAAAACGCGCGGCAACCGAGCTCTCGATAGCGTTGCGCAGCTCCTCCCCGGCTGCTTGCCGCTGCTGAATGAAGTCGATGAGGATGATGGAGTTGTTGACCACGATTCCGATGAGCAGGATCAGTCCCACGAGCACCGGCATGGAGACGGGCATCCCCGCGATCCATAGCGCAGCCGACACGCCGATAAGGCTCAACGGTACGGCCACCAACACGGTTATCGGGTGGGCAAAGGAGCGAAACTGGGCCACCAAGAGGAGATAGACCGCGAAAAAGGCTATCGCGAGCGCGCCGGCGAGCTGCTCTCGGGCCTCGGCCATGTCTTTCTCCTCGCCCTCCATCGAGATGCGGTAGCCTTCCGGCAAGGTAATGTCGGATACCGCGGCCTCCACGTCGCTCGTGACGAAACTGAGCGGCCGGTCTTCGTGAAGGGCGAGAATGTCGAGGGTCGGCTCGAGGTTTTGCCGGGTGACCAACCCCTGGACGGTAACCTCGCGCGAAGTGGTCACCGCGCCCACCGGAACGGTTCTCCCGGCACGCGTTCCGAATGCGCGAACAGCAAGCGCATCGTCGGCGTACGCCCGATACTCGGGCGCGTAGCGCACACGTATGGGGGTATCCTCATCCCCGGCACCTCGATACACCCCGGCCGGAGCGCCGTCGAGAGACTGCACCATCTCCCGAGAGATGTCGCTCGGGCTCAATCCGAGCTCTCGGGCGCGGTCGGAGTCCACCTCGAGGGTGACGTTCTTCTGGTCGAGCCGCCGGCTTCGGTAGCTATTTACGGTGCCCGGCACCCCGCGCACGGTCTCCAGTGCCTCATCGCCGAGCTTGCTCAAAACGAGGGGATCGGGGCCCCGCAAGCTCACGACGATGGAGGAAGCGGTCGTCGCCACCGCGGTGCTGCCGGACTCTCGAACAACAAGGTTCTCGATACCCGGTATTTTCGCCAAGCGCGAGCGAAGCCGCTGCTGAATATCCCAGATTGTTTCTTCACGCTCCGTTCGCGGTGTCCACGTGATGGTGATGTAGCCCTGCGTGGGGCCCTGCACACCACCGCCGCCGAAGGAGTGCATACCCGGCTCGAATCCGATTTGTGTGGACACCTCGTCGAGGGCCTCTTCGTCCTGAATGACCTCCTCGATCTCGGCGACGACGTCTTCGGTCTCTTCGAGCGAAGAACCCGTCGGCGTTTCGACGGTGATGAAGCTGGTGCCGCTGTCCATCTTGGGCAAGAGCTCCATTCCCAGCGAGAGTAGCGTCATCGCTCCCCCCACAAACAGGCCCACCGCCACGAGAAGAACCACCCAACGGTGGCGCAGCGAAACGCGAAGCAGCCCGGTATAGAAGCTCTGGAGGCCACCCATGACGAAACCCCAGGGCCGGGAAAGCAGTTGCGCGAGGCGCTCGAGGCGCCCTCCCTCTTTAGTTACCATCATCGTCAAAATGGGGACCAGGGCCAAAGCAACGAGAAGCGAGGAGAGGAAGGCGATGATCATCGTTGCGGCAAGAGGTCCGAACGTCTTGTCCACGAACCCGTAGAGGAATAGCAACGGAACCAACACCGTTAGCGTGGTCGCGTTTCCCGCAATGACGGCAAACTGGATTTCTTTCGCTCCCTCTAAGGCCGCCTGAAACGGTGTGACGTTTCCCTCTTGGTAATGGCGGGTTATGTTTTCGAGCATAACTACCGAGGCGTCCACAACCATGCCTACCGACAGGATCACCGCGGTAAGGGTGACGAGGTCCACCTGAATGCCGAAGACCATCATCCCCGCAAACGTCAACAGAAACGACATCGGCATGGAGATGGCTACCACGAGCCCGCGGCGGAAACTCCCGAGGAATAGGAAGATGATGGCGGTTGCCAGAAGTAATGCCTGGCCAACCGCACCGAGCATGTTACGCACGACCTGCTCGGTAAACGAGGCGCTCTCATCGGCGACCACCATGTCGATATCGGGATAGGACGCGTCGAGCTCGTCGAAGGCTTGCTGCGCGCGCGTTACCACCTCCACGGTGTTGGCGTCATCCTGTTTGAAGACTTGCATGGCGATGGCGGTCTCGCCGCCCACACGGAAGCGCGAGAGGTCCTCGCTCGAGCCGTCTTCCACGGTTGCCAAGTCGCCGAGCAGAATCCGTTGTCCGGATGGGGTGGTAAGCGGAATGGACTCGATTTCGCCCGTCGATTCCGCCTCTTGGTCGACTCGAAACGAGTATTGCCGGCCGCTGCTTCTGATCTCACCGGCGGGCAGGCTTACGTTGTGCGTGCGAATGGCTTCCACCACCGCACCCAGCGGCAGATTATGCGCGTCTAAACGCGACCGGTCCACGCGCACCGACAGCTCGGGGCTGTAGCCGCCGAACACGTCGACCATGGCCACGCCTTCGACCCGCTGTATTATGGGAGCCAGCGTGTCCTCGGCGAGGCGGCGTGCGGAAACAAGGTCGTCCGCGCCGAGCCCCACGGTTAGAACAGGGCGATCGCTTGTCGAGAACTTAAGCACCCTCGGCTCGGCGATGCCCTCCGGCAGCTCGTCCCGAACACGGGAGATCGCGTTCTGCACGTCGACCGCGGCAAGATCTACCGATTTGCCGTGGCGAAACTCTACTTCGACCAGCGACAAGCCGTTCTGAGAGGTCGACCCGACTCGGGTTACCCCTTCGAGCGAGGCCACCTCCTCCTCGATCGGATCGGAGACGAGGTCGGCGACATCTTCGGCGGCCGCGCCCCGATAGGAGGTCAACACGTTGACCAACGGCGGGGAGGTGTCGGGAAAGAGCTGTATCGGAAGATTCAAGTAGGCAAGCAGGCCGAATACAACCGTGGCAATAAAGAGCGGATATATGGTGAACTTGTTTTTGAGGGCATATTCTGAAAGGGTCATTGGGCTTGTCCCTCCTCACGAACCGCAAACACAGCAGCGCCGTTTCTGAGGCTTTGAATGTTCGTGATCGCAATGGGGTCACTACCGTTCCAGTCGAACTCCACCGCGGTCCATCCACTCTCGGAGACGCCGGTAGTTACGGGCTGCCGCCGCGCGACGCCGTCACGTATGACGAAGACCGCCGGCCCCTCGGTACCCGAGGCAAGGGCACGCGACGGTACGGCAAGCGTGTTTTCCTCACGCTCGAGGATGAAGTCGACGCGGATGGAAGCGCCTTGTCTCAGCTCCCCGGCCACCGCCGGCGGGAGCGGCGCGGTTACGCTAAAGGTGCGGGCGGGCCCGGAGGATACCGAGGAAACCTTCGTCACCGAGCTTTCCACGGCGGTCTCCGCATCCAGTCGCATTTCGGCGGCCGTCCCGACGGTGACACCCCGCGTTAAGTCCTCCTCCACCACGTCCACTCGGACTTCACGAGCCGGATCGCCTATGAGGACAATCGGTTTTCCCGGCATGAGCGGTTGCCCCGGCTCGGCAAGCCAATCGAGCACCTCACCGGCGAAGGGCGCGGAAACACGGGTTTTTTCGAGCTGGGCCTCCGCCTCCGCGAGGCTCGCCCGAGCACTACGGCACGCACGCTCGCTTGCGTCGGCCTGCTCGGGCGCGAGCGCGCCTTGTTCTACTAACCGCTTGTCGGTTTCATGCTTGCGGCACCAGTAATCGCGCTCAGCCTTCACCCGTTCAACAGACGCCTCTATTTCCGGCGACTCGAGGCGGGCAAGTAGCGCATCCTCTGAAAACGTCTCTCCCTCTTCGAACTCCTGCTCGGAGAGCGTTCCCTGCACCCGCGAAATTACTTTCACTTCGCGGGTCGAAAACACCGTGCCCACGTACGACATGCGTTTCTCCAGGCTACGGCGCTCAGGCTCTTGAACCCGGACCGCGGTGGGCCGGCGTTCGGCGCTTTGCTCGGAGCGTGACGCCTCCTCGGAGGCCCCCTCCGTACAGCCTGTGGCCGGAAGGATCAGTGCTGCCGACAGCGCTGCGAAGACTAGTACATATGTGTTTTTCCGTGTAACTCGGACCATTGGTTACTCCTCCGTCAGGGATTGAATCAGCTCGGGCGACAAGTCACCGGCCGTTTGATGATAGGAAACAAAGGCAAGCACCTGATCGTAGAGCAATCGGCGCTCGTTCATCCGAAGCTCGAGCAGGGAGGCCTCCTCATTCAAGAGGTCGCTCAGCGAGGTGCGTCCCTGTTCATAGCGATTGCGCATGGATGAAACGGAGGTTTCCCGGTTGGCCACCGCCTGCTCGATAAGCCGCTGCCGCTCGCCGGCAATCTCCCAGGTTCGCGCCGCACCACGCAGAGCTCTTGACTGACCGAGTTTTGCCGCCGAGTAGGAGCTTTGCGCTGCTTGCAGATCTGCTCGTGCCGAGCTCCAGCGGGCGGCGCGCCGGCCGCCGGTGAAAAGGGGAATGGTTACCGTCAAACCGCCCGACCACTCGGAGCTAAAGTCGAGCTCGGGACCCGATCGTGAGGTCTGGGTGAAAAAGCCTTCGAGTGTCGGGGCAAACGAGAATGCGGTTGCGGTTCGCTTCGACTCCGCCGCCGAAAGGCGTGCACGCGCTTCTTCGAGTTTTGGACCCGTCGCGCCGATACGTGTTTCAAGCTCCGGTTTTGAAAACGAGACCGACTGAGGGGTAACCGGCTCGTCTCGACCCAAGAGTTCTCCGAGTCGGAACGTGAGATCCTCCCTCAGTCCGACGAGCTCCAGACGCTCGGCACGGCGGGAGTTCATTTGTGCCTCGACCTCGGCGACGCGGGCGCTCGACACCTGCCCTTCTCGCTCGAGCTCGGAGAGCTCCTCGCGCCGCTCGCCGAGAGCCTCGAGGTAGGCATCGATGAGGGACAAGCTGTCGTCGATCTGTTGTGCCTGGACGAACACCTCGACCACCGAGGCAATCAACCGCTGTTCGAGGGTGTCCCGCTGTGCCGCCTGTGCCCTTGCTGCGTCTTTGGCGCTTTGAGCCTTAGACAGGGCCGGCAGATTGACAAGCGGTACGGTGAGCTTTGCTGCGGCGGTGTATATCTCTTCTTCGAATTCAAGCGGGTCACTTTTGGGGGACGGAGCTTCGTGCATGGGGGTGACGAGATTCGACTCCTCGTAGCGAGTGTAGTCACCACTTGCCGCGAGCGTCGGGAGAAGCTCGCCGCGTGCTTCCCACACCTCTCGCTCGGCGCTGCGCGCCTTCCAGTCGGCGGCGTGCAAGGAAGGGTTGCTGCTCTCCAGCCGGCGGACCGCCTCGCCGAGTGAAATGGCGACCCCCGCGGCCTCCCGGGCCTCCCGGGCCTCCCGGGCCTCCCCAACCTCGCGGGCCTCCCGGGCCTCCGCGGTTTCCGCGGCCTGCTGGGCCCGCACGGCGGCCGGCCGGAGAAGGGCCGTGAAAGCTACCATCATTACCGCCACAACGAGCGTCTTTCGGTCAATTTGCATATCGCCTCCCCCTTTTGTAGTTAACACTAACTAACACCTGCGTCACCGAGGATACTGTCCCCGAATCCAAAGCACTACGCCGACAACAACTTCACCACCGAGTCTGCCAGCCGAGTTCCCTGCTCGTGGAGATCAAAATCGTAGTTGCGCAGCCGCCATCTCGTTACCAAGAGGCGAAGCGAGCCTAAGCTCGCCACGGCGAGATGCTCGAGCGGTACATCTCGGCGGAACACCCCTGCCTTGATGCCCTCTTCGAGTATTCGGTGCACGCTCTCCTGCGCTACCCGCATGATCTGCATAACCCTCTGCGCAAGCACCGGCTCGTTTTTGAAGATTTCCTCGGCAAACAGAACGCCCGAGGTGGCCGGCGACTCCACGAATCGCACCGTATGGCGGTGAAACACCTCCCTAATCTTGTCGGCCGGGCTGAGATCGGAGCTTGCTATGTCGGCGAGCGTGTTGGTACTCCACTCCGCAAAGGAGTCGAGGATGCCAACGAGTATGGCGTGTTTGTTTTCGAAATGCCGGTACAGGGCCGGCTCCGATATTCCAATGCGCCCGGACAAGTTCTTGATGGTAAGCTCTTGGATACCCCGCCGCGCGATGATGTCGATTGCCGTCTCCACGATTTGCTGCTGTCTGTCGGTAAGCTGCACGCGCCACCCCATAGTTAATGCTCACTAACTATAATAGCGCCACACGCTTTTTTCGTCAAGCCGTTAGATGAGGCCACGAGCCCGTTACGCCACGAGCCCGCCGTAGAGCATACCGGCCGCGGTCGACATGACTACCACCAGGCCAATGTAGGTCGCCGTCTTTCGCAGGCCGAGCTCGCCGCTTATCACCATGAGGGAGGGCAGCGAGAGCGAAGGACCGGCAAGCAGAAGCGCAAGGGCCGGGCCCTGGTTCATGCCCGAGCCGATGAGCCCTTGCATGATCGGCACCTCAGTCAAGGTAGCGAAATACATCAACGCTCCGGCAACCGAAGCGATGAGATTGCTGGCGAGCGAGTTGGTCCCGACCAGATCGGCGATCCAGCTTTCGGGAATGAGGGCCATGTGGCCGGGCCGGCCGAGCAGGAATCCGGCAACCATCACACCGGCGAAGAGGAGCGGCAGTATTTGCACGGCAAAATCGCGCGTTGCGCCGACCCAATCACCGAGCTCGCGGGCGGTGAACCAACGAACGAGTGTATAGGCGAGCACCAAAGCAAATGCGCCGGTTATCAGATACTTCCACCGGTAGATGAAGTCCCACCATGCAACCGAGCCGCCCGACGGCGCCCAGTTCAAGAAAACCAGGATGCCGATCATAGATGCCATATAGATGATCATCTGACCGAGGCTGCGTCCACCATCATCATCAAAGGACTGAAACATCGCCGCATTCGTGGCGCGCTTCCGGTCCTCGCGGAAGTGGAGCAGCTGCATGACGAGCCCGATGATGAAGGCAAAGGCGACTGCGGAGACCGCGCGCGCAATGCCGAGCTGTGCACCGAGGACTTTCGCAGTGAGAATGATCGCGAGGATGTTGATCGCGGGACCGGAGTAGAGAAAACTCACCGCCGGTCCGATGCCGGCACCTTTCTTGTAGATCCCCTTGAAAAGCGGCAGCACGGTGCACGAGCACACCGCAAGGATGGTGCCCGAAACTGAAGCCACGCTGTAAGCGGTGAGCTTTGGCGCGTCGGGGCCGAGGTAGCGGATGACCGCCTGCTGGTTCAGGAATATCGTTATTGCGCCGGCGATGAAGAATGCCGGAACGAGGCACAACAGCACGTGCTCTCGCGCGTACTCGCCGAGCATGAGAAACGACTCTTGCACGGCGGCCGACACCCGCTCGGCCCCCCAGGGAGTAAAGAAGGCGATAAGGAATACCGCGGCCATCACGGCGAGGAGCCGGTTTTTCTTCTCTCCCCACAGCCCTCGCATCCATTCGAGGCTCCGCGTGAACCCATCTTTGTGTGCGTCGGGCGAGGCTTGTGTGCCGGGCGGGGCTTGTGCGTCGGGCGAGGCTTGGTATTCGCGGGGCGACGTGCTCATGAGCTCTCCTCCTCGGGTGTGTGTACGGTCGTTTCCAACGACGGCGCACGCACACGTGGTTATGCGGTATGTGCCTTGAGAGATTCTTCGATTTCTTCGGTGGAAAACACCTTTCCGGATTTCTGCACCTCGCCGTCTATCGCAAAACCGGGCGTGCGCATGACTCCCATTTCTACAATCCGGTCGCTATCGGTTACCTTCTCG
>JAWLED010000121.1:0-6039 GCA_041686235.1 Spirochaetia bacterium | reverse complement strand
TGACACGGGCCGGCGTTTACCGGTATCATGGAGAGTGATGGACGGCGGGGTGACACGACGTGGCTTTCTCAAAGGATCTCTTCGGGCCCTCGGTGCCGCCTATGCGGCCGGCATGGGGTTGGTTCCGGGCCTTCGGGCGCACGCACAACGGGGCGAGTCGATGCCGCGCCGAGAGTTGGGTAGCACCGGCGAAGAGGTCTCCATACTCGGGCTCGGTGGTGCCATAGCGGTGGCCGGCGCACGAGAACGCGCGGTCGAAATCACCGAGCGCGCTCTCGATCTCGGCGTCAACTACATAGACACTGCCTCACAGTACGGGCCAAGTGAGGCCAACATCGGCTCGGTCATGCGGGCCCGCCGAAAAGAGGCGTTTCTCGCAAGCAAAACCGACGACCGCAGCCGCGACGGCACGCTGCGGCAATTCGAGCAAAGCCTCGATAACTTGCAGACCGATTACCTCGACCTCTATCAGCTGCACGCGGTGCACAGTCGCTCGGCGTTCGAAACCGCTCGCGGTGACGGCGGTGCCATCGCGGCCCTGCAAGAGCTCCGCGAGCAAGGCGCCGTGCGTTATCTCGGCATTACCGCGCACAAGAACGCGCCGCTTCTCGCAGAGATCCTCGCCGAGTACCCCTTCGACTGCGTGCTCATGTCTCTGAATGCCGCCGACCGTCACCACGATTCGATGATAGAGAACGCCCTTCCGGTTGCCCGCGAGCGCGGTATGGGAATCATTGCAATGAAGGTAGCCTCCTACGACGGGCGCATATTCCGTGAAGGGGGCGTATCCTCGATGACCGAGGCCCTCGGCTATACGCTATCCCACCCCGTGACGTCGGCGATCGTGGGCATCTCATCGGTCGCCGAGCTGGAAGAGAATGCGCGTATCGCCCGGCGCTTTGAGCCGTTTCGCAAAGACAGGATGGCCGAGCTCGAAGCTCGCACCGCATCCTATAGCGACGATGCGAACTTCTTCAAATACTACTGGTAGCAGGACGCGGGCGGGAGCCTGTGCTTTCGAAGGAGAGAAATCATGATGGGAACAACCGAAATAATCATCGTCGTCGGCGTGGTACTCATCCTGTTTGGCGCTCGCGCGATCCCGAAGTTTGCACGATCGGTGGGCAAGGCAAAGCACGAGTTCGAGAAGGGGGTTCGGGAAGGCGAGGACGAGCCCACCAACACCGATACCAATAGCGGTAGCACCACCAACACCACCGGCACCAGCGATCGCAACACCGACAAAAACTCCGGGGATCGCTCTTCGGGGTCCCCATCCCAATAGAACTCCGTCGCACACACGGGCGTGGTCTCGCGGCCATCGGTCGGTGACAACCGCCGCGCCCAAGAGCCGCGGACCGGGCCGCGGCTTGCTCGTCTCAGAAATGGATTGCCGTTCCTGACCAATTTGATTACCTTCCGCAGGCCTATCGTAGATAGCTATTTGTTTACTATTAATGTGAGGTTTGTACGTGCAAAGGAAGAGTTCGGTTCAAGGGCGTGTGCTATTACTGCTTATTATTCTTGCGCTGACTACACTGGTCGGCGCACTGAGCACATTCATTGTGCTTGCCGACCAGTCGGACGCCGGGCTGGTGATTGATGTGGCCGGGCGACAGCGAATGCTGTCGCAGCGCATGACGAAAGAGGCGCTATTGCTTAATCAGGCCGAAGCGGAAGAGCTTTCGCCCCGCCGAGAGGCGCTCGCAGATACCGTGGCGCTATTCGATCGCAGCTTACGCGCGCTTCGCGACGGGGGAGCCACCTTGGGTACGAGTGGCGAGGACGTTGAGCTCCCGCCGGCGACCGGATCTTCCCGCGACGCCTTCGAGCAGGTCACTACCGTTTGGGAGCCGATTTTCGGGGCCACGGAGGTCCTCACGGACGCCAACGGAGCCCCGGATCGTAGCGCGGCGGACCGGGCGCTCGACACGATTGTGGAGGGGAACGTGGAGCTGCTCACCACTTCGAATGACGCGGTGGTAGCTTTGGGTCGCCAGGCAAATCAGGGCATCGTGGTTCTGCAGACCCTTCAGGTCGGGCTTGCTGCTCTGGCGATCTTGCTGGCTGTGGCTGCCGTGCTATTGATCCGCCGGTGGCTACTGACACCCCTGCGTTCTACCGTCACGATAACGAACCGGATGTCCAACGGTTACCTCAACCAGGAAATCGAGCAAGACGGCGCAGGAGAGATGGGCGAAATGAAGCGATCGATACGCGCATTCTCCGAGAGGCTGCGCGATGTCGTGTCGAGCCTGGCCTCGATTGCCGACAGCGTCGGAGCGGGGAGCAGACAGTTGTCCCAAAGTGCTGCGCAAATGTCCGAAGGCGCCAGTCGGCAGGCCTCGAATATCGAAGAGGTGTCGGCGTCAATGGAGCAAATGGACTCGAGCGTGCAACAGAACGCGGATAACGCACAGGAAACCGAGAACATGGCGCGAACAGCCGCAGAGAACGCCCAAAGGAGCTCTGAAGCTGTCCGGCAAACTGTGGACGCCATGCGTAACATCGCCGAGAAGATTTCTATCGTGGACGAGATTGCGCGGAATACCAACCTTCTTGCTCTCAATGCCGCGATCGAGGCGGCGCGCGCCGGCGAGCACGGGAAGGGATTTGCCGTAGTAGCCTCCGAGGTGCGGAAACTCGCCGAAAGGAGTCAGGCGGCTGCAGGTGAAATCAGCGAGCTTTCTACCAGTAGCGTCGAGGTCGCCGACGAGGCCGGAACTCTCCTACAAGAGCTGGTTCCAAACATCCAGCGGACCGCCGAGCTCGTGGGAGAGATCAGCGCATCCAGCGCGGAGCAAAGAGAGGGAAGCCGACAAGTAAGTCGTGCGGTCGCACAGCTGGAACAGGTGGGCCAGCAGAATGCTTCCCAGGCGGAAGAACTGTCGAGCATGGCCGAAGAGCTTTCCGGTCAAGCGGAGCAATTGCAGACCACTATTGCCTTCTTCGAAGACGACCGCGAGGCCACCGACGAAATGCTCGAAGACGACGATAGCCAACCTCTTTCCCTGCCGGCGTGAGGGCATCGCACCGTCGCCGGCACGTTGTCGGAGGGCACTGCGGGGCTCTACATTTAGGGGCAGCGTATGGCACGAACTCGAAAGACCGACTATCTGTTAATCGGCGGCGGGGTAGCCGCCGCGCGAGCGATAGAAACAATACGCCGGGAAGATCGCCGCGGGCGTATCCTTCTTGTAGGGGCGGAGCGACAGCTTCCCTATGATCGCCCTCCGCTGTCCAAAGAGATCATCACGGGTACGGTGCAGCCGCGCGAAATTGTGACCGAGCGCAGGCGCTACTACCGCACGCATCGAGCCCGGTTGCTTCGCGGCCGACGAGTCACCGGGCTGGAACTGTCCGAGGAAAGCGAGCGCGAGGGAACGGCCGAGCTCGATGACGGTTCCCGAGTCGTGTTTTCGCGGGCGCTTCTGGCCACCGGAGGTAGGCCCCGCCGTCTCGGTGTGCCCGGCGAAGATACCGGCGTTCACTATCTGCGAAACGTCGACGACGCGCTCGAGATCGCCCAGGCGGTTTCCGGGCGAGACAATACCCGCGCTGTCGTCGTAGGCGGAGGGCTGATCGGGCTCGAGCTTGCCGCCTCGCTTCGCCTGCGGGGAACAGGCGTGACGTTGATCGAGGCGCAGGACAGGCTGTGGCCGCCCACGGCGCCTCGCCCGTTGCGGGACTATCTGCTTCGCCGCATGGAAGAGATTGGTGTGACCGTGCACCTCGGTGAATCGGTGGAGCGAATCGAGGGCGGCAGATCAGGACACGTGGTACACGCAACCCGCGCCGGCCGGCTGGAGTGCGAGGTGGTGTGTGCGGCGGTGGGAATCGAGCCGAATGACGAGCTTGCCCGTGCCGCCGGCGTCGAGGTCGAAGACGGAGTGCTCGTAGACGGGCACTTCAGAACCAGCGATTCGCGCGTCTATGCCGCAGGCGACCTCGTGCGCTTTCGCGACCCCTATAGCGGCGTATGGCGGCGTGTGGAACACTACAACAACGCCGAGTATGGAGGGCTTCTCGCCGGGCAAAACATGGCCGGCGGCGATGCACCCTTCGAGTTCCTCTCGAACTTCTGGTCCGATATTGGCGAGCTCCACATCGAAATGGCCGGCAACGACACGGAATGGGAGGAGCTGGTTACCCGCGGCGCGCTTGATCGCCCGAGCGAGGGTGCGGAAACCGGGGTGCCGCAGTGGATCGGCATCGGTATGAACGGTTCACGTATCGCCTGCTATTTCGCCGTCAACGCGCCGCCGGCCGACCTCTCGGCATTGCAGCTGCTCATCCGCAATCGTGTCGATGTCTCCGGGGACGCCGAGCGGCTCTCGGATCCGGGCGAACCGCTTGCAGAGATTGCGCGGGACGCCCTCGAGGCCGCCTCGTAGGCCGGTGGCTTTGGCCACCGGGACCCGGGTCCAGGCCCAGCCCCCGGGCCCCAGCCTCCAGCCCCCGGGCCCCAGCCTCCAGCCCCCGGGCCCCAGCCCCCGGGCCCCCGGGCCCCCGGGCCCCCTATTCTTCCGGCTCGAGCCGCCTGAGGATGTCGTAGTACTGGAGGATGCGGTGTATGTAGCGAACCGGTTCGCGGCCGCGAGCGTAACCGTGCGGGAGGTTCCGGTAGTACTCGGGGTGGGAGAGCAGAGGTAACATCTGCTCCAGTGAACGCCACGAGCTTGGATCGAGGCCGCGGTCCCGCGCGAGCTGCTGGGCGTCGCGGACGTGGCCGTAGCCGACGTTATAGGCGGCCATGGCGAAGAGTAACCGGTCGCGGTGGCGCTCGATATCCTCGAAGCGCTCGTAGAGCCAATCGAGGTAGGCGACACCTCCGCGGATACTTTGTTCGGGGTCGAGGCGGTTCTCTACACCTAACTGCTGGGCCGTGGCGAGCGTGATCTGCATGAGACCGCGCACGCCGGTGTAGCTCGTGGCGAGGGGGTGATAGTGGGATTCCTGATAGGCCATGGCGGCTATGATACGCCAGTCAAAGCCGTGACGCTCTGCCTCGCGGCGGAACATCTCTTCGTATTGCGGTAGCCGTGTTTTCAATCGGCGGTGAAAGACTTTCACGTCGACGTAGTCGAAGACCTCCGTATTTCCATAGTAGCGGTCGTAAATGCGGTCGAAAGTCCCGTCGTCCTTTATTGAGGCAAAAAACCGGTTCATCTCCCTGCGCAGCTCATCGTCCTTGGGGCGCACCGCCCACGCTGTGGGCTGCGGACCCGAGAGAGCAAGTGCGATGCGAACATCGGGATGGTATCTGCGGTTGAGCCGGGCGATGTGGGTGTCCGCCACGGTTGCCTCGACTTCCCGCTCTGCGACCGCCCGTATCAAGTCTTGGGTGGGTCGATCGGCGTGGACGGATATCTCTGCTTGGAGGCCGCCGCCGATGAGCTCTTTTAGCCGCTCCTCGTAGCTCGTGCCGGACCGCACATGTACGCTCATACCGTTCGCATCCGCCATGCTGGTTACATCGCGTCGTGAGGCGTGGACGAGGAGCTGCTGGCGGACGATGAGATACGGATCGGAGAAAGCTACCCGCCGCCGGCGGTCTTCGGTATCGGTCATTGCCGCGGCAATGAAGTCTCCCTCACCGTCCCGCAACGCTGGAATCAACTCCGACCACGGACGCGTTTCGATACGCAGCTCAACGTCGAGAAACTCGGCGAACTCTGCCGCAAGCTCATACTCGAATCCCGCCGGCTCGCCGCGATACGTATAGTAGGTATGCTGAGCGTTTCGCGTGAGAACGGTGATCGAGCCGCGTTCTTCGATTCGGTCGAGCGAGGAGGTGGCAAGGTGGGTGATGATGAAGGCCGCCGACAAGATGATAAGAACGGCAACGGGAAGGCCGATGCGCAGCACCTGCCACTGAAACCACCGCCCGTGGTATCTCTGCATCCGGAACCACTGTATCCGGAGCCATCGCAGATGCCGAAACCAACTGCTCATTAGTTGACAATATAGCAATAGAAGGCGAACAAGACGAGCAACAGCCACACTCGCGGCCATAGCGTCCCGCTGCGCGATGCGCGA
>JAWLED010000032.1:0-26379 GCA_041686235.1 Spirochaetia bacterium | reverse complement strand
ACCGGATAGTACTTCTTGAGGTCGCGTATATCGATAAGGTTTTCAGCCATCGTTATCGTCCTTCCGGGGCGGATACAGGTGACAAGAGACGGTGTGCCCCGGCGAATACTCGGTCACCGGCGGTTTTTCCCTGCGGCATATGTCCATGGCGTGGGGACAGCGCGGGTGAAAGCGGCATCCCGTCGGCGGGTTGACCAGGTTCGGCACCGTACCCGGGATCGTGGCAAGCTCCTCATCCTGCTGCTCCTTGGGCACCGAGTTCAACAGCGCCTGGGTGTAGGGGTGCAGCGGGGTGCGGAACAACTCCTTGACCGTAGCGGTCTCGGCGGTATCGCCGGCATACATCACGGTAACGCGGTCGCATATCTCGGCGACCACGCCGAGGTCGTGGGTGATGAACAGCACGCTTGCGATGCTCGTCTCTTTCAGCCGGCGAATCAGGTCGATAATCTGCGCCTGGATGGTGACGTCGAGATTGGAGGTGGGCTCGTCGGCGATGAGCAGCGTCGGACTACAGGCAAGCGCCATGGCGATGACGATGCGCTGCTGCATGCCCCCTGAAAGCTCGTGCGGATAGCGGTCGACCACGTTGGTGGGGTTGGGAACCCCGAGCGACTCGAGCAGCGCTATTGCCTCGGCGCGAATGGTGGTGAAAAGGCGCCGGTGATAGCGCTTGAGCAGCGGAACGCGCTTTACGAGCGAGAGGATGTAATCTCCCTTCCACACCTTCTCGCGGCGGTTTTTCAACGCCTTCTTTTTGCGAAGCGAGGCGGCGTCCTCCGCGCCTTCGAGCTCGTCGATCTGGCGGTCGATCTGTGAGACCTTCTCGAGGTAGCGCTTGAGCAGCCCGTGCTCGCGGGCAAACAATCGGCGCTGCATCCGCTTCCACCACGAGGCCGGTGCCCCGACCCCCTCGGCGAGCTCGGCGTCGAGCTGCTCGTTGGTCTTCTCGATCATTTCGACTTTTCGGTGGAAGATGAAGCTTTCCCCCACCTGATAGCCGATGGTGAGCACCGGATTCAGCGAGGCGCTTGCCTCCTGAAAGATCATCGAGATCTCGTTGCCGCGAATCGAGCGCATGTATGCCTCGCTGCGGTCGAGAATGTCGATTGCCTTTAGCTTGTCCTCCTCGTGGAGAAACAGCCGGATCTCGCCGTCTTCTATCTTCCCCGGAGCCTGCACGATGCGCATCATCGATCTGACGGTAACGCTCTTGCCGCAGCCGGACTCCCCGACGAGGCCGTAGGTCTCGCCGCGGCGCACCTGCACCGAAACGCCGTTGAGCGCTTTCACCGCACCCTCGAAGGTATAGAAGTTGGTATAGAGATCTTTGGTCGATATGAGTGTATCGGTCTGTGCCGACATTATTTCCTCCGCATCTTCGGATCAAACACGTCGCGCGCGGCGTCACCGAGGAGATTCCATCCGAGAACGAACAGCGAAATCGCCGCGCCCGGGATGATGACCACGTGCCAGTAGGCCAACCGGTTGCCCGGCGGTCCCACGATCCAGTTCCGCGCGGTGTTCGCCATCTGACCCCAGTCCGCATAGCCGATTTCCGCGCCGAGGCCCAAGAACGACAAGGTCGCCGCTGCGAGGACGGTGACACCGATGTTCATCGAGGCGACGATGAGCACCGAGTAGATGCTGTTCGGCAGAATGTGGGTGGTGATGATGCGCAAATGCGAGGCGCCGCTCGCCCGCGAGGCCTGGACGTAGTCGTTTTCGCGCACACTGAGAATTTCGCCGCGTAACACGCGGACATAGGTCGTCCATTGAATGACGATGAGGGTGATTATGATCGAGTTCAGACCTCGCCCGATGGCCACCACCAGTGCCATCGCCATGACGAGAAACGGAATAGCGTAGAACATATCGGTGATCCGCATGATCACCTCGTCGATCATCCCGCCGAAGTACCCGGCAATGGAGCCGAGAAACACACCCAACACGAGGTTTGCAAGCACCACGAAGAACCCGATGCGGAACGCGCTGCGCGTGCCCCAGATCAGCCCGTAATACACGTCGTACTGCTGCTCCATTGTCCCGAGGATGTTTTCCTCGGAAGGGGGTTGGGGCTCCACGTTCCACCCCACGTGAGGAATCTGGTAGGGCTTTTCGGGGTTTTCCGGCGGAGCGAGCACCGGTGCCATGATGGCCACCCCGGCAAAGGCGAGGATGATGACGAGCCCGATGATACTCAGAGGATTGCTCAAAAACCGCTTGGTGGAAAAGAGAAACTCCTGCATGCGCGGATGGGCGGCGAAGTCCCGGCCGGCGCCCTCCGCCGTGTCCTCGTGATCGGGAGTGATTTCGGTTTTTCGTGAATCCGACATTCTATATTTCCTTCTTCCTACTTCTTGCGTTCGCTTCCTGGTCTCGCGACCCGCGTTTGCTTCTCGCTCGTGTTTCGCAGAGCCTCATCTCGAGCGGCCTCAATAGAGTCGAATCCGTGGGTCGATGTAGGCGTAGATGATGTCCACGATGAGGTTGACCGTGACGAATACAACGCCGAGGAACAACACGTTGAACATAATTGCCGGAACATCGAGCTGAAGCGCCGCCCGGACGATCCACTGACCGAGACCCGGCCGGTTAAAGATGGTTTCGGTGACGACGAGCCCTGCAATCATCTGCGCAAACAGCAGGCCCGCCACCGTAACGACCGGGATCAGCGCATTGCGCCGCGCGTGGATCTTGTTGATGGTACGCCGGTCGGCGCCCTTGGCCAATGCGGTGCGGATATAGTCCTGTCCGAGCGCCTCGAGCATACTCGAGCGCGTGAGACGCAGGATAAGCGCCGAGGCGAGTATGACAAAGCTCACCGACGGCAGCACGAGGTGATAGAGGTCGTCGAGAACCACACCCCATTCCCAGTTGAGGATTCCGTCGAAAAGGATAATGCCGGTGTAGTGGGTAAACCCCTCGCTGAACACGATGTTCTTGCCGGCGTCCGACAAATAACCGGGGGGAAAGATTCCAAAATACCCGTAGACCAACATTAACAGTAAGAGCCCGAGCCAAAAGGTGGGTAGCGAGTACCCGACGATGGCGAACACACGTGTGAAGTGGTCCGCCGGTTTGTCTTTGTGAACGGCGCCGATCGTCCCCAAAAAAATGCCCATCATAACCGTAAGCGGGCCGGCTATGAGCATGAGCTCGAATGTTATCGGAAAATAGCGACTGAAGCCGTCGATCGTCGGCGCGGAGGCCGTTACCGAGTAGCCGAAGTCGCCCTGCAATACGTTTCCCATCCACCGGAAGTACTGCACCGGCGCCGGGTCCTCGAGCCCGTGGCGATCGATAAGAGCTTCCAATTGGTCGGGAGAGATCTTTTCGGTGTGGACGTAAACGGCAACCCGCATCCCTGGGGGCAGCATCATCATGATGGTGAAGACCATCAACGAAACCCCGAAAAGCACCACAAGCATTAGTAGCAGACGCCTGAGGATATAGTTGAACAAGTTCACTTAGATTTGCTCCGGGCACGGAAAGGTTTTGAGCATTTTACCGTTCGACCCGCCATACGTCAATGAAAACCTCATTAGTCGACAGGTGTGGGTTCGCAGATTTGCAATTGTGAGCTGTCGGGGCCACCAATAAAAAAAGGGCCCCGGGGAGTCCCGGAGCCCTGATACGCTATATCGAAGGTTCAACCTCGCCGCGTGGCCCCGAGGGGCCTGCGGCACGGAGGAGCCTTACTGTTCCTTCTCGATGTAGGGAAGCAGCTCGAACTCGCTCGAATACATCGGGTTGAAATGCACGCCCTTTACATAGTCTTGGAAGAACCATGTCAAAAGCGGCTGGTTGATCATGATGCTCGTGACGTCTTCGAGATAGATGTCCTGGAGCTCATAGTACATGTCGCGGCGCTCGTCCTCATCGAGGGTGGTGCCCGCCTCGTCGATAAGCTCGTCGGCGCGCTCGTTTTCGTAGTTTGCCCATGCGGCAAAGGTTCCCTTCACGGAGTGCATAAAGGGCGTTACGAAGTTGTCGGGGTCCGGATAGTCGGGCAACCATCCAATGACGAACATCGGCATCGTGGCGTTTCGTGTCTTGTCGAGGAACTCGGGCCATGGCACCGCTCGGGTCTCGATCTCGAACTGGTCGCCGAGCGAGCCGATGTTTTCGGCAATGATGCGTGATGCAATCTGGCGGGTGTCGTTGCCCTCGTTGTAGAGGATCTCGAACTCGAATCCGTTCTCCCAGACCTCTCCGTCGTGGGCCTCGCGCAAGTGCTCCTCGGCACGGTCGAGGTTGAACTCGGGAGCCTCGAGATCCTCGTTCTTGAACGGAAGACCGTAGGGGATGGGAGTAATCGGATTACGCGCATCTCCGTTGAGCGCCTCGTCGATGAACGCGTCGGAATCGAACGCGTAGCGGAACGCCTTTCTCACGTCGAGGTCCTGGAAGAAGTCGCCGGGGATCCCCTCTCCGTCGAGCTCGCCGGATCCCACGAGCGGGTTGTCGCCGGAGGTATCGATTTCGTAGTTGAAATGCACACCGGTAACCTGAAGCGTGGGCAGGTCCTCGTAGGCGGTAATGTCGTCTTCCTCGAGCATGGCGTCGTACTGAGTTTCCGGTACGTATGCAACGTCGAGGTCACCTTGGGTCAACTGCAAGCGGCGGGTGGACCATTCGTCGATTACCCGAACGATGCCACGCTCCATGGCCGGTTGCTCGCCCCAGTAGTCCTCATAGCGGTCAAGAACCACTTCTACGTCCTTTTCCCAGCGAGTCAGCTCGTAGGGGCCGGTTCCGTTGGCGATCTCGTAGAGCGTTTCCTCGCCTTCGCCGGGCTTGTTATAGTCTTCCCACGTATCGGCCGTGCCGTCCCAGCCGCCGTTCTCGATGACCCATTCCTTGTCGACGATGGACGCCCAGGTGGAGGCCACGACGCTGACAAACGGAGGAAACGGCTTCTCGAGGTTGAACACCACGTAGTCGCCGTCCACTTCGACCGCATCGTCGATTTGATCGAAGCTCTCGACGTCCGAGGAGCCGTCCATACCGAGGAGGTAGGTATACCAGACCCAGTTCGGACCGCCGTCGGGGTCGACGACCATATTTCGCTCGAAGGTGTATTCAACGTCTTCGGGGGTCAGCTCGTTCCCGTTGTGAAAGGTTACCCCGTCACGAATCTCGAAGCGATAGGTCGTTCCGTCCTCGCTGATACCGCCGTTCTCCCGGGTGGGAACCTCGGTTGCGAGCGCGGGCACGAACTCGTCGGTGGCCTCGCGGTCGAAGTCCAACAAGGTGCTGTAGATGTTGGTCATCACTTCCCAGGAGGCCGAGTCGTAGGCCTTTGCCGGATCGAGACTGTCGGGGTCTCCAATGCCGCCGTACACGAAGGTGTTGGGGTTGTTGATCTCGCGCGAGTCTTCCTCTGCCTCTTCCGCCTGCCGGCCGTCTTCGTCGGGGGCCTCCTGTTCGCCACCGGCGAAAACGCCGCCGATCGAGAGCATCATCATGACAAGCAGTGCCACGAAGATGCGTACTGAACTTTTCATCATTATAGTCCTCCTTATAAGAAACTATCATAATTACAGTAAATCAAAATCGTCGATGTGCCAAGGTTTTTTCACTTCCGCCCGGCTTCTTCTCGGCAATAGCCGGCCGGCATGTTGACATCCGGTGGGAGTGGCCGTAGTGTGTTTTGAACGTCACGGTTGGACTGCTGTTGAACGGCTTCAGACACCACTGCTCATGGCGCTACGAGTCGGCTTGTGAGTGACGGATGGTGCAGTGGGAGGATATATGGGCTCGATTCGAGAGAACTACGGCGATATCGCACGAAAAATGGTGGAGAACTCGCGCCAGCCACACCGGGTTGACGAAACCGCCATCTATCAGGAAAGCAATCGCGAAAACCGCAAACTGATAGACGGCATCCTCGAGGAATTGTTAATCGAGGGGAGCGCGCTCTACCACTTCGAGCATCTGCAGCAGCTCTACGAGTATGCCACACAAGGATATTCCGGGCTCATTCTCATGGAGCATTACAGCAACTTCGATGTCCCCTGCCTGTACTACTTTCTCGAGCGCCAGGGCGAGTCCGGACGGACCATTGCGGAGTCGGTCGTGTCGGTGGCTGCAATGAAACTAAACGAAGAAAGTCGGTTTGTCCTTGCTTTTACCGAGTCGTACAGCCGCATCGTGATCTATCCGCAGCGGAGTCTCGATAAGCTCGAGGATCCCGAAGAGGAGCGCCGCGCACGGGCCTTCAACCACAGAGCGGTGCGTGAGATGGTGCGGTGCAAGAACGAGGGCAAGCTCATCCTCATGTTTCCCACCGGCACCCGCTACAGACCGAACGAGCCGGACACCAAGCGGGTGCTCAGCAGTGTCGACTCGTATATGAAGAGCTTCGACTACGTGGTGTTCGTCGGCATCGCCGGTAACGCACTGCTGGTGAACCCCTCCGGCGAAATGAGCGAGGATTTTCCAAACCGGGACGTGGTAACCTTCAGCGTGAGCCCCCCGCTGGATTCCCGCGCCTTTCGAACCCGCTGTCGAGCCGAGGCACCTCCCGGAAGCGATCCGAAACGGGCGGTGGCCGATTCGGTCCAAGCGGAGTTTGCCCGAATGCACCTCGAGGCCGAAGACTACCGCGCGCGAGACCTCAGCTGAGCTCGAGCCGGCGTAGCGCCCGAGCCGGCGCAGCGCCCCCGAGGCATCATTCCAGTTCCAGCGCAACTCGTTTTGCCACCGTCTGAAAGCCCAACCCCTCCACCGTCCGATCGAGCACGAGCCCCCCGCTGACGAGATCGAGAGATACCCGGTCCCACCCCTCCTCGCGGGCGGTTTCCACAAGCCGCTCCAATAAGAGGCGTGCAAGCCCGAGTCCGCGAAACGCCGGCGCCACGTAGAGCGTGTGCACCACCAGCGCGCCTCGCCCCCCCCGCACGCCCCGCGCGCCTCGGCCGAGCGCGCCTCCGAGCGCGCCTCCGTCCCCGCCGTCGCCGCCATTGTCGCTGCCCGCCGCCCACAGCACCGCAGCCGTTTCGCCCCGCGGGGCTTCGGCGGCAAAGCCAATGGAGCCGCCGCGCGTCGGGTCGGGCTCACCGTCCCCGGCGCCCGCCGGGTCGTCGGCGCGAGGCGCTTCTACGCCGGCGCCCGCCGTGCCGGCGGCACCGATCTCGCGGTATTGTTCGCGTGTGAGGCGGCGAACCTCTTCGATCAACCGGTGGTCCTCCTCGCCGATGCGCCGCAGGGCAAAATCGGAGAGCACCAAGTCTTCGGTTTCCGGTTGCTCGAAGGCGAGCCGCTCGAGTCCCCACGTCTCTCTGAGATCGTTATACCACTCACTCACGACCTCGCGCATTGCCCGGTCCTTGAAACTATGCCACTGCCGCTCGATCTCGGGCCGCTCCTTCACCGTGTCCTTGAAGCGCCGAAACACACCGCGGCCCGCCGAAAGGGCTTCGGAGAGCTTTTCGTGGTAGACCGGATTCTGCAGCGTTCCCACGAATTGCTCCATGAGCCGAAATCCGTCGGCCGGGGTCCACTCCGGGATCGGAACGTAGCGCTCTTCGTCTCCCTCGGGGATCTCTTCTACGAGAACCAACTCTGCGGTCTCCGTGTCGAAGACGAACTCGTCTTCTTGGTTCTCCATTGCAAACACGATGAGGTCGGCAACCTCCGGGGTTAGTATAAACGCCAAAGTCTAAACTCCATTAGGGTGATGTTATTGCTCTGCCTGTGCAGACTGTGGTTGCGTGGGGCCTCCACGAAGCTCGTCCAACTCATCCATCGTCACCGACCAGGTTTGTCCCGTACGGCGGCTGTGCACCTCGACCGTGTCGTCTTTGAGCGTCTCCGCCGACACGACGATGCGATACGGGATACCGAGAAGCTCGGCATCGGTAAACTTCGAGCTCACCGACTCGTGGCGGTCGTCGAGCAGGACGTCTCCGGCAAGGCGCTCGTACACCTCATAGCTGCGGCGGCGCACCTCGAGCGAGCGCCCGATGGACATGAGATAGAAGCGAAAGGGGGCCAACTCGTCGGGCCACATGATGCCGTTTTCGTCGTGGTTGCTCTCGACCACCGCGGCAAGCAAGCGCCCGAGACCGATCCCGTATGAACCCATGAACGGGTACAGCTCTTCATCACGCTCCCCCCGGAACGTCATCGACAACGCGCGCGAGTACAGGGTCCCGAGGCGGAAAATGTGGCCGAGCTCCATCACCTGCTCTTCTTCGAGCGTGGCCCCGCAGTATCGACAGGTACTGCCGGGGGGAATCCGCGCCACGTCTCCCACTTGATCGGCGTCAAAGTCCCGCCCGAAGTTTGCGTTTCGGTAGTAGGCGTCTTTCTCGTTCGCCCCGATGATAAGGTTTGACGCCTCGGCCACCGCCGAGTCCACCACGATCCGCACCGGTTGATCTCCGATCTTTCCTCGGTCGAAGCCCACCGGCGAGACGAAACCGGGGGGTATGCCCGCTGCATCGAACAGCGAGCGGTCTGCAAGCCCATAGATCGGTCCGCCGGCGAGGGCCGCGAGCTTCTCCGTACTGACGCTGTGGTCGCCCCGCACGACGACCATGACCAAGCCGTAGCCGGTGCGAAACACCAACGTTTTTGCCAAGCGCCCGAGCGGCACGTTGAGATGCTTTGCAGCCTTCGTCATGTTGGTACATCCGGGGGCCTCCACTTTCTCGAGCGTCTCGGGCGGCGCGCCGTCGACCTCCCGCGCGGCCACCGCAACTTCGGCGTTTGCGCTGTAGCCGCAGTTGCGGCAGGTCGTCTGCCGGTCGTCGCCGCAGTCACATGGCAGCACGAACTCGAACGACCGGTCCCCGCCCATATACCCCACACCGGCCTCGGCAGCCCGCGCCGGCACGCCGCAGCGCTCGAAAATGCGCACATAGCTCGCGAACGCTTTCGGAAAGAAGTTGTTTAGATCGGCGAACGAGCGATGGAAGGAATATGCGTCCTTCATAACGAACTCTTTGGTACGCACCAATCCGTAGCCGGTTCTTTCTTCGTCTCTGAACTTTGTTTGAAACTGGTAGAGGAACACCGGCAGGTCGCGGTAGGAGTTGACGCAGGTGCGGACCAACTCCACCATGGCCTCCTCGTGGGTCGGCGAGAGCACCAAGCGCCTCCCTGAGCGATCGTCGAACTCAATAAGATCGCCGCCGGTAAGCTCCGCGCGGCCGCTGCGCTCCCACAAGTCGTAGGGATTCACGAGCGCGACGTTTACCTCCTGGCCGTCGAGGCGCTCCATCTCCTCGGCGATAATGCGCTTGAGGTGGCGAATGACTCGGTAGCCCAGCGGCAGAAACGAGAACAACCCGCTTGCGAGCGGGCGGATATACCCGGCGCGCAGCAGCAGGCCGTAGCTCGCAGATCTCACGTCGGTGGGGATCTCGCGAAGTGTCGTACCCAGGAGTTGCGAAAAACGCATAGTGACTCAATTGTAGGACCGCCGTCTGCAACGGTCAACGGCGGCGCGCGCAGGCTGCCGGAGCCCCGCGCACGGCGGCGCGCCGCGCGCGGCGGGCTCCATGCGCACGGCGCACACGCCGCGCGCGTCCTTGACAGGCCATCGCTTACCTTCCACTATTTACGTGAAATCCAAACCAGATGTAGGAGTAGTACATGAGCGTCATCGAATATGTAGAAGCAAGAGAAATCCTCGACTCCCGCGGTAACCCCACCGTTGAGGTCGACGTCGTCCTGCAGGACGGTGTCCTCGGCCGCGCGGCGGTTCCCTCCGGAGCGTCCACCGGCGAGCACGAGGCCATCGAGCTTCGCGACGGCGACAAAAAGCGCTTTATGGGCAAGGGCGTGCTCAAGGCGGTCGAAAACGTGAACAACATCATTGCCCCGGAAATCGAGGGGCTCGATGCTACCGATCAGGTAGATATCGACCGCACCATGATCGAGCTCGACGGCACCGACAACAAAGAGAAGCTCGGCGCAAACGCAATCCTCGGCGTCTCGCTGGCAACGGCACGGGCGGCGGCGGAGTTCCTCGAGATCCCCCTGTTCAAGTACCTCGGCACCTATCATGCCACCGTGCTGCCCGTTCCCATGGCGAACATCCTCAACGGCGGCGAGCATGCCGATAACAACGTGGACTTTCAGGAGTTCATGGTCATGCCCATCGGCGCGGAAACCGTCCGCGGCGCGGTGCGCATGGTTTCCGAGATCTTCCACAACCTAAAGAGCATCCTCAAGGACGCCGGCTACAACACCAGTGTCGGTGACGAGGGCGGTTTTGCCCCCAACCTCAAGTCCAACGAAGAGGCGGTTGAGGTCATCGTAAAGGCAATCGAAAAGGCCGGTTACAAGGTCGGCGACGAGGTCATGCTTGCCCTCGACCCCGCCGCTTCGGAGTTCTACGACTCAGAGAAGGGAAAGTACGTGTTCAAGAAGTCCGACGGGCGCGAGCTGTCCTCCGAAGAGATGGCCTCCTACTGGGCCGACTGGGCCGCGAAGTACCCCATCATCTCCATCGAAGACGGCATGGCCGAGGACGACTGGGACGGTTGGAAAGCGCTGACCGAGAAAATCGGCGATAAGGTGCAGTTGGTCGGCGACGACCTGTTCGTCACCAATACTCGTCGGCTCTCGCGCGGCATCAAGGAAGGCATTGCCAATTCCATCCTCATCAAGGTCAACCAGATCGGAACCCTCACCGAGACCTACGAGGCGGTGGAGATGGCCAAACGCGCCGGCTACACCGCCATCGTTAGTCATCGAAGCGGCGAAACCGAAGATTCCTTCATTGCGGATCTCGTTGTGGCGCTGGAAACCGGCCAAATCAAGACCGGCTCCATGTCGCGCTCGGATCGCCTGGCAAAGTATAACCAACTTATGCGCATCGAGGACCTCCTCGACGCCACCGCGAAGTACGCGGGCATGGAAGCGTTCTACTCGATCAAACGCTAACAGCCGAAACGCCGCTATCAACGGCGACAATTACGCTGAGCCTGCCGGCGGCTCCCCTGTGGGGCCGCCGGTCTTTTTTTTGAGCGGAGTTTGAGCGGAGAAGGTTTTAGAACTCTACGGTGAAGCTCGCATATGTGCCCGTCGACGGTTCCTCGGTGGCGTCGACGTTGGTAACGCGGGCCCCCGGCGGCCCCTGCTCGAGCCACCGGCGAAACCGCCTGACATCGCTCGCCGGGCCTTCCGCCTCTACCTCGACGGTGCCGTCGAACCGGTTCCTCACGTACCCGCCGAGCCCCAGACGCCGAGCTTGAGAGCGGGTCTGGTAGCGAAAGCCGACCCCCTGCACCCGACCGTGTACTCGCGCGGATAATCGGATGTAGTCACTCTCTGCCATAGCGCGATACCTCTACGCGTTCTCGTTTTGCAAGAGCTCCTCGAGCTCGCCGTAGTCGAACGGTTTTAGCAGAACGGGAAACGGCACCTCGACCTCCGGCTGCAAAAAGCCGCTGATGATGATCACACGGAGGTCGCTGCAGAAGCGGCTGAGAAACCGAATCCAGTAGTCGCCGCCGAGCGTATCCATGCGGTAATCCGTTACCACCGTGGACACATCATAATCGAGCAACTGCTTTAACGCGCCCACCCCGTCGGAGGCAACCAGCACGGAATACCCCTTGCGCTCGAGATAGTCGCGGAGCGTAAGCCGAGTGGCGTCCTCGTCATCGACGATGAGCACGGTCCCGAGGTGATCTTCCATAGCCGCTCCTTGCCACCTAAGAGCGCTGCGACGCGAGGCGTTCGATCGTTTCTACGAGTTGATCCAGATCGAGCGGTTTTCCGAGGAACTCGTCGGCACCTTCTTTGAGGATCTGCTCTTTCTCCGCCGGATCGTCCAGGCCCGAAATCGCGATGACGATGGGGTTGCCCAGCGAGGAGTCTTCCTTGATGTCGGTGCACAACTGATGCCCGTCTACCCCGGGTAAATCAATATCCAACAGTATGAGTCCCGGGTGCTGCTCGGCGATGATCTTTCCGGCCTTGTAGCCGTCGAAGGCCTGGTGAATCTCGTGGTCGTCGTAGTGTTTCTTGAGATACCCGGTAACTAACTCGTTCAAATCCTTGTCGTCATCGACGACGACAATGGTGCGCAGGCCTCGCTGTTCGCGTACGACGCGCTCGAGCTCCTCGGGCATGCGCATGCCGCGCGACTGGAGAAAGTCTACGAGGTCTTCTGCATACACACGGTACTGTCCGCCGGGCGTTGTAAACGCCTTGAGGTAGCCGTTCTTGATCCAGTTGATTGCGGTCTGATTTACAACACCGCAAATATTTGCCACTTCCAGCGCAGAGAAAATACGAATCTTTTTATCGGTCTTTGCCATCCTGTTTCACCTTCCTCTGTTGCGAACACTGAAAGCATATATTTATTATATCCAGAATGTCAATGCAAAATTCGACGGATTTCAGGAAGACGAAAGATCATCGGAAATACTGTCAATATAACGAGATATAACCTCCGCCCGAAACCCTCGGCGGCTGAGCTTCTCGCGCACTTCCCGACTGCTAACCCCGGACGTTCGCAGAATCCGCGCCCCCGCCCGCTCGATAGCCCGATCGAACTCCTCGGGAAACTCGCTGCGAAACTGTTGGACCACCTCGCGCGCGAGACCCCCGTCGATACCGCGCGACTGCAGCCCGGCGGTCAGCGCCGTCTCTCCCTCCGGACGGCTGCGTATGCGGCGGCGGACCCATTCCTCGGCGAAGCGCCGATCGGAGAGCCAGCCGCGCTCTTCGAGCCCGTCGAGGCAGTCGGCAATGACCGTCTCGGGAAACTCGCGCAGTAGCAGCTTACGGGCAAGCAGGAAGCGGCTGTGCTCGGCGCGGGCGAGCAATTCCAAGGCTTTTTCGGTTGCCTCGTGCAGTAGGTGCGCATGCCGCAGTAACTCGAGCTGCTCCTCGGTACAAGTGCTATCGACAGCGATGCCCAGCGACTCGACGAGCTCCCGAGACACAAAAAAAGAGGAACCGTCGGAAAGCGCGACATGTACGCGCCCACCCGTGGCTCCTCTTTGATCGATGGATTCGACCAGCACCGTTTAGCGCTTGGAGAACTGGAACTTCCGCCGCGCGCCGGGCTGACCGTATTTCTTGCGTTCCACCATGCGGGGGTCTCGAGTGAGAAAGCCGTTTTCCCGCATAACGCTCCTGTTGGTCTCGTCGAAGGCAACCAGCGCCCGGGCAAGACCATGGCGAACAGCGCCGGCCTGACCTTTCTTGCCGCCGCCTTTTACCTGGATCTCGACGTCGAACTTGTCCTCGCCGGCGAGGGCCTGCAGAGGTTGGTTTACGATATAGGTATGCTCTCCGAACCCGAAATAGGATTGAGGGTCCTTACCATTGATTGATATGTTGCCGCTACCCGGCTGTAGATACACCCGAGCCACCGAAGTTTTTCTTCTTCCGGTTCCGATCGATCTTTCCACGTTAACGCATCTCCTTAGATTTCGAGCTTTTCCGGCTTCTGGGCCGCATGGGGATGCTCTGCGCCCGCATATACCTTCATGTTCTTGAAGAGCTTTCGTCCCAATTTGTTCTTCGGCAGCATGCCTTTGACCGCATGTTCCACCGGGTAAATGGGATTCCGCTGCATCATCTGTTGAAAATTGAAACTCTTCAACCCGCCGAGATAGCCGCTGTGGCGGTAGTACATTTTCTGTTCCATTTTGCGCCCGGTGACGTTTACCTGAGCGGCATTAATGACAATGACGAAGTCGCCAACTTCTCGACCGGGAGTAAAATAGGCGCGGTGCTTACCCCGCAGCACGTGGGCTACGTTGGTGGCGACATGTCCTACCGTCTTGTTCGCGGCGTCGACCACGTACCACTTGCGCTCGATTGTCTTTGTATCCGGATGTATCGTTTTCATAGTGCTCTCAAAAGTCCTTCAGAAGAAACCTGTGCGGTAGAGCGGAAAAAATGACATAGCGTCCGCAAAAAGTCAACCCCGCCCCACTGCACCGATCCGGTCGGCCGCACTACTCTTCTTTGCCGGCCGCCTCTTCTTCGGCTTCTTCCTTCTTTGCCTCGATTTTGTCTTTGATGTCGGCAATACCAATGAAGATCGCGATCAACCCTACAAACAGCGCAATGATCGGCACACCGCCCTTGAGAAACGTCACAACCTGCGGACCCCACTGTAGCGACCACTCCACCGGCAGTACCGAATATACGGCAAAGAGCGCAAATACGAGCCCAACTAGCAATGCAACCATAGGTATCCTCCAATGCGTTTTAAACGGTTCGACAAACAAATAGCTTGCTTGAACAATATCGATTTCTCCGCCTGTGTCAACGGCGCCGGTTTCAACGGCGCCCGATCATAACCGAGAATGCCACGATGAAAAACACCGTCGGCAAATTCGCCAGCACGACCCGGAACACCGCGACGCCGTACACTGTTACTGCGGAGACATCGACCATACCAAACGTCTCGAGTGTCGTAAACAGCACCTCTCCGTAGCTAACAATCGTACCGATGACGATGAGCATCCACGCCGCATCACGTGTACGCGACCACAGGATAATCGCGAGAAATGTGGCAACCGCGCCGAAAATGAGTCTACTGAAGATGAGTACTAACGCCTCTGTCGCCATATTATTAACTGTCGGCTATCCTACAGAGTTTGCCAACCTTTTCAAACTCCCCCGCCCTCGGTGGTGTGGGTACGTGCCGTTAGGCGGGCGCGCACGCACTCATGGGTCGCCGGCGTCGATGCGCTCGAGCGGCGCGTAGCGCGGTATGAACTGGGCCATGTTGCCGCTTTCAAACCGCACGAGCACGAGATCGTTCTGCCCCGACTTCCACGCCTTCGTAACCACACCCGGCCCGTATGCGTCGTGGTACACGTAGGTGCCGCGAGGAAACCCGCCGCCGTCGGACTCTTGCGACGCTCCCGTCTCCTCGCCGCCGAACCCCTCGTCGCCTCCCCACTCGTCGCCGGTCCGGCCGCCGCCGGAGCCCCCCCTGTTGACCGTTTCGAGGAGATCGGCGGGGATTTCGCGCACGAAGCGCGACGGGACGAAGGTGAGGAGCCGCCCGTGTACCCGACGATAGCGGCAGCTGGTCATGTGGACCGACGTGCGCGCCCGCGTCAGTGCCACGTAGAACAGCCGCCGCTCCTCCTCGAGCTCCCCCGTCGAGGTCTCCTCGCCCCGGGGAAAGAGGCCTTCCTCGAGCCCGGTAATGATGACCCGGTCGAACTCGAGGCCCTTGGTGTTGTGCATGGTAATGAGGGTAACCCGCTCTTGGCCGTCGTCGGTGTCCTCCGCACGCGCGCTGTCGAGCTCGATGCTCTCGAGAAACTCAACGAGTCCCTCCTCCGTCCCCGCATAGAGCGACGACGCGTTTACGAGCTCGTCGAGATTCTGAAGCTTCTGCGTTCCGGAGATCTCGTCCTTTTCGGCGTGATAGTCGGATAGCCCCGTCTCGCGGATCGCGGCCTCGGTGAACGCCGTCAAGCTCTCCCCGCCGAACGCCGCCTCCACGCGCTCGAGCACCCCGTCGAAGGTCGACACCGCGCGAGCGGCCCTCGCGCTGAGCTCGCCGGCGGCCACGCGCAAGGCCTCCCGCAGGTCGCCGCGCGTGCGAGCGGAGCTCGCAATCACCTTCTTGAGCGTCGTTGCGCCGAGCCCGCGCGCCGGCTTGTTTGCGATACGGCGAAAGCTCACCTCGTCGCGGGGGTTTGCAAGAAACTTCAGCACCGCAACCGCGTCTTTCACCTCCTCGCGCTCGTAAAACCGCAGCGTCCCGACGATACGGTAGGGGATCCCCTCGCGCAGGAAGGTCGTCTCGAACAGCCGCGACTGCGCGTTGGTGCGATAGAGAATGGCGGTTTCGCCCGGCGAGATGTGGGGGGCACCCGAACCCCCGCGACCGGCGGCCGGGCCCATCGGCGCGGCGCCACGCGCGGCCGGCGCCGCCGAGCGGCCGCCGGCGCCGCCCGCGCCGGCGATGAGGTCGCGGCAGTAGCGGACCTCCTCCTCTTCGTCCTCGAGGAGCGCCAGCACCGGCAGCTCACCCTCACCTTGTCGGGTCCACAAGTTCTTTCCGAGCCTGCCCTCGTTGCGATTTACCACCGCCGAGGCCACATCGAGAATGCTCCCGGTGGAGCGGTAGTTTTCCTCGAGCCGAATCACGTCGGTGCCGGGGAAGGTTTCGTGGAAGGTGAGGATGTTCTTGACCTCCGCCCCGCGGAATCGATAGATCGACTGGTCGTCGTCGCCGACCACGCAGATGTAGGTTCCCGCATCGGATAGAAGCTCGAGAAGCTTATACTGAGCAATATTCGAGTCCTGGTATTCATCGACGAGAAGCACCCGAAAGCGCGAGCGGATGCGCTCGCGTACCTCGGGGTGCTCCGAGAGAACGCGCACCGGCAGCAAAATGAGATCACCGAAATCCGCGTTTCCGATCTCGCGCAGCCGCGTCTCGTAGCGGCGGTATTGCTCGGCGAACTCCGGATCCCCGCTGATCTCGCTGAGCTCGTCCGACGGGGAGAGGCCGTAGTCCTTCGCGCGGCTAATACGGCGGTTCACCGCGTTGAGGGTGGCTCGATTGACCTCCGGATAGAGCGAGCGCAGCAACGTCACGCTGTCGTCGTCGTCGTAGATCGAAAAACCCGACGGCATATCGAGGAGGTGTGCGTGGCGGCGCAGAAACCACGCGCCGAAGGAGTGAAAGGTGCGAATCATCGTCTCGCCGGCGGCGGGCTCGAGGGCTGCCGCCCGCTCTTTCATTTCGCGGGCAGCCTTATTGGTAAAGGTGACCGCAAGAATGGAGCGCGGATCGAGTCCGAGCTCTTGGATCATATAGGCAATCTTGACCGTTATGACACGGGTCTTGCCGGAGCCGGCCCCGGCGAGGATGAGCAGGGGCGAGCCGTGATGCAGCACCGCGCGGCGCTGCTCCTCGTTGAGCTTACTCAGATAATCAGGGATGTCGCTGCGCCCGGCCATAGGCGGCAGGGTACACCATCTACCGTCCCTGCGTCGAGAATTCCGCCTCTCGCCGAGTAAAAAAGTAGATGCCGGTGAGTATCATCGCCCCGCCGGCAAGCGTCCACACGGTGGGAATCTCGGCGAAGAAGAACACCGCGAGAATAGTGGCAAATACCGGCTCGCCGAGTACCGAGGTAGCCACGAACGAGGCACGCACGTAGCGCAGGGCCCAATTGAAGACGCTGTGCCCGAGCAGCGTGGGAAAGACCGCAAGCAGGGCAAACAGCACGTACTCCCGCCCCGCATACGGCCCGAGATCCACCCCGGCAACCACGCACCACAGGAGCAAAAACATCGCGCTCGTGCCGTATACCATCATGTTGTAGGCGCCGGCATCCACGCGTGGGCGCAAAAACCGCCCGATGAGCATATAGGCGGACACCGAGACCGCCCCGCCGATTGCAAGCAGGTTCCCCGCGGTCGCGGTCTCCCCGACCGTCGTCCCCCCGAGGGCAAGCACCACGCTGCCGGCCACGGCAACGAGCACCCACATGAAGGCCTTGGCGCCGATGCGCTCGCCGAGAAAAACGAAGCCGAGCACGACGACGAAAACCGGGTTGAGATTTACCAGCACCGTGGCGCTCGCCACCGAGGTGAGAAACAACGAGGAGATCCACGAGGCAAAATGCAGCGCGAGGAAGGCTCCGCTCGCGAGCGCCAGCGCGAGATCGGTGAGCGAAAGCCGCAAGAGCCGGGAGGGCCCCGCCGAGATAAAGCGGGGGGCGGTAAGCAGCGCGGCAAAGGCCATGCGGTGGAAGGCAATGGAAAGCGGGTGCGGGGTGGCCAGGCGAATCAATATCGCCGAGCTGCTGACGAACAGCACGCCTGCAATGACTGCAACGCGCGGG
The DNA here is from genome assembly GCA_041686235.1 of Spirochaetia bacterium. Lineage (GTDB taxonomy): Bacteria > Spirochaetota > Spirochaetia > DSM-27196 > PWMO01 > JAAAOH01. The sequence continues at coordinate 8,572 of JAWLED010000032.1, read as the reverse complement.
TTAAGCGGCGGCGCTGCGGGGCCCTCGACGCGGCGGGGAAACATCATTGCGCATCTGCGGCGAGGTATGCTTCGAGGTCGACACCGTTTCGCCGCATGATGCGGGTGCTGACCCGCTCGCCGGGGCGTATACGGCGTCCGCCGGTGCGCACCACCACCAGCCCGTCGACCTCCGGAGCGTGGGGATAGCCCCGGCCGATGGCAAGGTCCTCGCCCGCTACCTCCTCTTCGATGAGCACCTCCATCGTCTCGCCGATGAACCGGTCGAGGCGGCCATAGGTGATGGGCAACTGCGCGGCCTCGAGCCGCTCGCGCCGTGAGTCCGCATCCGGCTCAATGAAATCGCGGTGGTGGTGATAGGCCGGTGTCTGCTCTTCGGGGGAATAGGTAAACACCCCCAGCCAGTCGAACGCGGCGCGGCTCTGGAACTCGAGCAACCGCTCGAAGGCCTCGTTACTCTCGCCGGGGAACCCAACGAGCAAACTCGTACGCAGCACCGCTTCGGGAAGGGCGGAGCGGATCTCCTCGACGAGGGCGAGATACTGTTCGGCCGAGCCGCGTCTGGCCATACCGGCGAGCACCGTGCTGTCGGCGTGTTGCATCGGCAGGTCGAAATACGGGAGAAGCCGGGTGTCGCTTCGGCACAGCTCGAGGAGCTCGCGGGGAAAATGCTCGGGATGGACATAGAGCATGCGAAGCCGGTAGTCGCCCTCCACCGACAAGAGGCGACGCAACAGCTCCGGCAAGCGCGGAGTGCCGCCGTCACGCCCGTAAGAGGCGAGGTCTTGAGCTATGAGGTTGACCTCGCGTACCCCGAGCGTCAGCAGATGGCGCAGCTCCGCCTCGAGCTCCTCGGGAGGGCGGCTGCGGTAGCGGCCGCGTATCAGCGGGATGGCGCAGAAGCTGCAGCGGTTGTCGCACCCTTCGCCAATCTTGAGATAGGCGCTTCCACGGTAGGAGAGCAGCGAGTCGCGCAAGACCAACCCGTCGTCGTCGGAGGGCAGAACCACCGCCCGCGTGTCCCACGGACGGCTCTCGAGAAAGGGGCCGATCGCCACCGGAGCACGATTTCCAAAAAACGCGTCCACCTCCTCGAGGTCGGCGTGCAACTCTTTCGAATACCGCTGGGTAAGACATCCGGCCATTACAATGCGTGCTTCGGGGTGTTGGGCTCGTAGCGACAACACCGTATCCAAGGATTCCTCTTTGGCCGGTTGAATGAACCCACAGGTATTTACGATGATGACCGACGCCTCGGCGGGGTCTTCGCGGCGAGCCCACCCACGTCCTTCGAGAGACGCCACCATGACCTCGGAATCGACCTGGTTCTTTGCGCAGCCGAGGGTTTCTATGTAGAAGGTATTATGTCCATTGCCCATGGAGCCTGCGCTCGAGCCTCACCGGTTATTGGCCGCGTCGATGTATTAGTAGAGCGGGACGAGCTCCAAGCGCACCGTCTCGTCATCTTCTGAACCCGCCCAGGTGATGATGCCGGTGACGACTTCGCCCGGATCGCCCAAGTCGACCTCTCGCCCGGCTACGCGAAAGCCGGCAGCCCCCGCGTTGGAAAGCCACAGCCGGAACTCCTCGCGCGCGGAGGCGCGAAACGTATCCCCCGACTCCATATATTGCTCTTCGCGTTGTTCACCGTCGATTACGTGTCGAAACCACGTGTAACCGCGAAACTCGATCTCGATCTCGAACTCTTCGCGCTCGTCGAATTCCTCGATGACCTGAGCGCTTTGCTCGCGCTCGCTTACGTTGGTTTCGCCCACCGCTTCGGTATCCGACGGGACTGCTTCCTCGCCGTCGACACCGCCGGAGGCAACGGGGGACTGCACGACCCGGTCGAGGCGCATTACCACCGAGGGGGGGCTCTCCGCGGGATCTACTTCGCGAACCAGCACCTGCAAATCTCCCTCGCCGTTTTGGTCCACGTCGATCATCCGCTCGGAGTCGAGATCGAGCATGGTCGCCCGCTCGATGGTGGAAACGCTTACTCCCTCCTCGGTAACCTCTTCGATCGAGAACGGGTACTCGTTATCGCCTACCGGTACACGGACGGTGTCGCCTTGGGAAAAACGGCGCTCGAGAACTTGGTCCTGCAGCAGAAATTGCCGGCCCTCTTCTTCGGATGCGGCCTCACGAGTCTCCGTGGTTTGTGCGCTCTGCTGCCCCTGAGAGCCTTCCCCCCACTGACCGATGACGCCGGCGCGTACCAGAAAGAATCCCCCTACCCCCAGTCCGCCGAGCACGAGCACCGCCAGCGCCGCAATAACGTACGGACGGGGACTCTTTTTCACAACCAGGTCGTCGATCGGCGCCGGTTGCTCCTGGATCTTGAGGTTCTTATAGAGGCCGACCATCTCCTGCGAGTCGAGCTCGAGGAACTCCGAGTAGGTGCGCAGGAAGCCCAAAAGGTAGGGCTCGCCGGGAAACACGTCGAAGTCTTCGGTCTCCATGGCCTCGACAAACCGTTTTGCGATGTGCGTATCGCGAGCGACCTGCTCTATGCTGTAACCTTTCTGAGTCCTCGTAGTGCGCAGCTTTTCGCCGATTGACTCCATCAGCCTTCCCGCTCGAAAAGGAAATCTTCTACCGAGTTCGCGGACGCCGGCTCCTCGTAATCGAATCGTGATTCGGGAATATTCTGGTTGAGCCGGACGTCGAGAAAATCGAATTGCACTTCTTCGTAGTTTGCCGTTACCCCCGAAATCCGCCGTATGAGCCGGTCTTCGTCTATGGAGAGGGTCAACTGTCGAAACCCCTCGTCGGAGGAGCGCCACGTCAGCCGCAGCTTGGTAACGAGCTCGTCGGACTCCGTCTCGTCCTCCTCGGAGTCTTCGGAGTCCTCGTCCTCTTCGTCCTCCCCGTCTTCCGGGTCATCGAGGGGCACCGGATCCGGGCTGTCGAGATAGGCAATGCTGTAGTTCTCCCGCATTAACCGCAGACCGTCGCTGCTGGCAAGGCCGCTAACCGATTCGTCGCCGGTGCGCCCAAGGCGCTGGTTCAACACGACATCGTACTCGGGAATGTATACCTTGAGGTCCGAGCCGTCGGAGACCAGCACCTGGTCCTCGGGCTCGGAGAAGTTGATGCGAATGAGGTTGGGCCGGCGGTAGTAGAGCGTGCCCTCGAGCGTCTCTTCTTCGGTGGTCATCTCTATTTCGGCGATATAGTCGGTAATACTCGAATACCGTTCTGCCACAACGGCAAAAAACTCTTGGGCCGTGTCGAAATCCTGAGAAAAGGTATGTGGTGCCGCCGCGGCGACCAAGGCGAGAATAATGATAAAGCGTTTCAAGCGCGCAGTACTCCAGCTATGTGTTCGTTCATATTTGCCCATGCGTGTTCGATTTGTCAAGGTCGATATGCTACGATGATATCTCGCGGATGCGGTCTCGAATTTCGGCCGCCCGCTCGTAGTTCTCCTCTTCCAGCGCGTTTTCGAGCTCGTGCTCGAGTCTGCTCAGCTCGTCGTCGCCGTAGTCCCCGTACTCCTCCCCGCCGGGTTCCTCCTCGTATAGCTGGTCGTCTTCCACCGGCACGATTTCCCCATCGGCATCGGTTTCCGCCTGCGCAAGTTGCTCGATGGTAGAGCGCAAATAGTTTGCCGAGCGCACCTTTTCGAAGCGAAAGGCGGGAGAGTCGATATCCTCGAGTGCCTCGATCTCTTCGACCGCGCTTTCGAGGATATGTTGGGCGATCTCTTTCATCTGCCTCTTGAGCGAGGTCATTGCCCGCGACATGGCGTTCATACGCAAGATGTAGGGTTTGAACTGAAGCACCTCGTTGCGGTCGTCCTCGTTCGAACAATAGCGCTCGAGAAGCCGCGTGAGCCGCAGGTTATGCTCGGTGTCCCGCGTGGTGCGCTCGAAATCGTTGACTTGGAACAGCAGCAAGTAGCGATAATAAAACAGCACGCCCTCGTTATGCAGCCGCACCGCGTCCTCGTGTCCGATCTCGAAGCCGTCGTCGCTGCCGTACTCTTCGACGTACTGAGAGAGTTGTCCTTCGATTGCCTCGACGACCGTGTCGTTTCCAAGCGGCGACTCCCCGTCCGGGCGCCCGTCGAGCTCGTACTGCTCGATCCCCACGGGGCGACGAACCTGCATGACCGAGCGGCCGTCCTCGGCGGTAATCATACGAACCGCGTCGTCGGGATCGTAGGGCCATTCGCGTAGTAGTTTGGATAGATCCTGACTCATATAGCTCATCCTCCACCCCTAATATACTAACGCACGACAAGCACGGCTTGTCTTCGGTGCGCCTCTTGCGTAATATGGCCGCCAAAGGAGCGCGTTGTGGTTACAGTCCTTTCGGTGGGGGGCTCCATCATCTCCCCGGGTGACGTAGATACAGCCTTGGTGACCGGCCTGCGCGATACCCTCATGCCGTTCATCGATCTCGGGCGGCGGTTCGTGCTCGTTACCGGTGGTGGCGCGCCGGCGCGAACGTATCAACAGGCCTATCGCTCGATTTCGGGGGAGGCCGACTCCGAGGAGCAGGACTGGATCGGGGTGGCTGCAACGAGACTCAATGCACAGCTGCTGCGCGGGGTGTTTCGCTCGGTTTGCAGTGACCCGGTGGTTACCAATCCCGAAGGCGACATTTCCTTCGAGGGGCCGGTGCTCATCGGCGCCGGCTGGAAGCCCGGCTTCTCGACCGATTACGATGCTGTGCTGCTTGCCGAGCGGTTCGGCGCGGACACGGTGGTAAACCTTTCCAATATCGAGAAGGTCTACACCGCGGACCCCAAAACCGACCCCGACGCCGAGCCGCTCGACAACGTGAGCTGGAAGGATTTTCGAGTACTCGTCGGTGACGACTGGGTGCCCGGTAGCAATATGCCCTTCGACCCGGTGGCCACCCGCCGCGCCGCCGAGGGAGGGCTCCGTGTGGTTGCCGCAGGCGGCCGTGACATGGAAAACCTCAGCCGCATTCTCGCCGGCAAACCCTTCGTCGGCACAACGATCGGGCCCGAGTAGGCCTTTAGCTCAGGCGTTGACGTTGTCGGTACTCGCGGAAGAACTCCTCGAGCCGGGACCGCTGCTCATCGCTGAGACCGTCCCCCCGCATCGTCTCCACACCAAGCACGACCACCGCTTCGCTGATGCGCCGGGCATCCCGCATGGTCGTGATCTGCGAGAGCGCTTCATCGATGCGACCGAGCCGAGCGGCGGCAATTGCGATGTCACGCCCGGCCTTGTTCTGTGAGCCCTCCAAGCTCTCGAGGGCATCCTGTGCGCGCTCGAGCTGCTGTGCCGCAAACTCCTCATCGAGTCCGACCGTCGAAACCGCAATGTAGGCCGAAAGCCGAGCCTCACCTTCCGCGGAGTCCGCCAACTCCGAGAGCGTGGCAATTTCCTCGGTCGCGCCGCCGGTGGTAAGCACCTCCACCAGTTTCTCCATCACTTCCCGGTCCCGTTCGTCGGAGTCCACGCGGGTGAGAGTCCGCACTGCATTCGAGGCCTGGATGACCGCGAGCTGCGTCTCGCCGAAGCGCATGTAGGATTCCGCGATGCGGGTATAGCTCCGTGCCCGGTCTCCGGCCTCCTCGACCCGGCCGGCGGCGCTCGCCGCGCTCGAGTAGAGGATAAACGCAGAGGAGCGAAGCGCCTCGGTATCATAGGTTTCGGCGAGCCGAGCGAGCACCACCGCACGCGAGGCGGGCCGATCCACACGCTCGGCAAGGTCGAGCGCTTCAGCTCGGTAGTCGAGCTCCACCAAACGCACGAGGAAATCGCCCGCCGCCTCAGCCGGCAGAGCCTCGGCTCCCTCGACCGCTGAGATCGCATCGTCGACCATGCGTTGGGCGCGCTCACCCTCCTCCATGGCACGGTAGGCGCGTGCTATTGCCGTGTAGGCCGCCGCCCGCTTCCACGGTTCGGAGATATTGCCGGCGGCGGGAATCGCCTGCTGGATGAGCGAGTTTGCCGTTTGGCGTATGCCGCGCTCTTGGTAGCGGACCACCGCATCGACGAGAATCTCTACGCGCCGATTGAGATCTTCGATGACGAACACCGCCTCGATAGCCACGCGCAAGACATCGAAGAGCTCGTCTCCGCCCTCGAAGGAAAGCTCGATAACCTGCTCGAGCACTCGCGCTTGCTCGAGCGGCGAGGAATGCTCACTAATGCGCTCGACCGCGAGCTCGAGGAGGGCGGCCGTGCGGTCGGTGCGTCCCTGCTCGAAGTACACCGCGGCGAGCTCCGTTGCGGTCGCACTGAGCGGGGCGTCGTCTTCACTTGCAAGAATTGCCTCATAGCTAAAATCGCGCAGCGCCCGCGCCTCTTGGGGATTGGAGAGCTCTTCGTAGTGTTGCGAAATTGCGAACAGCTGTTGTGCGCGGTCCTCGGCATCTTGCAGCTCCGAGGCAAAGCGCACAGCATATGCGAGACCGCTTTCCGGTTCGTCGAGGAGGCTATAGTCAAATCTTGATTCGCCCCCAGGGCCGGTCGCGCAGGCGGAAAGCACGGCAACGGCGATGAGCGCGTAAAGGCGATGAAGCCGGATCATCGATACCTACTGGTCGCAAGAGTAATTTCGCACAAGAGGCACGATCAACCTATTGCACGGCCGGGCATCAGAGCGGTTGAACGTAGATCTTACCGTATTTCTCGCCGTCTGAATCGTCAAAGTACAGCCGCACCTTTTTGGGTTTACCCAATTTTTGAGCGGTACGGAGACTCAATTCGCACGTGCCCGCTTTCGTATCGTTACTGAGATGGAGATTGCCGAACACGTGATTTACCTCGCCCGACTGGAACTCCTCCATGGTGCACGCAGCGAAGATCCGCACCACCGCCTCTGTAGTCATGAGTCCTAAGTCGTATCCGTCGTTAGGATGGATACTGAGCGTCTTTTCATCGAACGAGTAATCAGCGAGAACGGAAAGTTCCTCGGTTTCTTTCATGCACCGGCTCCTGAGGTCTGGGCGACATATGCGGATTCTAGAGTCCCACCGGAAGCGCGTCAAGCGCTGACGAATCTTCGCTCCTGCGGTATGATCAACGTACCACAATCATGTTTCAATCACACGCATTCCAGAAGCGCATTCGAAAGATCGACTCAAACATCGGCGCCGACGATCAACAGCGGGTTCTCGACGACGTCCGTTCCGCCTTTGACGCCTCCCTCCCGTATCTGCCCGAGGTAATGCGGGCGGAGCTCTTCGATTTCTTCAGTCAAAAGTACCGCGCCGACGCCGAGCGCTACACGGTAGACGATGCGGTATTTCTCGGAGAGGTCATCGACCTGTTTACCAGCGAGTATAACGAGGAGGCGGACCCATTCGACACCGAGGACTGGGAGTTCGTGAAGGACATTATCGATGAGAATGCGCTCGAGCTCGATATGGAGCTCATTAACTACGTCATGAAGCGCATCGTCGAAAAGGGCATACTGTGATGCACGCATTTCAACTGGACAAGATCGGAGCTCACATAGTAGCGCGTGATGTTGCCGCCCCGACGCCGGAGCGCGGCGATGTGGTCGTTGCGGTTCGGGCGGCCGGCATTTGTCACTCCGATGCCCACTATCGCAGCGGCGACTCTCCCACCGGAGAGCTGCCCCTCACCCTCGGCCACGAAGTCGCCGGGGTGATTACCGCGGTCGGCGAGGACGTGCCGGCACAGCGCGTGGGAGAGCGCGTGAGCCTTCACTACCTCGTAACCTGCGGCCGCTGTTACTACTGCCGCCACGGCCTCGAGCAGTTCTGCGAGAGCGGGGCGATGATCGGCAAGCACCGCGACGGCGGATTTGCCGAGCAGATTGCCGTACCCGAGCGAAACGCGCTGCGCCTGCCGGATTCGGTCTCGTTCGAGCACGCCGCCGTGCTGATGTGCTCGGCCGCCACCGCGCTCCACGCGCTGCGAAAAGCGCGGTTTGCCGCCAACGAGCGGGTTGCCGTCTTCGGGGTCGGCGGCCTCGGAATGGCGGCGGTGCAGCTTGCCCGCGCTATGGGTGCCATGGAGGTGTTCGCGGTCGACCTCGACGCGGAGAAGCTTCGGGCCGCCGAGCGGTACGGGGCTATCGGCGTTGACGCCTCCCGCGGGGATGCGGTGCGCACGGTTATGGAACGCACGGCCGGACGGGGTGTGGATGTGGCGCTCGAGTTGGTGGGGCGCCCGGAGACGGTGCGCTCGGCGCTGCTCTCGCTTGCGCCGACGGGGCGGGCGGCGGTTGCCGGCATCGGCGACGACCCGGTGAGTATTCACGCCTACCGCGAGGTCACCGGCACGGAGGCGGAGATCATCGGCGTCTCCGATCATCAGAGGGAGGAGCTCGAGCTCCTCCTCGAGATGGTTGAGCGCGGCCGCCTCGACATCGGCGGCATCGTTACCGAGCGCATCCCCTTCGACGTCACCGCTCTCAACGAGCGGCTCGACCGGCTCGACATCTACCACTCGCCGGTCCGCTCGGTCATGACCCGCGAAGCATAGCCGATTGTCAAAGACGGGAGCTTCCAGTACACTGTGACACAAAGCCGGCGTGGCGGAATTGGTAGACGCAGCAGACTCAAAATCTGCCGCCCATTACGGGTGTGGGAGTTCGAGTCTCCCCGCCGGCAA
>JAWLED010000031.1:3513-26496 GCA_041686235.1 Spirochaetia bacterium | reverse complement strand
TAACACAACCCCCGCCGTTGATATCCACTACAGCCCCGTGCTACGATTGCCGTCCGTGGATGAGATTGCCGAGGCCGGCGACGGCCAGACGATAGATGCACACGTAGATCTTCTCAATCGACTCGTGGACGAGCTTGGCCGCGTTATTCGAGGCAAAGAGCCGTTTTTGAGGCGTCTGGTAAGCTGTGTGGTGGCAGGCGGTCACGTGCTCATAGACGACCTTCCCGGATTGGGCAAGACTACCGTTGCAAAGACCCTCGCGCTGCTGATCGGCGAGGACGAGGGCATGCAGAAACCGGTGGCGTTCCGCCGGATTCAATTTACCCCCGACCTGTTGCCCTACGACATTACCGGCGTGGACGTCTTCGATCCCAAAACGCGCGAGTTCGTGTTTACCCCCGGACCGGTGTTTGCCAACGTGATACTTGCCGACGAGATAAACCGCTCAACGCCGAAGGTACAGTCGGCGCTTCTCGAGGTCATGGCCGAGCATCAGGTAACGGTGGGAAATCGCACCCACTATATGGATGATTTGTTCCTGGTGATGGCAACGCAAAATCCGGTGGAGATCGAAGGAACCTATCCCCTTCCGCTCGCCCAAGTGGATCGGTTTCTCATGCGTCTTCACATCGGCTATCCCGACGAAGCCGTGGAGCTCGATATCCTCTCGAGCAATCCCTCGGAACGTGTCATGCCCGGCGTCACGCCGGTGTGCTCGCGAAGTGACGTGCTCGCCGCGCGGAATGCGGCACAGAACCTGTACTGCGACACTGAGCTCATGCGGGCGGTGGTGCGCATTGCTGCGGCAACCCGCGACCACGGTGCGGTCGAGCACGGAGTGTCACCGAGAGGGAGCCTCATGTTGCTCAAAGCCGCTCGCGCCCATGCCCTGGTTCAGGGCCGATCGTACGTGATCGATCAGGACATCGTTGACCTTGCCGCCCCGGTCCTTGCGCATCGCATCAAGCTCAGAGACGAAAGTGTGGATGCACGCCGATTGGTGGACGAGGTAGCGCGTGGACAAATTGAAAAGGTTCATCGCTAGAATTCTTCCGTTTTCACCAAAAGGCTGGGCGTTTCTGGCAGCCGCAGCGGCACTTGCAACGCTGGGCCTCCTCCGCTCGGAGCTCGCGGTGCTGTTCTGGGGAGCCGCTTTCGGACTGTCGGCGGTGCTGTCGGCAGCCGGCACCCTCGTTACCCACGCGGTGGTCTCCCGCCGCACGCGTGGTGGCTCCACCGGCACCGCCGTTGCGCTCGAGCCCCCGCGCGTTCGGGAATCCTCGGACGCCCGGTTGCGCTTGCAGGTGCCGCTCCCCCACCGCCGCATCCCCGGTATCCGGCTCTACGTGGTTGCACGGCTCGAGTGGAACGGCCGGCGGCTCTCCCAGACCGCGTTCGTTTCACCCGGCGCACAAGAGCTCGCGGTGCCCATCGACACAAGCAGACGCGGCGCTTACGCGTTGAACTACGTCGGCATCGTCGCGCGGGACCTCCTCGGGTTCTGTGAACGAAGCCTGTCACTTCCCTGTGCCGGGACGCTCCGCATACTGCCGACCGCAGAGGAGCGCGCCCTCGGTGAGGTTACCGGCGGCGCCGGCGGGGAGGTGAGTGTCCGCTCGTCCCTTCGACACCGAAGCGAGGAGCTTTTCGAGACCAGGCGGTATGTGCCCGGCGATGACCCGCGCAAAATCAACTGGAATCTCTTTGCCCGCTGGAACGAGCTCCTCGTGCGTGTCGGAGAAGAGGTGCCGCCTCCGCGCTCGAGCGTCCTGTGCTACCTGTATACCGGCGGGCCGGGTGCCCGCGGCGCGCCGGGCGCGCCGAAAGTCCGCAGCGGGCGAGCCACTGCAGCGGCGCAACACGCCGCGACCGATCAGGACGAGCAGCTCTTGGAGGCGACTGTTTCGGTGTTTGCCGGTGTCTGCCGGATTCTCACCGCTCGCGGTGTCGCGGTGAGCTACGGTTTCGGTGGCACTGAAATCCGCGGGTCACTCGCACAGATGGGTGAGCCAGATTTTCTCGCCGACCTTGCCGAAGCAGACTGGGATGGGGGGAGACTGCCGGCCCCCGGCGACGCGAACAACGGCAACGCGCGCGTGCCGGTTGTCGCGGTTATTCCGGCCGGCACGAAGGGTATCGAGGAGATTCGCGCCCGCCTGCGACACGGGAATCGCCGCGTGGAAACGCTCGAGGTGCCCCGTCGGAGGGATAGCGACGGCGCGGCACAGCCTCCGGCGTGGTGGCGACGGTTGCTGTTTACTCCACTCTCCGCACAGGGAGGGCGAGGATGAGTAGGCAGACGCGCTCACACCGCGTGGGTGCTCTCCGTGCGCTGCACTTCGCGAGTCTCGCCATATTACTGTTCCACTACCACCGATACGTTTCCGAGCTCGTATCCCTGCCGTTTTTCACCGTCGTGGTCGTGCTTTCGGCGGCGGCCGCAGGAGCGGCGCAGCGGGCGCGGCTTCGCACCTGGGTGGCCTGTGCCGCAGCCGCGCTCGCGCTGTGGCTCCTCCGCGAGCTCGGACTCATCCTCCTTTCTCGCGCGCAGGCGGTTGGAGGGCTCGCGGGCGCGGGAGACGCGACACCCGTGTTCGACCGGAGCTTCCTTGCCTCGGTGCCGGCGGCGGTGCTCACGTTTGGGTTGAGCTTTGCGGTGTTTCGCCGGCCGCGGTTGTTTGCCTGGCATCCCTTGTTGCTTGCGCCGGTGGTCGTCGCCTTGTTCTGGAGTCAGGGAGGCTTTCGGGTGAGCATTTTCAGCCACCCGAGTATCCTCGCCGCAATGATTGCCGGGTTCTTGCTCGTGGAAATAGCGCTCACGATGCTCGCTACGATCCGCACCGGTTTCGGCACGGGAGGAGGGCCCGCCGGCGCAGAGTCTCGATCCGCCGCGGCAGGCGGCGCGGCCCTCGCGGCCACCGACGGCTCGCGACTCGGGCGGCGCGAGCTTGTACCGCTCCTGCTTATCCTGCTCCCGCTTTTGCTTGGCGTGCTTTTCTCGCTCCTTGCCCGCTACAGTGAGGCGTCGACCGCGCAAGGGGGAGGGCTGATTCGTCCCACGCTCTTTCGCTTCGACTTCGCCGACTACGTGAATCTCGAAAGCGAGATATCGCTCAGCCGGGATTTGGTGTTGCTCTACCGCGAAGAGGCTCAGTCGCCCGAGCAGGAGGTTCGGCTGCGCACCGGCGACCGTCTGTTGCGCCGCTTTGTGCTATCGGGTTACGAGGCGGGCCGCGGGTTCTTTGCCGAATCGGCCCCCGGTGAGACGCCGGAACCGCAAAGCGTCGGCGACGGTGCCGAGTCGTTCGAAGAGCGGCGCTACGAGCGGCGGAGTGAGCTGCTGCAGGAGTTCTATCTCGTCAATTTCGACCCCTCATCACTCGTGTCGGTCAACTACCCGGTGGAAGTGGCCCCGTTCGAGGCGTGGGCCGATTCGTCGTTTGCGCGGATCTACGAAGTAACGAGCCGGGCAAGCGATGCGGGCTCGGAGGCGCTTTCTGAGGCCGAAGCGGGCAGAGCGCGCGCGACGGCCACGAGCACCGCAGAGAACGGCGGAGAAGACGGCGGGGAATGGCACCGCTACTACACCGAGTACGGGAGTGATGAGGAAATTGCCGACCTTGCCGAGGAGGTGACCGAGGGGGTCGAGGGCGATTTTGCGAAGGCACGGGCTCTCGAACAGTTTTTCCTCGACGAGTACTTCTATTCGCTGAGGCCGGGCGTGGCGGCGGATGGTAATCAACTGCATCATTTCCTCTTCGAGAGCCGAAAAGGATACTGCTCGTACTTTGCATTCTCGATGACCTTGATGGCACGCAGCTTGGACCTGCCGGCGCGGGTTGCCGTTGGATTCTTCGTTGACCCGCGTATGTCGGTGATGGATTACTACGCGGTGCGCGCGGACATGGCGCATGCCTGGGTGGAAATCTATTTCGAGGACTACGGCTGGATCGAGTTCGACCCCACTTCCACGACGTTGGCCGAGGGCGAACAATACTCGATGAACCCCAACATGGACATGGACGAGATATCGCAGCTTCTCGAAGAGCTGAGAGACCACCGCGACGAGTTATCTCGGGCGGACTCGGAGTCCCCGGCGCAGGCGAGCGAAGCCGGCGGCGAGCCGGCGCTGGGCGGCTTTTTGCGCTTTCTCGCGCGCCGTTGGGCGGTGCTCCTCGCGTTGGCCTATCTCGGGGCGGTTACCCTGTATCGGTATTGGCCGAGGATGCGGGCGGCGGTCGCCGGCAGCGCGCGGGTGCGCGCCCAACTGCGGTTTCGCTCGCTCTCGCGCACGCTCGGCTCGGTGGGGCTTTCGAAGGCGCCCTCTGAGACCATCTCCGAGTACGCTCTTCGCCTGGAGCGCAGCCATTCGATCGGCGCCGAGGGCTGGGTGCAGCTCTACCTCAAAGCGCTGTTCGGCGAGGAGTTCAGCGGCGATGATTATGCGCGCTTCGAGGCCGCCGAGCAATCGGTGCTTCGAGCGTTTCGCCGCGAGGTATCGATAGTCCGTCGCGTGCTCGGCTTGCTCGTGCCGTTTCTCTCACGTGAGGAGCGTCTGCGATGAGGCGGCGCACGGGAATCCTCGTACTGCACGTATCCGCGCTCATTCTCTTTGGTGCCGCAGTAACCGCGCTGTACCCCCAGGAGACGCCGCCCGAGGCCGAAGAGGCCGGCGAACGAAGTGTCGACTGGTACACCGAGCGCGCGCTCGAGGCTGTCGACTCGGAAAACGACACCCGGGCGGTCGAGCTGCTGAAGGAGGGGCAGGAGCGCCACCCGCAGGCGGTCAGACTCTACGCAACGCTCGGCGACCTCTACTTTGATGAAGAGCTCTATCGGCCGGCACTTGCGGAGTATCAACAGGCCGAGCGGATCGATCCGAACAACTTCAATGTGATTCACAGCGCGGGGTTGTCACTCGGGCGCCTCAACCGTGATAACGAGGCGGTTCGTTACCTCGAACGGGTGGTGGAGCTCTATCCCGACAGCCTCGAGGCGTACGCGGACCTCGGGTGGATGTACTTCAAAACACATCAACTCGAAGCGGGCGAGGAGTTGATGCTGGAGGCAATCGAGGAGTTCGGTGAGGAGCGCACCCTGACCATGACACTCGGAACGATCTACGCCGACATGTATGAGTACGAGAACGCAAAACGCTACTATGAGCTCTCCATTGAAAGCGCCCTTGCCGATGGAAGAAACTACTTTGCCTCCGTCGCCTATTACAATCTCTCGCTTTTGCAGAAAGCGTTTCACCGTTTCAACGACGCAATGCAGAGTACCGAAGAATCGCTTGCCCAAACGGAACGTGCGACCGGACATCTTGCAAAGGGAGAGCTCTACGAGATGCAGATGAATTTCCGCCGCGCGCACGAACAGTATAACCGGGCCTACAATCTCGATGAGGATACGCCGCTTGCAAAACTCGACCTTGCCGCGCTCTATCAAACGTTCGGGCGCCTCGAGGAGGCCCTCGCCTACGCGCGCGATGTCTATGAGTCGGAAGATCTGCACTGGATGTTCAACTTCGGGATCGACGAGCGCCGCCATCACATGGAGCTCCACGGGTTGCTTGCCGACATTTACCGGGGAACGGCACATGAGGTGAGTATGACCCCGGCGCGCAGTCCCTTCGAGTGGGTGTCTCACACTGTGCAACGGATCAAGCATCGGGTCTTGGCCTGGTACCACGATATGACGTTCAACCGCTATGCCGCCGCCGCTGCCGAAGCCTATGAGGAGCAAGGCAGCCAACTAAACGCCCAGTGGACGTACTTTCGAGCGCACGAGCAATATCCCCGGGTTGCCAAGCGGTATCTGGAGCGCGCTCGTGAGTTGGAGACCGAGCTGATACCGGACACCGAGCCGCTGTATGCAATGCACCGCGCCGTTCTCAACGAAGATCCCGACGCCATAGCTGCGGCCGCCGACAGCTTGCACCCACGCTGGGAACGCCTGGATATAGCCAAAGGACTGCGCGAGATCGCGCGCATTGCGCGAGCACAGGGCGATCAGAGCACAGCCGGTCGCGCCGCGGTTGAGCTCTACCGCATGAACCGCGGCGCAATCCGCCAGCACGGTATCGAGCTACCCGTGCGCGTCTCGGTGCGCGGAGATCAACAGGACGTTGCGCGAAGCGTGCGGGGGCGATTGAGCGGCGCCGGTTTTCGCATTGTCGAGGACGATGCGCTTGCACGCGGGGTGGTTCCGCCGCACCTCGAGCTCGAAGCACGCGCCGACGGGCGGGTCTCCTTTCGCCTCACCGACGAGGGGCGCACCGTCGCCGGCGACACCGTGGAGGCGCCGGCGAGTGACCGAAGGCGCGCCGTTGCCGGTGCCGTGGCCCGTGCCGTTGCGGATGCGGTCTTCCGGGTGGAGTGAACGCGTGGCTGGGCTAGCGTCACGAACAGGAGAGCCGGCTCGAGAGGAATTGGAGGCATTATGAATGCGACGCTACCGGCGCCGGTGCCGGTGCTCATCCTCATCTACGCTGCGGTGTGGGTCACGATACACATCGGCTCGGGGTTTCTCGCCCATCACATGCCGCTGTCCTGGTTTCGGCCCAACGGCTTTCTCTATCGCTTGCGCCGCTTCGAGCGTGGCGGGCGAGTGTACCGGGGGCTCGGGGTGAAGCGTTGGAAGGACCTGCTCCCGGAGGCCGGCTCCTTTTTTGCGGGAGGGTTCAACAAACGCCGCCTCGAGGCGGGAAACGAAGCGTATTTGGACCGCTACATAGCGGAAACCTGCCGCGCCGAAGGCTCGCACTGGATTTCGGCTTCGTTGTCGCTGACCTTTTTCGTGTGGAACCCGTGGTACGTCGGCGTGTTCATGGTGGCCTACGGGCTTATTACGAACCTGCCGTTCATTGTCGTGCAGCGCTACAATCGACCTCGGATGGTCAGGCTGCGCAGCGGCCTCGCTTCGGCATCGCGCGCTTCCGCGCCGGCGCGCGGCTATTCGTCCTCGCAGCCGCCACCGCCGCTCCCGCGAACGCCACGCTGAGCTCGCCTGTCCTTAGAGCGGGCCACTTCTTCCTCCGACACGCCGAAGCACTCGCCCTCGTCGTTGCCTCGAGGCTCCACATGAACGACGACGTCATAGACGTTCGGTACGAGGTTTCGAATCATGTCTTCGGTGTGCTGTGCGACGTTGTGTGCCTCGACGACGCTCATCTCCGGGGCGACCTCGATGTCGAGGTCGATGACGTAGAGGTGACCGACGTGGCGCGCGCGGACGCGATGGGGGCTTTCCGCCTGCGGTATTTGTGCGACCGCGTCGAAAACCCGGTCGTAGATCCGCGTGGAGTGCAGGCCGTCCATGAGCTCGGTATTGGACTCCATGAAGATTTTGAAGGCGACCCGGATGATCCACACGCTCACCGCCAGCGCCGTTATCGAGTCGAGTATCGGCATTGCAAAATAGTGCGAGGCGGCCAGTCCCACGAGCACGGCGACCGAGATGATGACGTCGTTTTGCATGTTCTTGCCGTCCGCAACGAGCATCGAGCTGTTCACCCGGCGGCCGACCGTGATCTTGTAGTAGGCGAGAAAGACTTTCGCCGCGATGGAGACGAGGGTTACGTAGACGGCAAGGGCGCTGGGAAGCTCCGCGGGCCGCTCGGAAACGATGTGGCGGATCGCCGAGATAATGAGCTCCGCGCCGGCGAAAAAGATGACAAACGACAGGAGTTTCGTTGCAATGGTGTCGGCTCGGGTGTAGCCATAGGGGAAGCGGGCGGTGGGCTTGCGTGCGGCAACACGGGCGCTTATGAGCGTAACCAGCGAGGTGACGATGTCATTCGCCGAGTCGATCCCGTCACTGACCACGGCAAAGCTCCCGGAAACGAGCCCGGCGCTGATCTTGAGTATTGAAAGGAGCCCGTTTCCGATGATGCCGAGCCACGAGGCCCGCACGATGCTGTAGGACCTATCCGTTTCCATATTCCGTGTGTTACGTGTCATTTTCCATGTCTCACCAAAATGTCCCGGCTTTTCCACCGGACCGCCTGCTTGAACCACATGAGGCGTAGCGACCGCAGGAAAACGACTACGAAAAACAGCAGGGTGATGGGATACCCGATCGCTGCCGTTAGTCCGAAGTTCCCGATCCGCTCCTGCATCCAGTGGATCTGAATCACGTAGGCCGAATACGCGGCGAAGCCGAGAAGCAACCAGGACGGCGTTGCCATAAGAGAGCCCACCACCGCCAGGCGAATTGCTACGCCGGCCCCCGCCATCCATGCAGAGACTACCAAAACCATAACAGGCCCGGCGGAGGCTGCGCCGAGGCCGAAGTTCTTCGTCCATCCGTCGGTGAGCTCGCGGAGACCGCCGGGGTACATGCGGAAGCTCAAGCTTCCCCGCCCGGCAAAACAGTGGAGCTCATACCCCGCGGAGGCGGCCCGGCGGCCGAGCTCCACGTCTTCGAGGATTTCCTGTTTCACCGATCGATGGCCGTCTATGCTAAAATAGTCATCGCGCCTACATACGATGGCGGGACCGAATAAGCCGCGCGGCGGGAGGCGACGGCCGAAAATGGTGAACGCCCGGATTCCGCTCATGAGGATGAACGCGAAAAACGCCGAGAGGCGCTCATAGGCGTTTTCCATGCGGTGATAGGGCTGCACCGAGAGGAACCCTCCGAGGTGAGCATAGGTGGACAAAAGGCGCGAAAGACCCTCCTCCTCGAAGCGGACGTCTGCGTCAAGAAACACCAGATTCTCGCCGGAGGCGGCCTGCGCGCCGCGAAAACACGCATGGGGTTTGCCGAGCCAGCCCTCGGGCAGGGGCCCGGGGTGAATAACGCGGGCCCGGTACCCTGCTGCAACGCCTGCGGTGCCGTCGGTGGAGTCGTCGTCGACCACGATGATCTCGTCGGGGGTGATCGACTGTTGCTCGAGCGAGGCAAAAAGGGAGGGGAGGTTATGCGCCTCGTTTCGGGCCGGGATGATCACCGAAAAGCGCGGTGGACGCTGTGCTGTGCGGAGGGTGTCCGGGACTTCTCGTAGCGTCGGAATGCGATAGAGAAACACGAACCCAAGCCCCCAGAGTAGTCCCAGCACGACGGTGTCTGCGATCAATCGAAGCCTTCCAGAATATCGTCTAAGTTGGTGGAAACGCGGGCAATGTAGCCGTTGAGGTCGGTCGGCTCGGCATTGTCCGGCAGGCGCCCGGGGAAGCCCTCACGAGCCTGCTCCACGTTTGTATCGGTTATGAACTCGGAGATGGGAGTGGCCGCCGAGAGCTCGCCGGTTGGCCCGAGCACGACGTACCCGTCGGTTAAGCCGCCGAAGCTGAATGAGTCGCGAAAGCGCGCATAGTCGCCTTCGGTGATCCGGTAGTCGGCAATCGGGGTGTCCGCCACCGGAAACGCCACCCGCTGTTCGTCCTCGGGAAGCTCTTCCAACACGGCATGGATGAGCCCGCCGGCGGCGAAGGTCATGCTGTTTCGCCTATCTTGCGCCGGCCACGGTCCGTGGAGGTAGAGCGTGAGAGCATCCGCGCCGAGCTCTTGCTCTATGATGTTTCCGGCACGCCGCGCATCGGGAAAGCCCAGCTCGTCCATGCGGTCCTCGTACTCGAGGTCTCGGAACCCGGTAAACGCATGACGTGAACCCGCGTAGAACAAAAACGGCTCGCCGGTCTCCTCTACCGTTTCGAGAACGGCGCGGGCCATGTGGCGGTCGGGAAGGCCTTCGGGGAACCGCGCGGCGCCGAGCTCCTCCCCGCGGGGGCGCTCTTCGGGCGGCAGTTGGGTCGGCGTTTGATCCTGTCGGACATTGAGCCCCACGATCTGCACCTGTTCCTCCGGGGGCAGATCGCGGTTGACCTCCCAGGCAGCGCGGAAGACCTCCGCATACTCCTCGTAGCCCCAGATGCTCAGCCGGTTCAGGAGAATCCGATGGACGAGCTCTTCGTCGTAGGTGTTCCCCGAGATTGCTCGGTCGATGAGCGGTTGATCCTCGGAAAGCGCAAAGTCCACGCCCACCGTTTGGAGCCCGCGCTCGGGCATGCTGCGTATGACCTCGATGAGAAAGCGGGGATGCTCGGCGATCTGGGGAAACTCCCCGAGGCATACCACCTGGTGTTCGGAAAGGGCGTCGAGCACGAACGTGGTCGGCTCATCCCCGTGCTCGGTGACGACCTCCCTCGCCGATTGCACCACCTCATCGGAAACAGGCGGCGGGCGCCTCGAGAGGAAGCGGTTGACGATGTCTGCCGGATCGAGAAACAGGATGACCCCGACGATGACGATGAGGCCGGCAAGGAAGATGCGTCTATTTGGCTGCTTCATTCCACCTGCAGTATACAAAAACCGGCGCGATGAATCCATGAATGCTCGGCGACATAGCCGCCCCGTGAAATCGGCGCCGGCGGAATCGGGGCCGGGGCCGACGGATCACATCTGCGCCCCAACCCAATCGTCGTATTGTTGATAGAGAGAGATCGCCGGATCGACGGCTCTGATTACGCGTTCCTGGTCGATCGTATCGTATAGGTGGGTGAGGACGTTACGCATTGCGCAGGCGTCCATCAACTGTTCCGCGAGCTCATCGGGCAAATTATGTTGCTCTCTGAGTGCCGCGAAAATCTCCCGGTAACCTGTTGCAAGCCGATAGTCTTTCATTTTTAACAACTGCAAGCCGATGTCCGCGGCGGACTCACACAAAAGCTGGAGGAGGCGCTCGACGGCATAATGCTCACGCCGCCGGGACGCCATATCGAGCTCGGCATACGTGCGCAGATCTGCAAGAAACTGTTCGAGCGCCGCCCGCTTGCGGGCAATGAGCTCGCGTTGTTCACCTGTCAATGCCCATCTCCTCCGGTTTCAAAACCTGTCGGCGAAACACGGCCGTATCCGCATAAAGAAAGAACGCCCGATCCTGTTCGCGGCCGAATAGGCCCGGCGTACGCTCGAACAGGCACACACCTGTCCGGAATACCTGAAACCGAGTTATCGGCGAGAGACGGTCGGTGAGTGCAAGGAGATCCACGGGCTCGACCCCCAGGACGGCTTCGAGCCGGCGTGTCCATCGTCCTAGTGTAAGCAGATCCGGCTCAGACTCCGGAAGAACTGCGATATCGATGTCGCGCGGCGCCGGCGCCGAGAGCGCAGAGCCGAACAGGACGACGAGTTGCCACAGATACTGTTCGGCCAATTCTTCCACGGCGCTTCGTTGCTCGTCGCTAAGACGATGTACGTCCATACCACTCCCATTATAGCATGATGGTAAGGATCCTGGTGAGGCAACGCGTCAACTTGACCTCCATATGGGCCTATGCTACGCTACCGCGCACCGATGGAGGGTCCCTATGAGCTACAGTTTTCTGTACCCGGGCCAGGGTGCCCAGTATCCCGGTATGGGGAAAGACCTCTTCGAGCATTCCGACACTGTCCGTGAGCTCTTTGAGGAAGCCGAACGTCACGCGGATTTCAACGTTACACAGGTGCTCTTCGAGGGCTCCGAGGATCAGCTCAAACAAACGAACATAACCCAGGTGGCAATTACCGTGGTGAATCTCGCGGCAAGCCGCGTGTTGGCGGAGCACGGGGTGAGCGCCGACCGCTACGCGGGTTTTAGCCTCGGTGAGTATGCGGCGCTCGTCGATGCCGGTGTGCTCGACGTGAGCGACGTATTCCGAGTGGTCACTACGCGCGGGCGGGTCATGGAAGAAACGAGCCGGACCCTCGATACCGAAGGGGGCCAAGCGGGCATGGCCGCCGTGCTGGGGTTGGATTTCGACACCGTCCGCCGCACGATCGACGAGCACGGTATCGAGGACCTGTACCCCGGCATCTACAACAGTCCCGTTCAAACGGTGGTCTCGGGCACCGCCGAGGCTCTGGCTGCGGCGGAGCCGGTGTTCAAGGAAGCCGGGGCAAAGCGGTTCATCCGGCTAAAGGTATCGGGGCCCTTTCATTGCCCGCTCATGCAGGAGGCGAGAGATCGCTTTGCGGAGTTTCTCGCCGACGTCACGTTTTCCGATCCCGTGAAAACGGTGTATTCCAATGTGACCGCACGGCCGATTGCAAGCGGGGCGGAAGCTCGAAAGCTGTGCTTGGATCAGCTCGTTTCCACGGTCATGTGGACCCGCGAAGAGGCACAAATGGTGGCCGACGGGAGCCCGGGGTTTCTGGAGGTCGGGCCGGGCACGGTGCTCGGCGGCCTGTGGAAGGCGTACCGAAAGGCCGTTTCGGAAACGGAGCTCGAGTGTCACCCGGCGGGTACGCTCGAGGCAATCCAGGCGCTTGCCGGCTGATGGGCAAGCAAAAGCGAATTCGAATGCGAATGCCACGTTGTAGAGGCAACCGAGAGCACGGCGTCACACAGATGGACGCACCGAGAGGAGCAAGCTGTGTTAATTAAGGGAAAAACGGCGCTCGTTACCGGCGGATCGAAAGGGATTGGACGGGGGATCGTTACGACCTTTCTGCGAAACGGTGCGTCGGTATACTACATTAGCCGCAAACCGGGGGATCACCTCGAGGAGTACAAGCAGATTGCCGCCGAGCACGGCGTGGAGGTCGTGTACAAAGAGGGAAACGTCGCCGACGAGCAAACCATAAGCGCGACGGTAAACGAGATCCTCGAGGAGAGCGGAGGCATCGACATCCTCGTAAACAACGCCGGTATCGCACGGGACGGCCTGGTCATGCGGATGTCCGCCGAGGACTGGCAGGACGTGATCAACATCAACCTCACCAGCGCCTTCTACATCTCGAAGGTGGTGAGCCGCAGCATGATCCGGCGGCGCAAGGGTGCCATCATCAACGTCACCTCCATTGTGGGGCTCGTGGGTAACGCCGGTCAGTCGAACTACGCCGCCTCCAAGGCGGGACTCATCGGCTTTACCAAGAGCTTGGCCCGCGAGATTGCCGGGCGCAACGTTCGAGTAAATGCGGTAGCCCCCGGCTACGTCGAGACGGAAATGACCGAGAAGTTGACTGCGGAACAAAAACAGACACTAATAGATCAGATTCCCATGGGCCGCGTCGGTGAGCCGGAAGACATTGCCAATGTGATCATGTTCCTCGCATCCGATCTTGCGGGGTACGTCACCGGGCAGGTCATTCGCGTTTCCGGCGGGGCGGGAATGTAATGCCGGCGCACGAGGAAACACCATGCCAAAGAGAGTAGTTATCACCGGTCTTGGCGCTATGAGCCCGATCGGTAACAGCATTGACGAGATTTGGGCCAACATTCGCAGCGGAACGAGCGGTATCGGGCCGATCACCCGCTTCGACGCCGGCGATTTTCAGTCCAAGATTGCCGCCGAGGTAAAGGACTTCAAACCGGCGGACTACATGGACCGCAAAGAGGCGCGGAAGATGGACGTCTTCTCGCAGTTTGCAAGCGCGGCGAGCTTGACGGCGCTCGAAGATGCGAATCTCGATACGAGCGGGATCGATCCGGAACGGCTTGCGGTCATTCTCGGTGTGGGCGTAGGCGGATTCCAAACCACCGAGGATTCCTACAAAGCCCTCTTCGAGAAGGGGCCGCAGCGCGTCCCGCCGCTGACCATCCCGAAGCTCATTACCAACGAAGGCCCGGCAAACGTGGCCATCCTCACCAACGCCCAAGGGCCGGTCTACGCACTTACCACCGCCTGTGCCTCAGGTGCGGATGCAATGACCTCCGCCGCCAGGTGGATACGCGACGGCTACGGCCAGGTGGCGATTTCCGGGGGCGTGGAGGCGTGCATTACCCAGCTGGGGGTTGCCGGGTTCAACGTCCTGCAGGCGCTGAGCACCAAATACAACGATGAGCCGGAACGGGCCTCGCGGCCCTTCGACGCCGACCGCGACGGATTTGTCATCGGCGAAGGGGCCGGCATTCTCATTCTCGAAGAGATGGAGCACGCGCTGTCGAGGGGCGCACGCATCTATGCCGAGCTTGCCGGTACGGCCTCCACCTGCGACGCCTACCACCGCACCTCGCCGCATCCGGAGGGAACCGGCGCGAAGAAGGCGATGCGCCTGGCACTCGACGAGGCCGGTTTGGAGCCGGAAAGCATCGACTACATCAACGCTCACGGCACCTCGACCCGCGTTAACGATCCGGTGGAAACGAAGGTCATTAAAGAGGTCTTTGGTGAGCACGCCTACAAGCTTGCCGCCTCCTCGACAAAGTCGATGCACGGACACATGATCGGCGCCGCCGGCGGTTTGGAAGCAATCATCAGTGCCCTCGCCATACGCGACCAATACCTGCCGCCGACGATCAATCTCGAGAACCCGGACCCCGAGTGCGACCTCGACTACGTGCCCAACGAGGGCCGGTCGGGGCGCGTGAATGCGGTCATGTCCAATAGTCTCGGGTTTGGCGGGCACAACGGCATCCTCATACTGAAGAAGTTCGTCGCATAGGAGTCCCGCTATGGAACGCGCAGACATCGCAAAGAACCTCCATCCGCTCGAAGTCCGGGTGCTGCTGCACTTCGAGGGTAACGACGAGTTCGATGCCGGACGGCTCGTGCAAACGCTCGGGTTCAACACCGGGCAGGCCAACCAGGCGCTGAGCTGGCTTGCCGCAAAAGAATTGGTAAGCGAGGTACGACGTGAGCACTCGGTGACCTATGAGCTCACCGAGTTGGGGGAGCGCTATGCGGCGAACGGTACCCCCGAGGAGCGAATTGTCTCTCTCGTTCGCGAGCGTGGGCCAATGCGCATGCCGGAGATATCCGAGGCGCTGTCGCTCGAGAACAAAGAAACCGGATCGGCATATGGCGCGCTTTCGAAGGCCGGCGTGCTCGCGATGGACGAGGAGAAGCGGGTCGTCGTCGGCGACGAAGCAAAGCTCCCCCAAAGCGTGAGCACCGTGCGGGCGCTCATCGACCGGGCCGCAGCCACGGGGAGCCTTGCCGAGAGCGAGCTCTCACAGGCCGAGCAGGAGACCATCCAGAGCGTCAGTAAGAAACGCGGTGCCTCGAGCACCGTCTTTCGCGCGTCGGAGCACGAGGCGGTGTTTTTTCAACTCAACAAAGCCGGGCTCGACGCCAAGAAGCGCTTGCAGGAAGCGGGAATCAGCGGCGAAGAGGTCGGTGCGCTCACCCCGGAGATGCTGCGCTCGGGCGCCTGGCGGCATCACAACTTCCGCCCCTACAACATTCAAATCCCGGCCGCGCGGGTTCTCCCCGGGCGGCGAAACCCCTACGGGGAATACCTGGAGCAGGTCAAAGACAAGCTGACCTCGCTCGGCTTCGAAGAGTTTGACGGGCCGCTCGTGGAGACGGAGTTCTGGAACTCCGACGCGCTGTTTATGCCCCAGTTCCACGCCGCACGCGACATTCACGACGTCTACTACGTGGACCAGCCGCGCCACGCAAAAGAGATCGAGGAGCCCTATCTGAGCCAGGTCGCGCAGACCCACGAGGACGGGTGGAAGACCGGGAGCCTCGGGTGGAGATACCCCTTCGACCGCGATTTTACCCGGCGCCTTATCCTGCGCAGTCAGGGTACCGTCCTGTCGGCCAAACAACTGCCCCACGCCAACGTGCCCGGCAAGTACTTCGGTGTAGTGCGGTGTTTTCGAAACGACCAGATCGACGCCACCCACCTGTCCGACTTCTACCAGACGGAGGGCATCGTTCTCGGCGAAGAGGTCAATCTGCGCACCCTTTTGGGCTTTCTCAAGATGTTTGCCGTGGAGGTTGCCGGCGCCCAGGACGTAAAATACGTTCCCGGGTATTTCCCCTTCACAGAGCCGTCGGTCGAAGTGCATATCAAGCATCCGGTGCTCGGGTGGTTCGAGCTCGGTGGCTCGGGCATCTTCCGCCCGGAGGTTACCGAACCGCTGGGAGTGCACGTTCCGGTACTTGCATGGGGGCTCGGTATCGACCGCATGGCGCTCATGCACCTCGGTCTCGACGACCTGCGCGAGCTCTTCTCCAACGACATAGAACGGGTGCGCCTGAGGCGAAGGAGCTAAGAAATGCCGAAGATCGACGTCTACGAATCGGCGTTTTTCGAGTACCTCGGAACACGCCTCGACCAAGAGAGCCTCGAGCAGTTGCTCACCGTGGCCAAGGCTGAGCTGGACGCGGAAACCGACGAAAACGGGATCACGAAGTTCGAGCTAAATGATACGAACCGCCCGGACTTGTGGTCGGCGGCCGGCCTTGCAAGACAGTTGCGCGTCTATCGCCGGGGAGAGCTCCCTTCCTACGATTTCTTCTCGAGCGAGGGAGAGACCAAGGACCCGCAAGAGCGGCGTGTGCTCGTCGACCCGCAGCTCGAGTCGACACGTCCCTACATAGCCGCCTTTGCGGTTTCGGGGAAGCACATAGACGAAGCCGGGCTCGCCGACATCATCCAGACGCAGGAGAAGCTTACCTGGAACTTCGGCCAGAAGCGAAAGGCGATCGCGATGGGTGTCTATCGTTCGTCCCGGATGAAGTACCCCGTCCACTACGTTGCCGCCGACCCGGATAAGACGCGCTTTGCGCCCCTCGGCGCAGAAGGCGAGATGAGCCTGCGGCAGATCCTGTCCGAACATCCCAAGGGACAGGAGTTCGGCTCCGCGGTGGCACAGTTCGATCGCATGCCCTTTCTCACCGACGATCGCGGCGAGGCGTTGAGCTTTCCGCCCATCATCAACAGTGCCTACATCGGAGACGTGCAGGAGGGCGATTGGCAGCTCTTTGTCGAGATGACCGGAACGAATATGGATCAGCTCCTCCTTGCCTGCTCCATCGTGGCCTGCGATCTCGCCGATCAAGGCTATCGCGTGCTCCCGGTGCGCATCGTCTATCCCTACGACACGCCGCTCGGCCGCGAAATCGTAACCCCGTACTACTTTCAGACGCCGCAGACGATGGAGACCTCCTATGCGAGTAAGTTGCTCGGTGTCTCGATTACCGCCGACGAGGCGCGGGAGAGCCTGGGGCGAATGGGGGTGGAGGCCACAGCCGAAGGCGAGACCATTACCGCCTACCCGCCGCCGTATCGAAACGATTTCCTCCACGCGGTCGACGTCATGGAAGATGTCATGATGGGCTTCGGCATGGACCACTTCGAGCCGGCGACGCCTTCTGAGTATACGGTCGGAAGGTTGAGCGATGCAGAGACCTTCGCGCGGCGAGTGAAGGACCTCATGGTGGGCCTTGGCTACCAGGAAATGATCTTCAACTATCTCGGCTCCTACGTGGAGTTCGTCGAACGCATGTACCCCGAGGCCGAGCGCGAGAAGATTCTCGATGAGTTCGTGAAGGTGAGCAACCCGCTCTCGGAAAACCACGAATTCGTTCGCCACTCCATTCTGCCTCATTTATTGTCCGCAGAAAGTGTCTCGGGCAATGCCTCGTATCCGCACCTCATCTTCGAGGTCGGCAAAATCGTGCGTCAGGACGCCTCGCAAAACTACGGCTCACGCACCATCAATGCGCTCGGTTTTCTCAGTGCCGAGTCCGCGACCGACTTCAACGTAATCAACGCTCATGTGACCGCGCTGCTGTACTATCTTGGTTTTTCCCACGAGCTGCAGGAGATAGAAGATCCGCGCTTCATTGCCGGAAGGACCGCGGCGCTCGTGGTGGAGGGAACGCACGTGGGCATTCTCGGCGAGGTGCACCCACAGGTGCTCGAGAATTGGGGCATCCAGGTTCCGTGCTCCGGGGGAGAAATCGACCTGGACGTCCTGCGCTGACGGTGCGATACTAGCCCCGTAAACCGTTTATCGTCGCGGCCGCAGTCGCAATTGCAACTGCGGAGGGGAGGCAGCGAGTATGGAGTCGCCACAGGGCACAGCCTTGCCGCAGGTATTGGTCCCCTATCCGGGCCCGGAGACGGACCCTGAAATCCAGGACATCTTCGTCTATATGCGCCCGGAGACCAACGGCGTCGTGGGCGAGGGAGAGGTCCTGAAGGTCATCGAGGACTGTCCCGAGTACAAGGTCGACCTTCATCTCGCGTACCTGGCCAATATCCCGGGTGAGTTCATCGCCGCAAATCACATTGTCGAGCACCACTACGGCGTCAAGATGAGTTTTGCGGTACACGGTAAAGCGCTGTTTACCCGGCGCATGAAAGAGCGCTTTTCGCAGCACTTCGGCGAGGACTTCGATCAAGCCCCCATTATCGGTGCTTTTGAGGCGCTCGACCGGCTCGGTATTCGCGCGGAGGACCTCTTCGAGCAATGGGTCGACGAGCCGGATATGATGGTCATAAACGCCCAGTCGGTGAAGCGAGTCGGCTCCTACTACGTGGTCAATTACGACATCCCGGCTCTCATCCATAAGAATAACAAGAATACGGATATCGCGGTCATGCTGTTTCGCACAAGAACGAGTTATGATTACTTTCTCTCGCTTACCGCCAAGATGCGGGAGGGCTTCATAAAGCGAGGGCTGTTGAGCACGAAGGGCCCGGTGAGCCGGGTGCTGCATTTCTCCAAGAGCCCCGTAGAGCAAATGCTCGACGGCCGCGGGTACCTCTATGACACTGAAGCACGATCGGTACCTCTCGCTGAGCTGTCTTTCTCGGCATATTTGATGCGACATGGAATAAGTGAGAAGGAAATTGACGGGATCCTCGACAACCCCATAGCCGAGTTCGACACGCCGCGCGGCCGGATCGAGGATCACGTGATCTCCTATACGCGAAACGACAGCTATCCGGCGGCGCTCGAAAAGCTCCGGTCGATGGTTTCGCAGTATCGCATTCCATTGTAAGTTGGTCTTATGTCCGGTAACGACCGCCGAAGCATTACAAAAGTTCTCGATCAGGTCATCCCGTTCCGATTTCTGACACAGAATGAAAAAGAGGAGCTCGTCCCCTACATTAGCAGGCGGGAGTACGAGCCGAATGTTCAAATCATTGAGCAAGGCGATACGTCGGACGACTCTGTCTTTATCGTCGCCGAAGGCACCGTCGAGACGCGTGAGCACCGCGACGGTACCGAACGACGCGTGGGCACCATAGAGGCGGGCCATTACTTCGGAGAGCGAGAGGCGCTCTTTCTCGAGCCGCGTCGCCTGGAGGTCAGAGCGCTGGGGCGAGTGGTATGCTATGTCGTTCCCGGCGAGCAGTTCCTGGAGCTGCTGGGGCGCTCGCGCTCGTTTGCCCAGGCGCTGGGAACGATTCTGCGGGACAAACAGGGGATATTCGAGGCGTTCGACCGCTTCAAGGTGGAGCTCGTTCGTGCGGTGAACCAGGGCTACGTCAGTATGGACCGGTTACTGCCGTATTACATGGAGCTCGATCCCGCGCTGCACCCGCTGGTGCGCTCCGAAAACGAGATCGACTTCGGCGGGCTGAGCTACGCGGTGCGGCGTCTTCCGGAGAACGTTACCCATACCTTTGCGCTTCTGCTCATCGATGAGATCCCCGAGAGCTATCGGAACCCCGACCGCTTCTTTCCCATGGTGCGGACCCCGGCGCGCCGTCGCGAGGTCTGGGAGATGCTCCCCGGCAAGGTGATGGTCCTGCTTCGAAACGGGAGCTCCGATCTCATGGACCTCATTACGAATCTGTGCCTGTATTCGGTAGAGGCGCGCAAGCTTCGCGGTCGGATCAAGACGCCGGCCACCCTGTCTCTCATCCGCGACTATCTCGAGCACCCCGAAAACCACAGCACCGAGTCCCAGGATACGCTTTTTGCTCGCCTCGGTTTTACCGAGACGGAGGTCGCCGGATTGCGGGGCGTGTGGCCCACCGGGACCGTGCAAACGCTCTACGAAATTGCATGTCACAGAGAGATGTTCAGCATAGACGTGCGGCGCCAGCGCAACAACTACAATAGCCGGAACCTCGAGCTCTGGACCGACCAGGTCGGGAATGCCACAGAAGAGCTTCTCGGATATCAACCGGCGGCACTGCCTCGAGAGGTGCGCGTGCACATCATCAGCAGCAATACGCACTCGGTGACCAACTGCCTGAATCCATGGTTTACCGAGCATATGGATGAAGTGGAGGAGTGGGCACGGCGCACCGAACACCCGTACATGGAGCTCGAGTGGGAAAACCCCTACGACCGGCTCTATGCGCTCGCTCGCGATTACTTTACCGCCTTCCCCGAGGCGGCGGAGGAGAGCAGGGCTGCGGAACGCAGGTGTGGGGTCCTGCGGCTCGAGGAGACCGCCTCGACGGGGGTGCAGGCGCAACTCATCGATGTCTCGCGTCTGCACGAGCATCAGCTCGACCCGGGTATCACGCTTCCGCAAACCGGCAGTAAGGATTTGATTGTCAACATCGACTATGCCTTCGGCGAGCAGGCGCGCCATATCATCAAGAATCTGCTCATGCTCTTCGGGCACAACTTAGCCGGGCTCAACTTTCTCGGCAAAGCCGGCGCGCTTGCCGGCTCGCGCGGCGACGTGCTTGCCCCAAACGCCTTCGTGGGGCAGAGCACGGACACGTTCCAGCCTCTGCCGCCCCCGGATCCTGCCGCGTGTGCGCGGCTTGCGAAACGGATCCCGGGGCACGACGTGCACACCGGCCCCTTGCTCACGGTGGACGGCACGCTGCTGCAAAACCGCATGATGTTGCGCTTTTACCGGCGGATCTGGGGATGCTTGGGCATCGAGATGGAGGGAATTCATTACTATCTGCAGGTGGTAGAGGCGGCGCAACTCGGCGTCATTCCGGAGGAAACGCAGACGCGCCTGTTCTACTACGTTTCCGACCTACCGCTCGAGCATACAGCCTCGCTCTCCGCGCCTCTTGGAGCGACCGAAGGGGTGCCGCCGCTCTACGCGATTACCCGACATATTCTCAGCGAATCGTTGTCGAGCTGAGGTATCGGCCGCCGGCGCTGCGGGGTGCCGGCTCGGTGCGGGCCGCCGGCACTCGGGCCGACTCTGGAAGCGCCGGCTCGCTGCGGGCCGCCGGAACGCCCTCCGGACGGTCTGTGCCGCAGAAACGTCTTCTTTCAGGAGGAGGACTGAGAGGGCCCATCGGAGGTGAACTGCTCGATCTCCCCCCGCGCCGCGGCTAGTTCGGTATGGAGGCGAGTGGCGTGTCGGTGTACCTGCTCCCAGTCTCCGTTGGAAGCGGCAGCTTCGATGGACTTGCTCAACGCTCTTAACGCTTCGGCGCCGACGTTGGCTGCAGGGCCGGCAAGGTTGTGTGCGGCGCTTGCCAGCTCGTCGAGATCGCCGGATGCTACTGCGTTGTCTACCGCGGCCGCATAGCCGGAAACGCTTTCGAGAAAGCGCTTCGCCACGGTCTGCGAGAGCGAGCTGCTTCCAACCCGTGCTTGAAGCCCGGCAGGGTCGAAAACCGCGGGGCCGCTGGTGTCGTTGTCGGCAGTGGGCCCGCGTGAGGAGTCCGACTCGCCGGTGTCGCCGCTGCCACCCGTAGCGCCGCGGTCGCCGGTATCGCCGCTGCTGCCGCTGCCACCGTCGGTTTGGGGAGGTGCTTGGGGGCTGAGCCGTTGGAGAATACCGTCAAGCTTTTCTTGGTCGAGCGGCTTCACGAGGTACGCATCGGCCCCTGCCTCGAGACTTTCGCGATGATCCGAGTCGTCGGCATATGCGGTGAGCATGACGACGGGGATGTGTCGGTCCGAGACCTCCGAGACCGAGGTATCTCCGTTCTCGGCGCCGTGGTCTACGACGGTGCGTATGCGGCGTACGACTTCGATTCCGTTCATGTCCGGGAGTTGCATGTCGAGCAGAAGTAGCCGATATCGTCCCGAGCGGAGCAACTCCAACGCTTTCTCGCCGCTCGCGGCGGTCTCGGCGGTGTAGCCCCTAAACTCGATCATCTTTGTGGCTACGACGAGGTTTATACGCTGATCGTCAACGATGAGGATGTCTGCGCGCAAGGGGCGCTCCGACGGGTGCTCCGGCGTCGGACTTTGCGCAGTTTGATTGTGACCGCGTGCGTAGGTTTCATTCTTCTCTGCGTTCGCGTCTTCGGTGTCCGAGAGCATATCGGGGCCTCCGTAGGTATGATACCTATAACGTAATATCGTAACGCGGTGTCGTCGCGAAAACTGGTTTTCGAGATGGATGATGAGCGGCGGCGCCGGGGCCCGGCGGCGGCGCCCCGGACCCCAGACCCGGCCCCAGACCCGGCCCCCGGCCCGGCCGCGCCCGCGGCGCCGGGGCCCGGTCACGGAAAGCGCTTAGAGGGCGGGGTCGGCTTTCGTGTCGGCGAGCAAGAAGTCGAGAAGGTCCATATGGTTCTCGAAACTGGCCAACAACGGATATTCTTCGGTAATGGCTCTCGGTGGACGAAACAGTGCGCCTGCATCGGCTGCGGAGATCATGGTGAGGTCGTTATAGCTATCCCCGACGGCGGTAACGTCGAAGCCGATTGAGCGAAGCGCAATTACCGCTTTTCTCTTGCCGTCGGTTTGGCGGAGTCGATAGGTACTGATGTAGCCTTCGGCATCGGTGAACAGCTCATTGCAGAAGATTGTGGGGCGGCCGAGTTGCCGCATGAGCGGTGAGGCAAACTCTACGAAGGTGTCGGAGAGGATGACAACTTGGACGTGCTCACGAAGGCGGTCGAGAAACTCCTTGGCGCCATCCAGTGGAGTGAGTGTGCCAATGGTCTGTTGAATGTCCGAGAGAGTGATGCCTTCCGAGCGCAATGTGCGGATGCGGTGATCCATGAGCTCGTCATAGTCGGAAACGTCACGGGTAGTGAGGCGGAGATCGGCAACATCGAACCTGTCCGCCACCGCAATCCAAACTTCCGGTACCAGTACCCCTTCGAGATCGAGACACACTAACTGCACGAGATTCTCCACGCTCCCAGCGAGAAATTGGTTAACCCCATATGTATCATAAACGCGGAATCTTGCGCCAGACCCGGCAGCCGAGATAAGCCGGAGCCAAGATAAGCCGGCAGCCCACGTACGCGCGGTTGCAAGCTCGGTTGCTAGTCGTTGTGCTCATGAGTTCCCGCCGGCGCTGTTTGCTCATTGGGAAAGGGTTCGTTCGACAGGATTGGCCCGGTCGCAAGGCCTTCGGCGTTCATCATGCTGGCGACCCGCTGCAGTGAGGAAAGTATGAGCATTTGCTCCCACTTCTCGAG
>JAWLED010000031.1:0-3413 GCA_041686235.1 Spirochaetia bacterium | reverse complement strand
GAGCCGACTCCGACGAATAGACCTCTTAGGTGGTGGAAACGAATGGCAGATACAGAACAGGCAGAGCGGAAGCCGAAGATTCGCATCGAAAATGTGTATAAGATCTTCGGAAGGCACCCCGAGCGCGGGGTGGACATGATCAAAAACGGCAAGACCAAGGACGAGATCCTCAGCGAGGCGAAGCTCGCCGTTGGTGTTGCCGACACCTCTTTTGACATCTACGAAGGCGAAACCGTGGTGGTCATGGGGCTATCGGGCAGCGGAAAGTCGACGCTTATTCGCTGCGTAAATCGACTCATGGAGCCGACCGCCGGTAAGATTTATGTTGACGACGTCGAGGTAACCTCGCTCGAGCAAGACGACCTTCGTAAGTTACGCCGAACAAAGTTCGGCATGGTGTTTCAGAGCTTTGCTCTGTTTCCCCACATGACTGTGTACGACAACGTCGAGTTCGGACTGGATGTACAGAATGTAGACCCGGCCGTCCGTCGGGAAAAGTCGGAGGCTGCGTTGCAGCAGGTTGGACTCGGCGGCTGGGGAGACTATCTGCCGAAGAATCTCTCCGGTGGAATGAAACAGCGTGTGGGGCTTGCCCGCGCACTGGCGGTCGATCCGGATATCCTGCTCATGGACGAGGCGTTCAGCGCACTGGACCCACTCATTCGAACCGACATGCAAGATGAGCTGTTGGCCCTCGAAAGCCGTGTTAAGAAAACGATCATGTTTATTACCCACGATCTCGACGAGGCCCTCAAGATGGGCGACCGGATCGTTCTCATGAAAGACGGCAAAGTCGTCCAGATCGGCACCGCCGAAGAGATCCTTTCCACCCCTGCGAATGACTACGTCGAGCGGTTTGTCGAGAACGTCGATATAACTAAGGTTCTCACCGCCCGAGACGTCATGAAGCGCCCCACACCGGTGGCCTTCGTCAAAGACGGTCCACGGTTGGCTCTTCGCAAAATGCGTGAGGCCGGTCTTTCCGGCATTTTTGTCGTCAAGGCGAATCACGAGCTCGTCGGGCACGTTACCGCCGACAGAGCTGCCGAAGCGGCAAAACACGGTGAAAAATGGCTCGATCACATAACTCACGCTGACGAAGTGTCGCGCGTGCCGCTGGACTATCCGGTACGTCAGGTGTTCAACCTGGTGGCCGGGAATCCGGTTGCCGTCGTGGACGAAGACGGCATTCTCAAGGGTGTGATCGTGCGAGGGTCGGTGCTTGCCGCGCTCTCCGAAAGCGAAGGCAGTGCCGAGTCGGGCGAGGTCGGTTGGGCCGACGGCGATTCGGGCACGACGGGCGAGAGCGAAGAAGGAGCAAAAGCAAATGTATGATTTTAGCCTACCACAGATCCCGCTCGGTGAGGGAATCGAGGCGGCGCTGGATTGGTTGACGCTTATCCTCTCACCGCTGACACGGGCTTTCTCCGAGATAGTTGAGCTCGGTATCGAGGGTATCGTCGGCGGGCTGGCCCTGCTGCCGCCCGTCGTTCTGGCGGTACTTATCGCGTTGTTGTCATGGAAAGTAGCAACCCGGGGCATTGCAATTTTCGCCCTGATTGGACTCCTCTTCGTGTGGAACATCGGCCTCTGGGGGGCAATGTTGTCGACGATTGCTCTCGTGTTGATGTCGACCGCAATAGCGGTGGCGATGGGAGTTCCCCTCGGTATTATTGCGGGGTTGAGTGAAGGTTTTCACGCATTCGTGAAGCCGATTCTCGACTTCATGCAGACCATGCCGGCCTTCGTATACCTGATTCCCGCTATTCCGTTTTTCGGGCTGGGGCCGGTTGCAGCCGCCTTTGCCACGGTTATCTTTTCGATACCACCGGCAATTCGGCTTACCGCGCTCGGTATACGGCAAATCGATTCCGAAATGATCGAGGCCTCGGAGGCTTTCGGTACGACTACCATGCAAAAGCTGGTAAAAGTACAGCTGCCGTTGGCACTTCCGACCATCATGGCCGGAGTCAACCAGACGATCATGTTGGCACTCTCGATGGTCGTTATTGCGGCTATGATCGGTGCCGGCGGTCTCGGCGGAGAAGTATGGCGTGCGATCCAGCGGCTGCGGCCCGGACAGGGCTTCGAGGCGGGGCTCGCCGTCGTCATTATCGCCATGTTGCTCGACCGCATTACGCAGCACATTACGCAGAAGCAACGGAGTGGTTAGTCCGCTCCATTGAATAGCAGTTAATTGCCCGTCTCCGATCCAGGCCTGTCAGGCAATCGGAGGCACAACAAAGGGGCACAGACATTTTTCCGTTTAATAAAGGGAGGAAAACATGACGATCCTTAAGAGATTTCTCGTCACGTTCCTAATTCTGACCGTTGCAGCTACCTTTGCGATTGCAGAGGGACAACAAGAAGGCGCCGCTGAAGACAAAGGCGAAGTATCAATTGCCTATGTCGAATGGGCGCGCTCGGTGGCAATTACCCATGTTGCCGGAGAGCTTCTCGATAGACTGGGCTGGGAGCCTCAGTTGAGCAACGTCGCGAACGCCGCTATGTGGCAGTCCGTTGCTTCAGGCGACTCCGATGCACTGTTGGCCGCATGGCTGCCGGTTACTCACCAGATGATGTACGGAGAAGAGGGTGAGTTCACCGACGAAGTCGTAGACCTCGGCCCGAACTACGAAGGTGCACGCCTTGGTCTTGTCGTACCTGAGTACGTCGAAGAGGACAGCATCGAAGACCTCGTGGAGAACCGTGATAAGTACGACGGCGAGATCGTCGGTATCGACCCCGGTGCCGGTATGATGCAGCAAACCGAAGATGCCATTGAGGAAGACGTCTATGGCTTGGGCAGCATGGAGCTCATCGAAGGCAGCGACTCCACCATGGCTGCCGCACTCGGCGAAGCAATTCGGAACGAAGAGCCGATTGTGGTTACCGGTTGGGCGCCGCACTGGATGTTCGGCCGCTGGGACCTGAAGATCCTCGAAGATCCGGAGAATGTATTCGGCGAGTCCGAGACGATCAACACGATGGTCCGCGAGGGCCTCGAAGAGGACGATCCCGAGCTCTACACGTTCTTCGACGAGTACGACTGGTTCTCCGTTGAAGAGTACCTCGGCCAGGTGATGGTAGAGGTCCAAGAAGGGGCTGATCCTGAGGAAGCTGCCGCCGCGGTCATCGACGAGAATATGGACGATTTCAACGAAGCCATGCCCGACGGCATGTCTCTCTAAGACTGTTCTCTGAAGAGTCTATGAAAGAAAAACCGGACCGGGGCTCAAACGCCCCGAGCCGGTAGGAAAGAGGCCGCCCAAATCGGGCGGCCTTTTGTTTGGGTGGTGCGCCCGGCAGGGCGCGTTCTCAGCCGCGCAGCTCAGCCGGAAAGCATCCGAGCCAGGGCCTTTGCGTTTATAACCGCTTGCGCATTCGCGTGGTTGTTGAACATGATGAATACC
>JAWLED010000030.1:0-26565 GCA_041686235.1 Spirochaetia bacterium | reverse complement strand
TCCCGACGCAGACGCTCTACGCGGACAAATGCAGCACCGAACCGCGGTATGCCGTGATAGTCGAGAGACAGGATCGTGAAGCTGCGCTCGGCGAGGAGCTCGAAGGCCAGGGTGAACACGTCTTCCACATCGGCGAGGGTCATGAGCTCATAGTTGTCTTCCTCTCCTGCAGCTAAGACCCGCTCTATGAACCCTTCCGTTCGCGGCCGTCCCTCGCGCTTGGTCGGCCCCAGTCCCACGAACCGGCGTTTCAGGGTGCGTGCAAGCCGGGGCGAAGACTTACGGACTTTGCTGAGCTCGTCCTCCAACTCGGTGGCAACCTCACGGTTGATGTCGAGGGCGCGACTCCACAGGCCCACTCGGCGGTAGATCTCGACTGCTCGCAAGCGCTCGGCCAAATGAGCGTTCGAGGTCAAATCCCGCGCCGCTTGCTCGAGCGCCGTCTCGCTTGCATCGGGGTTCTCGAGCACGTGCGTCGCCGCGAGCACGACCCGGTCGTGGCCCTCATAGCCCTCGAGGGTCACGTTGCGCGTGCTTGCAACGAGATCGAGAAGAGTTCCCATTACATGGCTCAGCCGTTCGGCCGCCTCTTCCGCCGGCTGAGACCGGAACACCCGGTACGCCACGCGCGTAAGCACGGCAAATACACCGGCAATGAGCGTATAAATCGCGAAGTAGATAAAGAGTTTGCTCGGCGGGGCAATACCGAAGCCGATGCGGTAGCCGGCGGTCAGCGCTAAGTAGGTAACCGGTCCGGCGGTCCAGGCAAGCTGCAGCACCGTGCGCCCCCAGGACTCGTGCTTGAGAGCCTGCTTGAAGTTTTCGAGGTATTTTTCTCCGACCGAGCGATATTCCCTGCGATGGTCGTTCCCGCGGCCAAACTCGACCTCGTATTCCATCAATCCATTATGGAGCGCATAAAAGAGGATAGCACCTCGAGCGCTTTCTCGTTCTGCCCCCCCTCCGGGACAATGAGATCGGCAAACGCCTTGGTCGGCTCGGTAAACTCGAAGTAGCCGGGCCGCACGTATTCGAGGTACTGGCTGAGCACCGATTCCATTGTGCGGCCACGTTCCTTCATGTCGCGCTGGAGGCGGCGGATGAACCGGATATCGTCCGGCGTGTCGACGTATATCTTGAGATCGATCAGATCCCTCACACGCTTCTCGAAGAAGATCATGATGCCCTCAAAGATGATAAGCTTTGCCGGGTCCACGTGGACCGTTTGCTCCGAGCGGCGGTGTCGCACGAAATCGTAGGTCGGCATCTCGACGGGATTTCCGTCCTTGAGCGCCCGCAGATGGGCATAGAGCAGCTCGTTATCAAAGGCCGAGGGATGGTCGAAGTTGAACTCCGTAATATTCTGATTGCTGACGTGCTCGGCGGACTGGTAGTAGTTGTCTTGAGGGATGAACTGAAAGTCAGGCACCACCTCCGCTACACTATTTACGATGGTCGTTTTCCCTGCTCCCGATCCGCCGGTGATTCCGATAATTCGTGCCATGTAATTGGTTACCTTGGCTCGGAGTATAGCCGTGCGCGCCGCTCTCTGTCAAAGCTCATCTCGGCGGCGAGGAGACCCCGCAGGCAAACCTGCGGGCCGCTGCCCCTGCGGGAGGGCGGCCACGCGGCGTTCATTGACAGCGCAGGTGCGTTCGTCTAGGATTCCTGCGAAATCGCGATGCGAGTCCAGCTGTTTCGAATCTACCACGGTGATTGCCCCTACCTTCCGGACCGCACGTGGGTCACTCACACGTTCCAAGTGGACACGCTCCCCGGTGCTCTCTACGAGCGAATGATGGGAGAGGGATGGCGCAGAAGCGGCACCGCCTTCTATCAGAACCACTGCCCGGGCTGCAACTTGTGTATCCCCATCCGCGTACCCACCGACCGATTCCGTCCAAGCAAATCGCAGCGCCGAATACTGCGCCGAAATGCCGATGTCGAGGTACGGATGGGCCCCATCGACTCGGTGGACGAAGCGTTCGAGCTCTACTACCGGTACAACGTCGAACGACACGGCGAGCACGATACTGCCTCCGAGTCGGGATTTCGCGCGTTCCTGTGCAGCTCCCCCATCGATACTCGAATGATGCGCTACTACGTGAAGGACCGGCTCATCGGCATCGGCTGGGTCGATGTCGTTCCCGATGGGCTTTCGAGCATCTATTTCGTTTTCGAGCCCGAGGAATCCTCGCGCAGTCTCGGCTCGTTCTCCGCGATGAAGGAGATCGAGACCGCGCGGGAGATGGGAAAGAGTTGGTTGTATTTGGGATTCTACGTGCCCGGCTCCCAAAAAATGAACTACAAACGGCGGTTCCGGCCGTTTCAGCTTCTCGAAGACCGGCAGTGGGTCGAATACGAAGAGTAGATAACCGCGCGGGCACCGTGGTGCGGGCACCGGAGCGGCCGCGCGGGCACCGTGGTGCGGGCACCGGAGCGGCCGCGCCGGCCCGAGGCGTCGCCCGCCGATCGTGGTGATTCTCCTCAATCCGTGTCTTCGGCCGGCACCAGCCAGATGCGCTCGGGAGGCAGCTGCACCGTCATCCGGCTTCCGCTTACTGCGTGCCCGGGCAAGGGGGTCTCAGGGTCGGCCACCCCGCCGGAGGGCGTGACGGCGCCGGGGGGTGCAGCGCCGGAGGCCGTGCCGGCGAGCTCCTCTTCCGTGCCGGTATGGACATCCCACTCCGTTGTGTCGAGCAGCACGCGGTAGCGGAGGTGGGTGCCCATGTTGGTCGTACGGCGTATCTCTACGGGCACGCGATTTACCGAATGCACGGAGCTGCGAGTGACGACGTACTCGGGGCGCACGAGCAGATGCACGGGGCCGTCGGCCACGCGATCCGAACAGGCGACCTCGAGCTCGCCGACGGCGGTGCACACCCGCCCTCCCCGTTTCGTTCCCCGCAACACGTTGCGATTGCCGAAGAACGCCGCAATACGCGTGGTGGCCGGGCGCCGGAAGAACTCGTCGGCCGTTCCAACCTGTTCGATACGCCCGTCGAACATGAGCGCAATCCGATCGCCAAGCAATACTGCTTCCTCCTGATCGTGGGTGACGAATATCACGGTGAGGTTCATCCGGTCTTTTAGCGACAGCACGAGCTCCCGCATCTCGTCGCGCAAATGTGCATCGAGGTTCGAGAACGGCTCGTCGAGAAGGAGCACCGACGGCTCGAGCACTAACGCCCGCGCCAGGGCAACTCGCTGCTTCTGCCCTCCCGAGAGCTCTTCGGGCTTTCTCTCTCCCAACCCCGTGAGGTGCACGGCCTCGAGCATGTCGCGAACGCGCCGGCGGATCTCCCCCGGCGGGTGCCGGCGCATCTTGAGTCCGAAGCCGACGTTCTCTTCCACGGTCATAAAGGGAAACAAGAGCGCGTTCTGAAACACGAGCACTGCATCGCGAAGCTCGGGCTTTACCGCCGTCACGTCTCGACCGCCGAACCGTACGTGGCCCGCATCGGGGGCCTCGAGCCCGGCGATTATCTTGAGCGTGGTCGTTTTCCCGCAGCCCGAGGGCCCGAGAAGGCACAAAAGCTCACCGGCCTTCGCGGTGACCGAGATATCGTCTACCGCCGGTGCATCGGTGCGTGGAAAACGCCGAGTCAGCCCTTCGACCCGTACCTCCGTCATCGTCCCCCCAATCCGCTCAACGCCGCCGAGCGCCCGGTAAGATACCGTGCAGAAGCTGCAAGCACCGCTACCGCCGGCAGCACGAACACGAGTGAAAGCACCGCGGTAAGCGCGTGATCTCCCGAGCCGGCGAAGGAGAAGAGCAACACCGGCAGGGTCGTCACGCGCCCTCCTCCCACCATGAGCGTCAGCACGTACTGACTCCACGAGACGAGAAAGACAAACAACGCCCCCACGACGACACCGGGGAACACGCTCGGAAGCGTAACATAGGCGAACACCTGGCCCGGCCGTGCACCGAGGCTTCGCGCCTGTTGTTCGTAGTTGTGGTCGTAATTTGCAAATACCCCTTTCATCACCAGGATCATGTACGGCAGGGTCGGCAGAAGGTGAGCAAGAATCACCCCCGCGCGCGTGTCGGCAAGCCCGATGCGGATGAACACTACCTGTATTCCCATGATGACGGCGATACCCGGCACGATAAGCGGGGCGAGAATGAGCAACTCGATTCCGCCCCGCATACCGAAACGAGCGGTTCCGAGCACACGGCCGGCGGGCACGCCCAGCACCACGTTTATCAGTGTGACTACAGCCGCAATGACCACGCTATTCAAGAGCGCCGGGAGCACACGCGACTGCGGCGAGACGAGATACGACCACCCGCGCACGCTCAACTCGGCCGGGAAGAGCTGCGGGAAAAACCACCGGTGGCCGACCGACCACAACCCGATCGGCAGAAACGGGAGAACAACCGCCACGAGGATACCGGCCACCACCGCGCGGTGAAGCATCCGCTCACCCGTCATGATCTCGCCGCTCCGAGTGCGTGCCGCGCGGCGCGACGATACACGTATACGAGGCTCAGCACGCAGAGCGCAATGAACATACCGGCGGCCATTGCCTGCGGGCGAACCGCGAGGTCCGCGTCGGTGTAGAGACGGTAGGCAAACACCGAGAGCATAGAGGGAAAGCTCTTTCCGAGAAGCAACGGCACTTCGAAGGAGCCGAAGGTAAAGGCAAAAATGATTATGGAGGCGGGCACGAGCGCCGGGGCAACGAGGGGCAGGAGAATGTGGCGAAGGGTCTGAAAGCGAGTCGCGCCGAGAGAGCGCGCAAGCTGTTCGTAATCGGCACCTATCGATTGCAGCACCGCGAGGGCAATGAGCCCGATGAAGGGCACTTGCTTCCACACGTAGACAAGGATGATGGCCACGCCCCGGTCATCGTGCACGAGCGCGGGAAACTGAGCCGGCTCGGTAATGATCCCGAGGTGATAGAGCACCCGCGCGAGAAGTCCGCTCTGGTCGACCAGCATCATCATACCCACCGCGACCACCAGATAGGGCATGGTGAGGGGGAGTTGATACACGAACAGAAGCGCCCGTCTCGCAAAAAGGCGCCGCCGCAGGGTCAGCGCCGTTAGAAACCCGAGGACGAGCGTCACGCCGGTGGTAACGCCTGAGACCAGCACCGTGAGGGCGAGCGAGCGCAGGAACCCCGCTCGCGAGATTACTTCGCCGTACGCGTCGAGGCTGAAATCGTTCATCCCGACGACCGGAAAATAGTTGAAGCTCTGCGCCAACCCCAGTACCAACCCGCCGACAAACAGTGCCGCCGGCACCACGACCGCGGGCCCGAGCATCAACACCGTCCGAAGCGATCCTTTTGCGCGCCTCGTCATAGGCTACTGCTGCAGCACGTTTTCGCGCCAGCCCTCTTCGATAGCCTCGATCCAATCCGCCCGCGGCTCGGGAAGCCGATGCTCCTGAAGCACCTGCGGCTCCAACACGGCCTCGGAGCGCGGCAACTCTTCGAACCGCCGGCGCTCGCCCTCCGGTAACTTCTCCATACTGAGCACCGTGGGATCCCCCCACACCTCGGTTTTTGTTTTTTCGAGCTGCGTCTCGGGCTCGAGCATGAAGTTGGCTACCACCATCGCCGCCGCTTTGGCCGAGGCGTTGAACGGAATTGCCAGATAGTGCGTGTTCGCGATGGTACCCTCCTCGAACACGAAGGTCCGCGCGCTTTGGGGATACCTCCCGTCTTGTATGAGGTTGGCAGCGTAGCGCGGATTATAGTCCATATCGAAGTCTACCTGTCCGTCGACAAACAGTCGTTGCAGCCGGGTTCGGGTTTCCGGGTAGGTTTCGCCGCTTCTCCACAGATGGGGCTCGAGCTCGTTCAAGAGGTCCCAAGTTGGCGGGGCAACCTCGTCAAAGAGCTCCTGATCGAACGGCCGCTGAAACTCCTCGGAGCCCCCGGCAACGTGATAAAACACATGGCGCACGAACGCCGAGCCGTTGAAGTCCGGCGGGGCGGGATAGGTAAATCGGCCGGGATTGTCGCGGGCCCACGCAAGGAGCTCATCGATGGTCTCCGGCGGGCTGTCGAACCGATCACGATCGTAAACCATGACAAACTGTGCCCCGCCGTATGGGGACTCGTAGCCCTCCACCGGATATCCGAAATCGAAGCGTATCACCGGTTCGCTGATATCCACGAGCTCGAGGTTCGGGAGCTTCGCGGCATAGGGCCCGAACAGGAGGTCGGCCTCCCGCATGGTTCGAAAGTTTTCACCGTTTATCCACATGATATCCACCGACCCGTCTTGGCTGCGCCCGGCCTGCCGCTCTCCGAGAACTTTGTTGACGATCTCCCCGGCATCGGAGACCGGGACCATGTTGAGGCGTATCTCGTAGCGCTGTTCCAGCCGCTCGCCGACGTAGCCCTGTACGAACTCGTTGATCGACTCGGAGCCTCCCCACATATAAAAGAAGACCTCCTGCCCGGCCGCCTCGGCGACGACCTCGTCCCAGCTCATCTCGCGCACACGCTCGGCAAACGGCGCCGGTCCCGCGCGGTCTTTCGTCGAGTTGCTCTCCCCCTCTGTTCGGCCTCCGGCAAAGACGCCGGCTGCGGTAGCAAGAACCACCGCACAAAGCAAAGCAGCACCGCGCACGTCGACCTCCTTATCCACAGTCCTCATCATCCACAGTCCCCCCTACATAAAAACTCGACTGCAACCGTAAGGTATCCCGCGCCTTGGACCCGGTCAACAAATATGGGGAAAGTTGCGTAAAAAAATTTGTGCCTACAAGAAAAGGGGGCCGGACGGCGACGACAAACCGAGCAGCTCAGGAAACCGCCGCCCGCCACACGAACTCGGGCAGAACATGCAATCCCGCAGGATAGTGTACGCCTTCGGTTACGAGGAACCCGATCGCCTCCGCGAACACGGCAAGGGTTACGTCGAAGGCATTGAGACTGTCGCCGGGACCCGCGACAAGATTAAACATCGAGCCGGCGGCAAGAAGATAGACGCGTTTTCCCGCGAGAGCGATCTCTTCAACGAAGGGGATTATTTCGGTGGTAGGATGGCGTCGAAGATACGCGACGTCGATCTCCTCCGATCTGTGACCCACGTTAAACACAAAGGCTCCGTCTTTCATCCGTTCGAGCCTGGGCGCGGAGATCACGTCGGGCGCTCCCGTTGCGGTAACGACAACGTCGGCCCGCCCGATGTCGCCGTCGAGGTCGACGAGCTCCCAGCCCGCGTAGCCGGCCAAAAGCCGCCGAGCACCGTCGCGCTCCGCCACCATCACATGGGCACCATACGCGCGCGCGCTCTGTGCCACCCCTGCGCCGACATCACCATAGCCGACCACCAGGACGCGTTTCTCGTGGAGGGTAAGACCGGTCCGCCGGAAGAACGTGTGCCACGCACTGAGCCCGACCATATACCGGTTGTGGAGCCCTTCCTTCACCGGCAAATCGTCCCAGTTGAACACCGGATAAGGCGGCTCGATCGCCTCGATCCGGCTCACCCCGGATCCGGTGGCCTCGAGGCCCGCGCGGACGTCGGGGCGGTACGGTCCTCGCTGAAATGCCGCCGACAGGTCGCCGCCCATCTCACAGAGATGATCCGGTCCCCACTCCAGCGCCGCCTGCGCGGAGGCCGCATATTCGGCCTGGGACATACCCGCTTCGGCTCGCACCTGCGCTCCCCGGCGTTTCAGATGGGCCACAACCGCTTCACGCACCGTATCGGGGTTGCACGTTGTGAGGAAAACCTCCGCGCCCCGCGACATCACCCCTTCCACGAAGGGGATCATTTTGGGATCCAAGTGCATGCTGAAGGCAATGCGGCGTCCCTCGAGACTCGGAAGGCGGATGAGTGCGGCCCCGAGCCGCGGCATCTGCCGTCGGATCCACTCGGCCTGTTGTGCGTCGTCGGCTCCTTCTATCACTGACCCT
Source organism: Spirochaetia bacterium (assembly GCA_041686235.1). GTDB lineage: Bacteria > Spirochaetota > Spirochaetia > DSM-27196 > PWMO01 > JAAAOH01. The sequence continues at coordinate 18,678 of JAWLED010000030.1, read as the reverse complement.
ACTCTATGCCCGAGCTCCGCGAAAACGTCAAGCGGCGCCGACCCCACGGCCGCCCCACGGCCGGGTGCACCCCCGCCCGCCCCCCAGCCGGCTGCACCCCCGCGCGGGTCCCGCCCGACGCGCGCCGGGTGCACCGGTGGGTTTCCGGCCGGTGCTTGCCCAGCCGCGCCACGGTCCATATTATTGAGAGCACCATGACCAATTCGAAATACCAATCGCGCACAGCAATTCTTGTCCTTTCCGTTCTCTGTATGGTCTCGCTTCCGATGTCGGGCTTTGCCGTCGGCACGCAGGAAGCCGAGCAGGGCCTCGACGCACCGGCTACGCTTCTTCCGCTCGACGAAGACATCGAGTACGGCCGCCTTGCAAACGGCCTTACCTACTATATCCGAGAGAACTCCGAGCCACAGGACCGAGCGGCACTGCGGCTTGTTGTGGATGCAGGCTCTATCCTCGAGACCGAGCAGCAGCGGGGCCTCGCCCACTTCGCTGAGCACATGGCGTTCAACGGAACCGAAGACTTCGAGGGGAACGAAATCATCTCCTTCATGGAGACCCTCGGGATGGAGTTCGGTCCGGACGTAAACGCCTATACCGGTTTCGACGAGACAACGTACATCCTCGAGGTCCCCACCGACGATGCGGAGAAAATGGAATCGGGCTTCCATGTACTCGAACAATGGGCCTCGGCGATCGCATTTGATCCCGAAGAGATCGACTCCGAGCGCGGGGTCATACTCGAAGAGTGGCGAGTCGGACGCGGCGCTGCGGCGCGTATGAGAAACGAGCACCTGCCGGTCATATTCGAAGGATCGCGATATGGCGACCGTCTGCCCATCGGTAAGCCGGAGGTCATCCGAAACTTCGAGCACGAGCTTCTCATCGACTATTACGAGACGTGGTACCGACCCGATCTCATGAGCGTCATAGCCGTCGGGGACTTCGAGACCGAGCGCATACGGGAGCTGATCTCCGAATACTTTGCGCCGCTCGAGCGGCGTCCCGATGCGCCACGGCGACCGCGCTTTTCCGTTCCCTCCCACGACACCACGCGCGTTTCGGTGGCTACGGATCCGGAAGCAACCCAGACGAGGGTCAGCGTTTACGTGAAACACGACCCCGAACCGTTCAACACGGTAGGTGATTATCGCGTAAGCACGCTGCGAAGCCTCTACAGCATCATGCTCAACAATCGCTTGAGCGAAATTGCCCAAAGTCCCGATGCCCCGTTTCTGCAGGCAGGAGTTGGACGTACGCGGATCGTGCGCGGGGCCGAGGCCGGTATCCTAACCGCCATAAGCGAGACCCGCGAGGTTTCACGGGGGCTCGATGCCGTTATGCGGGAGGCGCGGCGAACCCGCGAGCACGGCTTTAGCGAACCCGAGCTCGATCGCGCAAAACGGCAACTCGAAACTTCATACCGAAATGCCTACGAGGAACGAGACAAGAGCCGCTCTTCGGGCTTCGCGCAAGAGTACGCCCGGCACTTTCTCCAACAAGAGGCGGCGCCGGGAATCGATTATGAATACGAGCTCGTCACCGCAATGCTGCCGGAGATCTCCCTCGAAGAGGTGGAGGCCATTGCCGAGGAATACCTCGGAGAGGAAAACCGCGTTGTTACCGTCAGCGCCCCGGAGGACGAGGAGAATATGGTACCGGACGAAGAGGAAATCCTCGATGTTCTCGCCGGGGCCGAACGCGCCGAGCTCGAGCCGTATGAGGATACCCTTACCGAGGAGTCGCTCATGTCGGATGTCCCCGAGCCGGGTGAGATCTCCGAGGAGCGCACGATCGAGGATATCGGCGTCACCGAGTGGGTGCTTTCCAACGGGGCGCGTGTCGTCGTGAAGCCGACCGACTTCAAGAACGACGAGATCCTGTTCGGCGGGTTCAGTCCGGGCGGAACCTCAATAGCCTCGGACGAGGACTATCGGTCCGCGGCACAGGCCGCCGATATGGTTCGCAACGCGGGCGTCGGTGCGTTTTCTCGCTCCGACCTGAGAAAGATCCTCGCCGGTAAACGCGTAGAGGTGAACCCCTACATCAACGAGCTCACCGAAGGCATCGAGGGGTCGTCTTCACGCCAAGACCTCGAAACGATGTTTCAGCTTGCGCACCTATACATGACCGATCCGCGCAAGGACGAAGATGCATTTCGTACGTTCATGCGACGCGTGCGTGAGCGCGTCGAAAACCGACGTTCGGAGCCCGAGACGGTGTTTTTCGACCGTGTCCGCTCGCTGTTGTTCCAAGACGCCGAGCGAAGAAAGCCGCTGACCGAGGAGAAACTCGACGAGATCACCCTCGATCAAGCCTACGAGAGCTACAACGACCGCTTTTCAGACGCCGGCGATTTCACCTTTTTCATCGTCGGAAGCGTCGAGCCGTCGGTCGTTCGCCCCTTCGTCGAGCGCTACCTTGCAAGCCTCCCCTCAGAGGGCCGAGAAGAACGTTGGGATGACCCGGGCATCGAGCGGCCCGAGGGTGTGGTCAGCGAAACGGTCGAAAAGGGCATCGAGGAGCGAAGCCGCGTATCGCTGGTGTTCCACGGTGCGTACGAGTGGTCGAGAGAAGAAAACCATCGGCTCAACTCGATGGCCGAAGCTCTCGAGCGAAAGCTCCGCGAAATCATTCGTGAGGAAGAGGGCGGCACCTACGGCATCCGTGTATCAGCCACGCCGGACCGCTATCCCGACCCGCGCTATACGATCCATATCACATTCGGCACCGATCCGGATCGTGCCCGCGAGCTCTCCGACAGGGTGCGCTCGGTCATCGAGGAGATTACCGAGGAAGGCTTCGAGAGCTCTTACGTAGAGCGCGTACGCTCCACTCAGAGCGACGAGTTCGAGGACGACATCCGCACCAACAGCTACTGGTTGGACACGCTGAAAGGGCTCTATTTTCACGAGCTCGACCCCACCCGTATTCACGAGTACCCGGATCTGGTATCCGAGATGAACGCCGACAGCCTCACTGAGGCTGCACGGCAGTATCTCAACATGGACCGCTATATCGAAGTCATTCTCTATCCCGAGGATAGCGACGAAGCGCAGCAGTAGGGCGGCGGCGCCGCGCAGCGCGCGGCAGTACGGCGCCGCGCACCGGCGCGCGCCGGTGCGTCGGCGGCGGCCGCGCGGCAGCACAGCAGTAGGGGGGCGTGATGAAAATCGGCAAGCGCATACTCGTGGTGACGGCGGCAGTGGTTCTCGTTGGCGTGGTCGCCGCGGTTGTGTCGTTCTTTTGGTTTACCCGCAGGGCGCATCCCGAGGACTCGGGGACGATGACCGCGTCCGGGCTCAGCGCCCCGGTGGAGGTGCTGCGCGACGAGGACGGAGTGCCCCACATCTACGCACAGACCACGCCGGATCTCTACTTTGCGCAAGGGTTTGTGCACGCCCAGGACCGCTTCTGGCAGATGGACTTTTGGAGGCGGATCGGTGCGGGGAAGCTTTCCGAGCTCTTAGGAGAGGCGACACTATCGACCGACGTATTCATGCGTACCCTCGGCTTTTCCGAGCTTGCCGAGCACGAGTACGACGCCCTCTCGAATGAGGCTCGCGAGAGCCTCGATGCGTACGCCGAGGGAGTCAACGCCTACATCCGCGGTCGCTCTCCCGGCGAGTTGTCACTCGAGCACGGCATCCTCGCGCTCCAGGGGGTGGAGGCGGAGCCCGAACCGTGGCAACCCGAGCACACACTCACGTGGCTAAAGATCATGGCCTATGACCTCGGCCAGAACCTACAGACCGAGCTCGACACCCTCAGACTGATGCGGGCGGTCGGCACCGGGCTCACCGAGGACTTTTTCCCCGAGTACCGAGACGAGATGCCCTATATCGTAACCGGCGCCGAGCTCGAGCGCTCCGGCGTCGGTGAGGCGGCCGAGGCCGGCAACGGCGGCGGGAATGCCGGCGGCGGGAACGGCGCCGAGGCATCCGCCGACGGCGCGGCGGGAGGCGCACCCGCGCCCGCGCCCACGGCTCGCACCGGCACGGCTCGCACCGGCACGGCTCGACGCGGCGGTACCGATCTCGGGGCCCTCCTCGACGGCGCGGGACTGCCCGAGGTGCCGGCGTTCGGCGACGGCCCCGGGCTCGGCTCCAACAGTTGGGTCATCGGCGGCTCACGCACCGAAAGCGGCATGCCCATTCTGGCAAACGATCCCCACCTCGGCATCCAAATGCCCTCCATTTGGTACGAGGTGGGGCTGCACAGCGAGGAAGAGGACCTCGACGTGGCCGGCTTCTCCTTTGCCGGTGCTCCCGGTGTCATTGTCGGGCACAACAAAACGATCGGCTGGGGGGTCACCAATCTCGCCCCCGACGTTCAAGATGTTTACATAGAGCGGATCAACCCCGAGGACCCAACGCAGTACCGCGTGGGCGACGAATGGCGGGACATGGAGTTGCGCACCGAGCGGATACCCGTAGCAGGGCGCGAAGAGCCTCATGTCATTCGCGTGCGAGAGACGCGTCACGGTCCGCTCATCACCGACCTTTCTTCCAACGCCCGTTTCCGGGGCTTCGGCACCGATGTTCCGCAGGTATCGGCGGATGCCGTCGAGCTAACCGAGTTCAGCCTGAGGTGGACCGCCCTCGAGCCGAATCGCACCCTCGAGTCGATCTATCACCTAAACCGGGCGCAGGACTTCGAAGAGTTTCGAGAGGCCCTGTCCATGTTCGACGTTCCCTCGCAGAGCTTTGTGTATGCCGACGTCGAGGGCAACATCGGCTTCCAAGCACCGGGCCTCATTCCAATTCGTCGCAACGGCACCGGCCGCCTTCCGGTTCCCGGCTGGACCGATGAATACGAGTGGGAAGGGTACATCCCGTATGAGGAGCTCCCCGCCCTTCTCAACCCGGAAAAAGACTACATCGCCACCGCCAACAACCCGGTCGTGCCGCCCGACTACCCCTACACCCTTGCAACTGAGTTTAACCACGGATACCGCGCCCGGCGGATCGTAGATATGATCGAGGCGACGGAGCAGGCGGCGGTGGATGATGTAGAGCAGATGCAGGGTGATGTGTACAGCCTCCCCGCCGAGGAGGTCCTCCCCTATCTCGAAGACCTGCCCACCCCACGAGCGCTCAGCCAAGCGAAAGAGATGCTTCTGTCGTGGGACCGACGGATGGAACGCGAAAGCGCCGAGGCGGCGGTCTTTGCGCTATTCATGCAAAACCTCATAGACCTGCTCTTCGTCGATCAGATTCCCGATGAGCTTTGGAACGACTCCTCCCGCATTACCGAGGGCTCACGCGTGCAAAGCGCCGTAGCTACCCTGTTAGCATCTCCTGATAACCGGTGGTGGGACGATATCCGAACGCCGGACAAGCGCGAAAGCCGGGATGAGGTTCTCCTGGCTGCACTTACCGCCGCAATAGCCGAGGGCTACGAGCTCTTTGAGGGCAAAGAGATGAGCGAATGGCGATGGGGCACGCTCCACACTGCCGAGTTTCGAAACCAGAGTTTTGGTGAGTCGGGAGTCGGCCTCATCGAGGGGCTATTCAACCGAGGCCCGGTTGCCGTCGACGGGGGGCTGGAGCAAGTGTTGTCGGCGGATTGGGACCTTACCGAGCCGTATGAGGTGGCCCATCTTTCGTCGATGCGCCAAATACTCGATTTCTCCGATCTCGATACCGCACGCACGATTCACACGACCGGCCAAAGCGGCCATCCCTTTCACCGCCACTACGACGACATGATCGAGCGTTGGGCGGAGGTCGAATACCGTAAGAGCGAGTTTTCCCGTATGGCCATAGAGGATGAGCAGCCCCGGGTCCTCATCCTCGAGCCCGGCGAATAGGACGGCCGGAACGGCCCGACGCGAGGAGCGCCGCCCGGCGCGCTGCGGCGGCGCTCAGCAGGCGGCGCGCCGCCCGGGCCCAGCACTCAGTGCGCCGCCCGGCGGCGGCGCCATTACCCCGCGGCCTCGCGGCGCCGTCTCGCCCAGCGGTTATCGTAGAACAAGCCGTATACGCTCGGGATCAGCACCAGCGTCGTGAGCGTCGAGAACAGCAGCCCGAAGGTGATGGTGCTTGCCATCGGCCCCCATACCACCGAGTAACCGCCGATGCCGAGCGCCGTCGGCAGGAGCCCGGCAATAGTGGTGAGCGAGGTCAGCAGTGTCGGGCGCAGCCGTGTTTTGGTTGCCTCGAGGACCGCGTCGGAGGCTTCCATGCCCTCTCTTCGCAGTCGGTTTATAAAGCTGATCAACACGATTGCGTCGTTCACGGCTATACCGACGAGCGCGATACCCGCATAGATGACCGTCGTCGAGAGGGGTATTCCCGAAATCAACAGGTAGAGGAACACCCCGACAAACGCAAACGGCACCGTAAACAGGATGAGGATCGGCTGCGTGTAGCTCTTGAACTGGGTGGCGAGAATCAAGTAGATCAGGAACAATCCCACGAGAAATACGCGCAAGATATCTACGAGCAGGTTCTGAAACTCGGCAAACTCGCCCCCCACGTCGAGACGCACGTCCGGGTATTGGTCGGAAAGCTCCTCTCGAAACAGATTTTCCACTTCCTCGTTGATGGTGGGAACGTTTGCCCGGCTGTATGCCTCCGACTCGATCTGCACCTCGCGGTCGCCGTCAAGACGCTGGATGGTGGAAAACGCGCTTCCCTGTTCCAACTCGGCAACCGCGGAAAACGGCACGAGCCGACCACTCTGCGTAGGTATCTTCAACTGCCTGAGGTCGTTCACCGACGTTCCCCCATCTCGCCCATAGCGCACGAGTACGTCCGTTTCCTGATTCTCCTGAAACAGTGTCGTGGCGGTAATGCCGTCGAATGAGGCACGAAGGAACCGGCCGAGGCTTTGCGGGTCGATGCCGTAGCGCCCGGCGATCTGTTCATCGAGACGAACACGCAGCTCGGGACTTCCCCCTTCGAGATTGTCGGAAATATTGAACAACTCAGGGTACTCACCAAGCTTGTCTTTGATTTCGTCGGATACCTGTATGAGGCTGTCGTAGTTGTCCCCGAAAATGCGGAATACCACCGGTGGATCAGTGGGCGGACCACTCTGTTGCTTGCGGAACTGAACCTCCTCGGCTCCCGGGATGTCATCGGTGCCGGAACGCACATCTGCCATAATCGCACTGATGCTGCGCTCACGACCCTCCGATTGTTCCGCCAAGTCGACGGTGATCTGCGCGACATTCGACTCCCGGACATTTGCGGTCTCGCCGGAGGAGAACCCGATCGAGGAGCTCACCCCCGTAACCTCTCCGTTTCCGACAAGCGGCACGATACGATCCTCATAGCGTGAAACGAAGCGGTCGGTCTCTTCGAGCGGCGTTCCCGGCGGCATCTCTATGTCGACGTAGAAAAGCGAGGCATCCTCGGCTTCGAACAGATTTTGTTGAATACGGGGCACGAGGGCAAAAACCCCGACCATGATGACCACCATAGCGACAATGGTGATCACCCGATGCCGGTACAGCGGCTGAATGATTCGGCCGAAGAACGCTATTACGCCGGAAAACCAATCGCCTTTTCCGGAGCCTGCTTTGTTTCCACCGGGCCAGTCGGCATAATGCGACGGCAGAAAGAATCCCGCCTCGAAGTTAGAGGCAATGAGCGCTACCGCCACGGTGATGGGAACGATGGAGAGAAACTCACCGATAATGCCGGGCAAAAACGTAAGCGGGAGAAAGGCCGCAACCGTCGTCGCCGTTGCCGCCACCACCGGCACGATCACCTGATCCACCCCTTCGATTGCTGCTTCGCGCTTGCTGTAGCCCTGCTGCTGCAACCGATAACTGTTCTCAACGATCACAATGGCGTGGTCGACGATCAGCCCCAGTACCAACACCAAGCCGAATAGGGTGTTGCCGTTCAGCGTGTTTCCGGTCGCCTCGAGCACGACAAAAGTGATGGCAAAGCTCAGCGGGATACCCAGCGCAGCCATGAGCGCGTTTCGCACACCGATAAAGATGAGCAGAAGGGCCACGACGAGCACCAGCCCGAACACCGCGTTTGTGACCAACACGTTGAGACTATCGCGGATCTGCACCGTCGAGTCGCTGAAAAAGTCGATCTCTATCCCGTCGGCGTTCACGGCGCCTTCGAACTCGCCGGTGCGGCGCTTCACTTCACTTACGATATCGGTGGAGCTTCCTCCCGGGACTTTGGCGATCTGGAGGCTGATTGCGCGACGCCCGTCGTAGCGGGCAATGACCCCGTCGGGATCAAAGGTCCTCGAAACCGTAGCCAGATCCCCGACGGTCAAAAGGCCGCCGCTGTCGCTGCGTCTGACAACGACATCGCTGAGCTCGGAGTAGTCGTCGACCTCGCCGACGGTTCTCAGAAGCTGTTCCCTCCCGTTGGCGGTGATTGCACCAGCGGGGACGTTTACGTTGCGAGCACCGACGGCGTCTACGATGGAGTTGATGCCGACACCGCGAGACTCCATACGACCCGGATCAGCTTCCACGAGTATCATGCGGTCACGGGCCCCGACGAGCGTTACCCCGGATACGTCATTGATCCCCTCGAGCTCGTCGCTGAGCTCGTCGGCAGCGTTTCTCAACTCGCCGTATTCTCCGTTGCCGTGCAGCACGACCTCGATGACCGGCAGGAAATCATTTGTCGAAAAATCGTCAATGGTCTCTTGGCCCACGCCGTCGGGCAGATCGATATTACCGAAACGGTTTTGCACCTCCTGAAAGAGATTGTCGAATTCTCGATCCGTTATACCTTGGGAAAACTCCAGCGTGACCGTGGTAATACCGTCACTTGCCGTCGAGCGGATGCTGTCGAGGTTATCGATTCCCTGCATCTCATTTTCCACTTTGACGGTAACACTGCGCTCGATATCCTCAGCGGAGACACCCGGATACGGCACCACGACGTTGACGAAATAGAAGGGAATCTCGGCAAACTGCTCCTGCGGCAACTGCGTGACGCTGAAGGTGCCCAGCGCCAACACCACGACCATAAGAATATTCACCAGAACCGGGTTACGAGTAGAAAGTCGCCCCAGGCTCATAAGGCATCCTCCTGCTCTTCGCGCATGGTGATGTCCACGGGATCCCCGTCGCGCAGACGACTCGTGGCCGTCGTGATGACCACGTCCGATTCTGAGATTCCCGCAAGGATTTCGGTTTGGGCTCCGAGGCGGCGGCCGACCTCGACGGAAACGCGGCGTGCCACCCCGTCATCATGAAGGTACACATAAGCACCGTCGGTACCGCTTCCCACCGCCTGTGAGGGTACGGCGAGGACTTCCTCCACCCCCTGGGGCTCGACGGTCACGTTTGCCGACATACCCGAGCGAACTGCCTCGCCACAGGTGTTATCCCAGCGTACCACCGCCGAATAGCTGCCGGTTTCCGGGTCGCTCCCGGCGGCAATAGAAGTTACCTCGGCCTCGACCGGGCTTTCCTCTCCGCACACGGGTATGTCCACCCACGCGGTCGCCCCTTCTTCGAGATACCCCACCTCTCGCTCGCCGACCGCTATTTCGATCTCCAATGTGCTGAGATCTACGATGCGACCGATTTCCACGTTTGGGCTGAGATAATCCCCGGAGGTGACCTGCCTATTCTTGGCCGCGACTTGCCCGGAAATCGGGGCGTCGATGCTCCGGTCTTCGTAGCGCTTTTTTGCCTGCTCATAAGCGGCCTCCGCCCCGACGGTGTTCGCCCGGACACGGGACAATTCCGCCCGCGAGGAGCTTCCACGCTCGGCGAGTTGCTCGGTTGCCTGCAACTCCAACTGTGCCGTTTCCAACTGCCGGCGGGCTTGCTCCATTTGAAGCCGCTCTATCTCGTCACTGAGGGAGACGAGAACATCACCCTTCTCAACTGTTCGGCCGAGCTCAAACGACACGCCTTCGATGGTTCCCTGGGTTTCGGAGATCATGCGGGCCTCCTGCACCCCTTGAATCACACCGGAAACGCGAATCTCTTCGGCCGCAGAAACCATTTCGGCTTCCACCGCTTCCACGGCAATGGGATCCCGCGAGACCTCATCACCGTCCCCCTCCCATGGCGAGGCTGCCGTATCGCCGTCCGAGGGTTCGCCGGTCTGCGCCTCGCCGGCTTGTGCCGATTCCCCCGAGGATTGCTCCTCCCCGGAGCCATCGGCCCCACCGCAAGATACGAGCGCGAGTGCGAGCGCTCCAACTAACAACACCAGCAGCCGACGACCAGTGTTCATCAGAACCTCCTTTGCGTTACTCATCGGTGCCGAAGCTACTGAGAACTTAGTTAGAAATCAAGCAATATGGGTACAGAGAACGGTGGCCGAGAAAGCACCTGTGCCCGAACTCCGCACACGGCGCGGGCGAGAACCGCAGCCGGCGCTGCGGGACACACAGGGACGGTATGTGGGAACGCGAGGCGGCCCCGCAGTTACAGTCTCCACGTCATCTCGAACAGGTCGTCGAGGGCTCTGAGAAACCGTTCGCGGTCTTCTGCGGCAAGCCCGTCGAGCTTTTCTACGATGTGCTTATGGATACGCTCGATCTCTTCGCGCACAAAACGCTCGCCCTCGGGAGTAAACTCCAGGATGACACGCCGACGGTCTTCGGAGTCGCGGCGCCGTTCGAGCAGCCCCTGAGCTACCAACCCGTCGATCACGGAAGTGAAACTCCCCCGCTCCAGATTCATGTGTGCACCAAGCTCCGAGAGCGGCCGACCGCGCTCGTAGTGGACGAGCATCATACTCTTGTATTGGGTGTAGTTGAGCACATAGCGGCCGCAGCGGTAGTCGAAATCGTGCAACAGCTTCCGCATGAGGTGAGGGAACGTGCGCAGTGTTTTGAGGACCAGCTCGCTTTGGCCGTCTCCGGGGTCGTTTATGTCCGGCAAATTGGGGTCCGTTTCCTTGCGTGTAATTCGCGGGGGCGTCTTGCATGTCCTGCGAGGATCGCCTGCACCGCCGTTCTACAATTCGGCTCGGCTTCCCGCCCCCGTCGTACCTTTGTTATATCACGCAGACGTCATTTGCAACACACGTAACACTGCAAAGGAGCGATAACACCGATACCGCCCTGCCAAGGTGCGTTACCTTCGAGCGTGGAGCTCGTTCCCCCTCGCTCGCACGCATGCTAAGATGGTGCCATGGCACTCACGGTCGACCCCCGAGCTCGCGCACTCATTTTTGACGTCGACGGCACCATCGCCGATACCATGCCGACGCATTTCGATGCGTGGCGAGAGGTACTTGCCAACCATGGTTTTGAGTTGACTCGCGAGTTGTTCTTTTCGCATCTCGGCGGCAGACCCTCTCCGGCGATCGTTTCCTATCTCAACGAGCACTACGGTGCCTCCCTCGATCCTTACCTCGTCTCCCGAGAGAAGGACGAAGCCTACATCGAGCACGTTGATCATGCCGAACCCATCGAGGCGGTGGCCGAGATCGCACGGAGGAACTACGGCACGTTGCCGATGGGGCTGGCCACCGGAGAGCAACGCCACATCTCCGAGCGCGTGCTTCGCGCGATAGGTCTTATGGACCTCTTCGAGGCCTTCCTCACCGCCGACGACGTCACCGAGCACAAGCCGCACCCCGAAACGTTTCTGCGATGCTCCCAGTTGCTCGGCGTGGAGCCTGCCCACTGCCAGGTATTCGAAGACAGCTCGAGCGGGATGGAAGCCGCAACGCGAGCCGGCATGATCGTCACGGACGTTAGCCCGCACGTCTGAGGCAACGCCGGCGGCGGGGGGAGGGGCGGCGCGCTGATCGCCGGCGCCGCGGGCCGGGCCGCGGCGGGCCGGACGCCGGCGAGGCGACCGGCGAGAGGAGGAAGCGGCGCGCGTGGATCCGGGACCCCCTGCTCACCGAAGCCCCGCAACCCATGCTTGACGTTTAAGACTAAGTGTCGTAAGATCGAATATATCTCGGATTTCGTGACTGCGGTTCTGCTACGTTTCCTTTCTGGTGACAAGACAGACAAAGCTGATTCACATTCCGTAGAAACCAACTTTATTTGTCTGCCTCGTGCAGAAGGAGAAACGTTCATGGCTAGCAAGCTATACGTAGGAAACCTCAATTTCCAAACACAGGAGCATGAGCTCCGCGATCTCTTCGGCCAGCACGGCGAAGTTGTATCCGCTAACGTCATCACCGATCGCGAGACCGGCCGCTCCCGCGGTTTTGGTTTTGTGGAGATGGCTACCGAAGAGGCGGCTCGCGCCGCAGAAAGTGCCCTCGACGGGCAAGAGTTCGACGGTCGTCAGCTCAAGGTCAACGAAGCCAAGCCTCGTAACGATCGCCGCTTCTAGTACACACTGAAGCGACTACGTTAAGACCATAACAGAAAAGACGAGACGGTCCGCAGAAATGCGGCGCCGCTCGTCTTTTTTTTGCCTTCGCTTTTGACGCTTTTGCCCGGTGCTTTTTTGGGCTTTCCGTTTAGGGCGTTATCTCGAGTCCCCGGCTCCGCTGACGCCGGCGGAGCCCCGGCCGCCGGTGGCCCGAGCACCGGAGCCGCCGGCGGACCCTCGGTTGCCGGAGCCGCTCGCCCCGCCGGCGGACCCGCCCCGCTTCAATATGAACCCGCCGCTTTTCAGGTCTTTGTTGGAAAGCCGTGCCCCTGTCGCCTTTACGCTCTTTATCAGATGCTCGCTCGGGTCAAAGTATTCCTCGAGCTTTTTCAGTCGCGGCTTCGGCTTGTAATTCAGCCGCACGATCTTTCGCTCGTCGGTAGTAAAATCGAGCACCTTGGCGCCGTCGGGCAGCATCGAGTATTTGCGGTCGAGGATAAACCCCTCGATACGGAACCGTTTGAGATACGTCTCGCCCTTCGCGTTCTTGTAGAGAAGCGAGAACACGCGCGTGGACAGCGCGTCCTTGTCGCCGAACCCGCAGTATAGAAGGCCCTTTCCCACGAAAAGCTTCTCCGGCACATCGCGCACGAAATAGGTACCGTCGCGCTGCACGATGAGAACCCGATCATAGATGGAAACCGAAAACTGCTCCTTGCCGGAGCCGAGATCATGGCCGAGGTACCCCGTATTTCCGTCATACCGGAGGCTGCGGTCGCGCTCGGCTACTTCCCTCACGTCCACTTTCTCAAATGAGGTGATGCTCGTTCGGCGCCGGAAGTTGTCCCCAATGCGGGCAATAATTCCGCCGAGATAGTCGATCGCGTAGCTGGTAACGTCTCCGAGGTGCGTTTCTATCTCGCCGAGACGGGCCTGGATCCGCTCCATTTCCTCACGAGCTTTGTTGATGTCGTAGAGCGAGATGCGCCGGATCGGTATTTTGAGCAACCGCTCCACGTCTTCCTCGGTCACCTCGCGCGGGATTTCGGCGGCAAAGGGCTCGAACCCTTTGAGCACCGCGTTAACCACCGTGCGCTCGGTTTTCATCTCCTCGATGCGCTTGTAGATGCGCTCCTCTACGAAGATCCGCTCGAGAGTGCGGGCGTGGTATTTCTCGCGAAGCTTGTGCTGCTCGAGCTCCAACTCCCGCTTGAGGACCTCTACGAGCTTCGCCGCGTGGTAGCGCACGATCTCGCTGACCGGCATGACGACCGGCCGGTTATCCCGAATAACGAGGGGGTTCACCGAGATCGCGGTCTCGCAATCGGTAAACGCGTAGAGTGCCTCGATGACATCGTTGGCGTACACGCCGCGTGCCAGCTTGATCTCGATCTCCACCTCTTCGGAGGTATAGTCGTTGATGCCGGCAATTTTCACCTTTCCGCGCTTGGCGGCCTGCTCGATGGAGGCAATCAAACTCTCGGTGGTCGACCCGGCGGGAAGCTCCCGTATGACGATGCGCTTGGGATCTCGCGTGTCGAGCTTGGCACGCACGAGCACCCGTCCGGTGCCGTCCTCGTAGCCCGAGACGTCGAGCAGCCCGCCGGTAGGGAAATCCGGGTACAGCTCGACCTCACGCCCCTTGAGCGTTTCCACCATGGCGTCCAGCACTTCGGCGAAGTTGTGCTGGAGAATCCGCGTGGACATTCCCACCGCAATGCCGTCCGCGCCATGGACGAGCACAATGGGGACTTTGGCGGGAAACACCACCGGCTCGCGGTTGCGCCCGTCGTAGGAGTCCTCGTAGGTGGTAATCTCGGGATTGTACAGCAACTCTTTGGCGAGGGGATCGATCTTGCACTCGATGTAGCGTGAGGCGGACGCTTCATCGCCGGTGAAGAGGTTTCCGAAGTTCCCCTGCTTGTCGATGAGCAGGTCCTTGTTGGCAAGAACGACGAGCGCCGAATAAATGGAGGCGTCACCATGCGGGTGGTAGCGCATGGCGTAACCGACGACATTTGCCACCTTGTGGTACTTTCCGTCGTCCATCTCGAAGAGCGTATGAAGGATGCGCCGCTGGACGGGCTTGAGGCCGTCTTCTACGTCGGGAATCGCGCGGTCTTTGATGACGTAAGAGGCGTAGTGAAGGAAGTTATCGTTGAATACCGTTCCAACGTAAGCCATTAGACGAGATTCTCCATGATGTAGTTGCGGCGCTCCGGGGTGTTCTTCCCCATGTAGAATCCGAGCGTCTGCTGGACGTCCTTGATCGACTTGATGTTCACCGGCACGAGCCGGATATCCTCGCCGATAAACTGCCCGAACTCCGAGGGCGAGATTTCACCGAGCCCCTTGAACCGGGTCGTCTCTGCACCCGGGAGCTTTTCGAGTGCGGCGGCACGCTCTGAGTCGTTGTAGCAGTAGATGGTCTCTTTCTTGTTACGGACCCGGTAGAGGGGTGTTTCGAGAAAAAACACCCGGTTTGCGACGATGAGCTCCTCGAAGTAGTTCAAGAAGAAGGTCAGAAGGAGGTTTCGAATATGGAACCCGTCGTGGTCGGCGTCGGTGGCAATGACGATGCGATCATAGCGAAGGTTCTCCACGTCGTTTTCGATGCCGAGGGCCATCATCATGTTGAAGAGCTCTTCGTTTTTGTAGATGTCCGCCCGCTTCTTCGCGTACATGTTCTGCGGCTTGCCCCGCAGGGCAAAAATCGCCTGGCGGTAGACGTCGCGCGCGGAGACCATCGAGCCGGCCGCCGAGGGACCTTCGGTGATGAATATGGTTGAGCCCTCGCCCTTGGTGCCGTCTTGAAGGTGGTATTTCGAGTCCTTGAGATTTGGAATCTTGAGCGCAACGCGCTTGGCGGCTTCCTTGGCTTCTTTCTTTACCGCGTTGAGCTCTTTGCGCAACTTCTCGTTGTGAATGATCTTCTCTTCGAGCGTGCGGGCGGCATGGGAGTTCTTATGGAGGAAATCGGTAACCGCATCCCGCACCTCACCGACGATCCAGCTTCGGATTTCGGTGTTTCCGAGCTTGTTCTTGGTTTGACTCTCGAAGACGGGATTCTGCAGCTTGACCGCGACCACGCCGGCGACGCCTTCGCGAACGTCTGCTCCGGAGTAGTTCTTCTTGTAGAACTCGTTCACCCCCTTCAGAAGCCCTTCGCGAAAGGCGCTCTGGTGCGTTCCGCCGTCGGAGGTGAATTGCCCGTTGACGAATGAAAAGAAGGTTTCACCGTAGTTGTTCGTGCTGGTAAAGGCAAACTCGAGCTGTTGGCCGCGATAGTTTCCGATGTCGTAGAGAGCCTCGTTTCCGACCTCGGCCTGCAGGAGATCATAGAGGCCGTTTTTCGAGTAAAACTTCTTCTTACCGAGATAGAGCGTGAGGCCGGAGTTCAGGCACGCATAGTTCCACAACCGCTGCTCGATGAAGTCGTCTTGATAGTGATACTCGCCGAAGATCTCGGTGTCCGGGGTAAACTCGACGTAGGTTCCGTTTTTCTCTTTCGGCGCCTTTCCCGAGCGCTCCGACACCTTTTCGCCTTTGCTGAACACCCCTTCGAAGTACTTTCCCTCGCGAAACGATACCACGCGGAAGTGCGAGGAGAGCGCGTTGACCGCTTTGGTCCCGACGCCGTTGAGGCCCACCGAAAACTGGAACACATCATCGTTGTACTTGGCGCCGGTGTTTATGACCGAAACGCACTCGAGCACCTTTCCCAGCGGAATGCCGCGCCCGAAATCGCGCACCTTCACCAGCTCATCGGTTACGACAATGCGGATCGTCTCGCCGTAGCCCATGATGTACTCATCCACCGCGTTGTCGATGACCTCTTTCAAGAGTACGTAGATCCCGTCGTCGAGGCTCGTGCCGTCTCCGAGGCGGCCAATGTACATACCGGTGCGCAGCCGGATGTGCTCGAGCGATGAGAGCGTCTTTACTTTACTTTCGTCGTAGGTAGAAGCCGTTGACCGTGCCATTCCCCTCCCAGGAAGCGTAAACAAGTATTTACGGTACCCATACTGTAGCACGGTAGCCGATCCCGCTACAAGCTATTCTCGCGGCGCGCGGGTGCGCGGGTACGCCGGCGGCCTCAGGGCCCGGCGGTCGCACCGGTACGCCTGCGGCGGCGGCCTCAGGGCCCGGCGGTCGCACCGGTACGCCTGCGGCGGCGGCCTTCCCACTTTGCTCTTGCATTGGTATCTTATTCCCGACATGAACGATCAGAGAAAAATGGAAGTTCCGGTACGCGGAATGGACTGTGCCGAGTGCGCTTCCCATGTGCGCAAGGCAATATCCGGGGTCGACGGGGTCGACGATGCGGACGTGCTCCTCGGGGCCGAAAAGGCCGTCATCCGCTTCAGCGTAGAAACGCTCGACGTCTCCCACATTCGCAAAGCGGTGGCGGATGCCGGGTATGAGGTTCCGCACGAAAACGAGGGCGCCGGTGACACCGACAACTCAGCTCAATCGCGCGGGGCAAAACTTACCCGGCAAGCGCTGAGTCTTTTCGGCGTTGTCTTCGGAGCGGTACTCTTCATTGTCGTTGTGGGCGAGTGGCTCGGCCTGTTCGACGCCGTCACCCGCCACATCCCGTGGTACATCGCCCTCGCCGTGCTCCTCGCCGGGGGCTATCCCATATTCCGTAACGTCATAACCGCCGCCCTTCGGGGTCGCGTCCTCGCGCATACGCTCATGACCGTCGGCGCGGTTGCCGCCATGGTGGCCGGCGAATGGGTAACGGCGGCCATCGTGGTGTTCTTTATGCGCCTCGGCGACTACGCCGAGCAATTCACCGCAGAAAAGGCCCGGGGAGCCCTCCATAACCTCGAAAGCATGGCGCCCCGCCAGGCGCGCGTTGAGCGCGACGGCGAGGAGGAAGTTGTCGATCTCGACGCGCTCACCCTCGAGGATACGGTGGTGGTCCGCCCGGGAGAGCGCATTCCCGTGGACGGCACCGTTATTGCCGGCCACGCGACGATCGATCAGTCGGCCATCACCGGTGAGTCGATGCCGGTCGATGTCGGCACCGGCGCGTCGGTGTATGCGGCAACGATACCCCAGCTCGGCTCGCTGCGTATTCGTACCGAGCGCATCGGCAGCGATACCACCTTCGGCAAAGTTATCCGGATGGTGGAAGAGGCCGAGGCGAATCAAAGTGACGTTCAGCGTGTTGCCGACAAGTTCTCCGGCTACTATCTGCCGGTCGTCGCCGCCATTGCCGCGGCCACCTTCATCTTCAGCGGTGATGCTCTGGCCACCGTTGCCGTTCTCGTCGTCGCCTGTTCCTGCGCCTTCGCCCTTGCCACCCCGATCGCCGTCCTCGCATCGGTCGGGGCGGCAGCCGGCCACGGTCTGCTCATAAAGGGCGGGAAATACCTCGAGACCCTCGACCGAGCCGACGTATTGCTCGTCGACAAAACCGGCACTCTCACAATCGGGAGTCCGCGAGTTCGGGAGGTCGTCCCGACAGAGGACTCGGACGAGAGAGAGGTCCTCAATCTTGCGGCCTCGGCCGAGCGCTATTCGGAACACCCAATCGCCGAAGGACTCCGCACCGCGGCAGCCGAGCAGGACCTGTCCCTCGAAAGACCCGAGGAGTTCGAATCCGTGCCCGGCGTGGGAATTCGTGCGGTGGTAAACGGAAAGAACATCGAGGTGGGAAAGAGCGGACCGGACCTTCGCGGGCCACAGCGGGTCGAGGAGCTCAAAGCCGACGGAGCTACGATAATCGTGGTCACGAAAGACGGAACGCCGATCGGCTTCATTGCCGTCTCCGATCAGGTACGCGAAGAGGTTCCGCAAGCCCTCTCGGCCGTGCGGGACCTCGGTATCGACAGCGTAGAATTGCTCACCGGTGATGCCGAGGACACCGCGGCCCGACTGTCGGCTACGCTCGGCGTAAGGCATCGCGCCGAGCTCCTGCCCGAAGATAAGATCCGTATCGTGCAGGAGTACCAGGAGAAAGGCCACATTGTCGTCATGGTGGGTGACGGGGTAAACGACGCTCCGGCGCTTGCACAGGCCGATGTCGGTATGGCGATGGGTGCGGCAGGCACCGATGTGGCCGTAGAGGCCGCCGACGTCGCGCTCCTGCGCGACGACTGGATGCTCGTCCCCGACGCGTTCTCCGTGGCAAAACGTACACTCAGGGTCGTCCGCGGCAACATCGGCTTTACTGCCGCCTATAACCTCGCCGGGCTCTCCCTGGCGGCTTTCGGAATATTGCCGCCCATACTCGCGGCGGCGGCGCAATCGCTTCCCGACCTCGGCATTCTCGCAAACTCCTCGCGGCTACTTCGTCAGAAAAGCTACTGACCCGGCTCACACTACCGCCTGTAACATAACACGGCCCCCGATACCCGAACCGGGGGCCGTGCTGCATCTATCGTTTGCTCTCTCGCAGTGTTGTCGGTGTGGGAACGACGGCCCGCGCGGCTGTTCGG
>JAWLED010000120.1:0-6394 GCA_041686235.1 Spirochaetia bacterium | reverse complement strand
CGCCCTCGAGAGCAGGTCCGCCGGATAGAGCAGGCCGTTTCGGTGAAAGTTGGTGTCGATGAGATCGATGAACCGCGAATCGGATTCGAGTTGCTCCCGGGTGTGCTCGAGTAGGGTCTTCTCGTCGTGATGGTCGTGCCCGTGTTCGTGCCCGTCGTTATGGCTGTCATTATGGCTGTCGTGCCCGTGGGTGCTCATGTCGGTTGAGTGTAACATACCTGCGCTTGACCGGGGCAACGCGATTAGCTACGGTATACTTATGAAACGCATTGCGTTACTCGGTGTTTTGGCCCTTCTGGCGGCTTCGGCGTGGGGCGACATATATGATTGGGAAACGGACCTCGATACGGGCCTCGAGCAGGCCGCCGAAGAGGATAAGCACGTTCTTCTCTATTTTGCCGGCTCCGACTGGTGCGGCTGGTGTCAGCGTTTGAAAGAAGAAGTGCTCGATACTCGCGCCTTTCGTGAGTTCGCCGAGGACAATCTCGTACCGGTTCTCATCGACTTTCCGCGCGAGAGGGAGCAGTCGGAAGAGCAACAGAGCTACAACCAAAACCTGGCGCGCGATTATGAGGTGGAGGGCTTTCCCACCATTTTCTTGCTTACAGCGGACGAAGAAATGGTGCTAAAAACCGGATATCGCGAAGGCGGGCCGGCCGACTACGTAGAACACCTTCGCTCCGCTATGCGACGCTAATACGCCTATGGAAACCACAGAACGCCTAAAGAAGAAGTACGACGAGATCTACGAGAAGACCATCGATCAACTCGAATACCGATTGCACCACGACGAGAGCTTCTCTGTTCGCGACCTCGAGCAGCAACTCGAAACATTTTACGTGGACCAGGGAAACGACTGGACGGGCAGAGGCCTGCCCGGCGAAATGGTGCAGTCTGCAACGGTCGCCGCAACCGAGGCATTTCTCGAGAAGCTTCGCGCCGAGCGACAAGCGGACGATATCGAGGGGCGTGGCCGTTAATGGGGGCGGTGCGTTCGGAACGTTCCTATCCTGCAGGCTACGGACCCGTTCGTCCGGAAGCAAATTACCGTCCGTGGGATGTTGACGAGCGCTTTCGTGTGCTCTACGCCACGGTAGCCGATTACACGAAAGTAGACGAGGCCCGGTGTTATCTCTTGTGGCGCACAGCGCTGCAATTGAACGCCGTAGAGGGGGCATTCGTCGAGGTGGGAGTGTGGCGTGGAGGTACCGGCGCCCTTCTGTGCGACGCGGCCTCGCGTCTCGAGAGACCCCGCCATGTGTACCTCGCCGATACGTTTCGCGGCGTCGTGAAGGCGGGGCCCCGGGACGACTACTATAAAGGCGGGGAACACGCCGACGCCTCAGCAGATACCGTCAAGGCGCTCCTCGAGACGGTGGGAGCGAACAACGCTACGGTACTCGAGGGGGTGTTCCCCGAGGAAACCGGGGGTGAGATACCAGAGGGTGCAATTGCACTCTGCCACATCGACGTAGACGTGTATCAATCTGCTCGCGATGTGGCCGAGTGGGTATGGCCCCGCATGCCGGTGGGCGGGGTTATCGTGTACGATGACTACGGGTTCTACGGGTGCGAGGGCGTGACCGCCTTCGGAAACGAAGAATACGAGCGGGGCGACCGGCTCTTTCTTCACAATTTGAGTGGCCAAGCCGTGGTCGTAAAGCTCACGTCTTGATTCATGGGGCCGAACTGAGTATCTTTTGAGCACTTTGGCCCTGCCGGCGTCGAAGGAACGCGACTATGAGTATGAACCGTTTCACTCTTTTAGCGCTCGTAACGATTCTGCTCGGTTGCAGCAGCGGCAACCCCTATGTCCCCTCAGAGCCCCAGCCTCAGGAAAGCAGTTACGAGTTCAGCTGGGACTCGCGCACGGAGACCCAGGGCTTTGTCCCTGAATCCGGCACCTACCCAAACGTAGCCAATGTGTTGGAAGAAGATAACCCGATGCTCCGCCTCTACCGGGAGGATGTGACCCATCAGGTCGTCGTAGACTTCTTCCGCGAGTTGACCGGCTCCGACGAAATCGCGCTTCCTATGCTCTACCATGCCGACCGGAACGATTTACCCGTTTCACTGGTGTTTGCACTTGCATGGGTGGAGAGCCGCTTCTCGCGCAATGCCATAAACGCGAACTCGGACTCCATAGATCGCGGCTTGTTTCAGCTGAACTCGAAGAGCTTTGTGCGCCTGTCTACCGACGACTTCTTTCATCCCGAAGTTAACGCGCGCCACGGCACCGACTATCTGAGGTTCTGCCTCGATTACGGTCGTGACCACCGCACCGCAGTGGCAATTTACAATGCGGGTTTGAGCCGCGTGCGCGAGAACAGCATCCCGGAGAGCACGCAAAAGCACGTAGAACGTGTCATGGCCTACAAGAGCTCACTCGAGCGACAGTTCGAACGCTACATTCGACAGAGATTTCCAGCTTCCTAAGGACGGTCCATACATCATGGTAGTAGTGCTCAATCGCTCTATTCGCGACGACGAGAAAACTCACATCCGAGAATACCTGCAGGAACGTGGCTTCAAGATTCGAGAGATCGTCGGCGAAGAAGAAACGATTTTTGGTGCGGTAGGCCACGCCACCATTGACCATCGCGAGGTAGAGGTGCTTCCTGGTGTGGACCGCGTCATTCCGATTAGTAAACCCTTCAAGCTTGCCTCGCGAGAGCTCAAGCGCGAGGACACGCTCGTAACGGTGGGAAACCTCCGCGTGGGTGCGGGACGCATAGCGGTTATCGCCGGCCCGTGCTCGGTAGAGAGCCGCGAGCAGGTGCTCGAGACCGCCCATCGCGTGCGGGAATCCGGGGGTGTTTTGCTTCGGGGCGGTGCCTTCAAGCCGCGGACTTCCCCCTACGCCTTTCAAGGGCTTGGCGAGGAGGGCTTGCGGTATCTCAAAGAGGCCGGCGAGGCAACCGGTATGCCGGTCGTGACCGAAATCATGTCCACCGATCAGGTAGACATGATGAAGGAATACGCCGACGTATTCCAAATCGGCGCGCGCAACATGCAGAACTTCGATTTGCTCAAACAAGTCGGCTCAGAGGCCGTGCCGGTTCTCCTCAAGCGCGGAATTGCCGCGACGATCGAAGAATGGCTCATGGCCGCCGAATACCTGCTTGCCCACGGGGCGGAGGATGTCATTCTCTGTGAACGCGGTATCCGGACGTTTGAGCCCTACACGCGCAATAGCCTCGACATATCCTCCATTCCGGTGGTCAAGAAGTTGAGCCATCTCCCGGTTATCGTGGACCCGAGTCACGCCACCGGGCTGCGGGATCAAGTCTCGCCGGTGGCTCTTTCCGCCATCGCAGCGGGGGCGGACGGGTTGATGGTGGAGGTTCATCCCGACCCGGAACGCGCACTCTCCGACGGTGCCCAGACACTCTATCCCGAGCAGTTCGAGCGGTTGATGCGAGATATCGAGGCAATGGCACCGGTGGTCGAAAAAGAGCTGATGCAGTTGCCCCGGCGGCGAACCGGCGTCTCGGCAGCGGCAGGGGGCGGGAAGACGTCTGAACAGGCGCGCTCCGCCGGCGAGCAAGAGGAAGTGGCCTTTCAGGGGCAGCGCGGCGCCTATAGCGAAATGGCGCTCCGACGGTATTTTCAACATGCCACCCTGACGTCGCGTCCGATGCAGAGTTTTAGAGACGTGTTCCAGGCCGTGCTCGACGGAAACGTCCGGTACGGGATCGTCCCGATCGAGAACTCCCTCTCCGGGTCGGTGCACGAGAACTACGACTTATTGCTGCAGTACGCGGATCTGCGTATCGTCGGCGAAACAATGATACGCATCAGGCACAGTCTCATCGGTCGCCCCGGAATGACTATCGACGATGTTGAGAGAGTGTATTCTCATCCCCAAGCGTTGTCCCAGTGTGCGGCGTTTCTTACCGAACACCCCGAGTGGAAGCAAATACCCTTTTATGATACCGCGGGTTCGGTGGAGCACATCGTGACCGAAGGCCGGCCGGGAGACGCGGCGATAGCAAATGTAGACGCTGCCGAGCCCTACGGCGCGCAGGTGCTCAAAGAGGGGATCGAGACCAACCCGCAGAATTATACCCGATTCTTCGTTCTGGCACGTCAAGAGGACGCCGGGGTGGAGAAGCCGCAGAAGGCTTCGGTCGTATTCTCTACACCGGACCGGCCGGGGGCGCTCTCGCGTTGTATGCAGTTGCTTTCCGACCGCGAGGTAAACCTCAAGAAGCTCGAGAGCCGGCCCATACTCGGCAAACCGTGGAACTACATGTTCTATCTTGATATGGAACTGCCCGCCGACATGGCCACCTTCGAGGCTGCCGTCGAAGACCTCGAGCGGGAAGCCGAAGGAGTCCGTGTCCTCGGCACCTACTAGGCGTCCTGTATGCCCAGTTTCTTCAGCTGCTCAGCCTCTTCTTTCCGCGCCACGTATTCGCGCCGTTTTTTGCCTGCCTTCGACACGATCTCTTTGAGCGCGTCGATTTCGGCTTGCATACTTCGCATCTGGGTCCGTTGTTCGCGGGGAAACTCCGAGCGGATAGCCGTTTCGAGCGACTGGAGCCTGCGCTGGACGGTGTGAAGCTCTTCGATTTGACGGTTGAGAAACTCGAAGAGTTGCTCCTCGCCGGCGTTGTTCAGCTTGCGAGCAGTCGTGCTCATCTTGTTGAGTATTGCGTCGTAGGTGCGGCCCTTTTTCGCGAGTTCCTCGGTGAACTCGTCCGAAGAAAGGTGTTCGGTCTGGGTTGCCGAGGTTGCCTCATCAAAGTATTCGAGCTCGAATATGTGCGGCCGGCTGTCGCGACTGGCCACCCGCTCGAAGAACATGCGAATGCGCTCGGAAAGGGAACGCTTTCGATTATCCAACACGTGAATGTTTTCCCCAATTTTCCGTTCCGCGGTCTGTAGATTCCGGCCGGCGCCGGCGAGAACCCGTATCGCTTCGAGCAGCATGGGCTTGAACGGATCTTTCTGCGCAGTCTGCTGTGGCCGCTCGGAAGCTGGGCGGAGTCTATCAAGAACTTGGCGGCGGAGCTCTTCACCGTTCGGGGCAAAATCCTCTTCGAGCGCCTCGCCCGCGAGATCGGAAAAGAACGGCTCGCCGTTGTGCTGTGAGGCAAAGACCTTCTTCATCTTTTTGACGGTCTCCTCGCGGGCAGCCAACGCCTGTTTGCCGTCCATGGGTATCTGAGGATATACATCTTTCCTGAGTGTGAGCTTGAAGCGATCCTTGTGGTAGTCGGCGAGGGTCTTGAGCCCCTTCATGATCGCCTTTGATTTGCGCGAGAGTTGCTCGACCGAATCCTTGACCAGGTTTGTGGAGAGCGGGTCGGCGTCGCCTCGGAGGGTGGCCACGTAATCGGCGAGGGTTCTGGTTGTCGGGCTTTTTGACGACTGAGAGAGGTTGTCCCACTTGATGTAGCCGGTGAGCTTGACGAGGTTGCGAATTTGCTTGAGGTCGAGCGTTTCGAGACGGAACGGAACGTAGTTGTTGAGAAAGTCGAGCATGCTGTCGAATTGTGACAGTCGGATACTCATTACGCGGTCGCGCTCCGACTCGATAAACGTCTCATCCTCGGGTGGCTGGACCTCGGAAATCCGTTGGTCGTTCTTGTAGGGATCCTCCTGGACGATTCCCTTACGCTGGAGGACATTGAACAAACCCTGAAAGGTGGCGTGGAAGAGCCTAAAATCTTCCTTGAGTTGAGGAATATTCTTTTCCTCGAGGCGCTCGGCCTGCGTATTCAAGGCCTCCTCGAGCTCTTCTGTAAAGCCGGTTGCGGGCTGCATAACGACTGCATTATTCTATAAAAGACGAAATCGTTCAATCAAACCGGGGGCAATATGGGGTAGCAACGGATTTTACACCGGCCAAGCTCGTTATTCCGACCTTGCTTTCAACCGACGCGTCCCTCGACGAGGTCATCGACGCGGTGGAGCGTGCCTTCGGGGCGGTAGACTTCCGAAGCGATGAGATCGCGTTTACGTTTACCGACTACTACGCCGCGGAGATGGGGCAGGGGCTGCGGCGGGTGTTTCTGACGGTTTCTGAGCTGGTCGATCCCTCCCGGCTTGCGGAGTTCAAACGGAGGTCGGACGAGCTGGAGACGCGTTTTTGCCGCCCCGCCGCACCGTCGTCGGAGGGTGAGCAGCGCCGGCGTGTAAACCTCGACCCGGGCCTCCTGACCCTGGGTCGGCTCATACTGGCCTCGACCAAAGACAACGCCCAGCGGGTGCCGCTCTCTGACGGCATTTACGCGGAGATTACCCTGTTGTACCGCAAGGGCGATTTCGAGCCGCTGCGCTGGACGTACCCGGACTACCAAAGCGCATCGTACCGCGAAGTGTTGCGGGACATCCGTCATCGCTACAAAAAGCAGCTCGAGGACGTGCTCTCGGCGCCGTAGGTCAG
>JAWLED010000119.1:0-6402 GCA_041686235.1 Spirochaetia bacterium | reverse complement strand
GAACCACAGAAAGGTGAGGAGTGTCGGCACCAAGAGCGCGCCGAAGATGAACTCTCTGATCGTGCGTCCGCGAGATATGCTTGCAACAAAGAGCCCCACAAATGGAGACCACGAGATCCACCACGCCCAATAGAAGAGCGTCCACGACTTGGTCCACTCGTACCCGCGAAACGGGTTCGTGCTGAGACTGATGTTCACAATAGAGGAAAAATACTCACCAAGGCTCGTGGTGAAGATGTTCAGAATATAGGAGGTGGGGCCTACGATCAGCATAAAGAACAAGAGCACGAGGGCGATCATCACGTTGCTCTTGCTCAGGATCTGGATACCTTTGTCCAGCCCCGACGCACTCGATAGCATAAAGAGCACCGTGACGACCGCAATTATTATGAGGGTATCCGTCTGCCCGCCGGAGATAGGGAATACCTCCGCTATTCCGCTTGTCAGCTGGAGTGCACCGAGTCCCAGCGACGTTGCAATACCGAAGATCGTTGCGAAAACCGCAAGTATGTCGATGAGATACCCCAGCGGACCATAGATGCGGTCCCCAAGGAGAGGGTAGAAGGTGCTCGAAATCAGCGGAGGCATCCCTCGACGGAACGAGAAATAGGCAATCGAGAGGCTCATCACGATATAGATGCCCCACGGGTGCAACCCCCAATGAAAAAAGCTATGGGTCATGGCAAAACGCGCGGCCTCCCCGGAGGTTCCCGGCAAATACTCCGGCGGATTCAAGTAGTGATTGAGCGGCTCCGCAACGCCCCAGAAGATGAGCCCGATTCCCATACCGGCCGCAAACAGCATGCTGAACCAGCCGAAATAGCTGTACTGCGGCTTTTCATAGTCCTTGCCGAGCTTAATGCGCCCATATTTACTCGCGGCGACGGAAATCGAAAACACGAGAAATGCAAAGGCGGCAAGCAGATAGCCCCATCCGAAGTGCTCGATGATAGAGCCGTGCACGATCCGCGAAATCTCGTCCAGCTCATCGGGACGAAGTGCACCGAATGCAACAAGCCCAACGACAATGAAAAGAGAGACTATGAAGACCAGCTGTTTTCGTCGCACGAGCTTACCTCCGGGGAACGAGAAGCACCGAGCACCGCGCCGAGTATGGAACTTCCTCGGCAGTTGAGCCGGTGACCGCAGCAAACGCGCTTGCTTTGTCCGATTTTCCGAGCACGATGAGATCCGCTCCGACTCGTCGGGCGTGTCGAACGATTTCTCGCCTCGGCGTGCCGACCGTAGCGATTTCGTTGATCTCCTCATAGTTATCGGCGAATTCATTCGACAGGCGAGCAAGGTTGGATTCGACCTGTTGCACGCGCCGGTGCTCCGCCTCCGGATCGGGAGCTCTGCTGCCGACGTGGACCAGCCACAGACGCTTTGCGGTAAGTCCCGAGAAGCGCAGGTAGGGACTTATGTTCGCATCGGTTGCCCGAAAGTCGGTACCGTAGACGACCGTCATCCCGCCCTCATCGGAGCTCGGCGGCATACGCTTCTTTACGAATACAGGGCTATCGGATAAGCGGATAACGTCCCTGGATGTGCTGCCGAGTACGCTTCGTTGAATCCAACTTTTGCGCTTCCAGGAAAAGCAAATAAAGTCCAGTTCTTCTTCGCCGCACACACGCACGATTTCGCTTGCAGCGCTCCCATTTCGTAGCAGCACACGCGGTTCGAATCCGTGCTCCGAGGCGATGTCGGCCACCTCGCGCAAGCGGCGCTCGGCTTTGGTCGAGCCTCCGACCCCGAAACTCGAGACATGCAGAAAAACCACGTGTTTCGTGCCGAAGTTTCGGAGAAACGCCAGCATCTCCTCGATTCGCGTATCCGGTTCTTTGAAGTTGAGCGGAAAAAGCGCCTTGTGGAACATCTCACGGCCCGGCCACTATGAGAGGCCTCAGCTATCCTTTTGTGCGTGTGTTTTAGCAAGCTCGGTGGCGGCGTCTACATCGGTAACCAGGCACGACCCGATTCCCGATGAGAACGCCGCGGCCAAGGCACCGGCCTTTCGGGCACCTGCTGCGATGACGACCGTATTCCGGGCGGCACGCATCCACCCGGCATCCATCTTGATCATCCGATCGTCGAGCTCGCTTTCGAGAATCCTACCAGACTGGTCCATGAAGGTGAAGTTCATCGCTGCGACAGCCCCCTGCTCGCGAAGGGAGGCAAGATCTTCGGGCGTGAGTATCGAATACTTCGCCACCGAGTCTTCTTCGGTCAGACCGCTCACACCGACGAGGAGCGTCGACACCTTTTCCCACGCCCGGAGCACCCGGACGAAGTTGCCGTCCTCCCGCATAGATTTGCTCGTGGCTGCCGTATCGAGGATCGCCGGGGTATTCACCAAGTAGCTTGCCCCGCCGAGTTTCTGCGCAAACCGCGCGGCAATGGCGTTGGGGTAAATGCCGGTTTCCACCTCGCCCATGGCACCGATGATGGGGACCACGTCTACGCCGCCGCTGCCGGTCTGCGGCAGGTTATCGGCTACGGCTTTGAGGGTTTCCCCCCAGCTCACACCAAGGTAGTCTCCCGGTTCCAACAGGCGCGCGAGAAGCTCCGAAACCGCCTCCGCCATCCGCGCGTTCGTACCCTCTTGATGGGAAGCGCTCTCCACCACGATACACTCTCTCAGCCCATAGGTCGTTTCGACGGCATCCTCGAGCTCAGCATACCCCTCGGCGTCACCGTGTATGCGGATTTCGACCACACCTTGCTCTTTTGCCCGCGAGAGCCCGCGCGAGACGGTCGCCACACTCACGTGTAATCGCTGTGCTATATCGCGCTGGTTTAGCTCATCCACGTAGTACATGCGCGCGATCTTTTGTAGCAGGCGTTGTGTTCTCACACGGTCCTCCGGGCGGCAGTAGTATATCGATCGGAGCGGCGATGCGTATAGCACACGTGCGCGGCCTCGTAAGAAGCCGCGCACAAGCCTACCGATGAGCCGGTGTTCGTTTGTGGGGCTCAGGCTGCAAGAAAGCGAACCGGGTGCTCGAGCAGCGTGCGCAGCGTGGCAAGGAATGCGGCACCTTGGGCCCCGTCCACGACTCGGTGATCGATCGTCAGGCTCAGCCCCATCGTCTTGCGTGTCGTTACCGACCCGTCGTCCGCGAGACTGAGGCTCTCCTCGATCGAGCCGACACCAAGGATTCCCACTTGCGGCGGGTTGATGATCGGGGTGAATGTGGTAATACCGTACATTCCCAAGTTCGTAACCGTGAACGTGCCACCCGAGAGTTGCTCCGGCGCTATCGACTTACCGCGGGCCGCCGCGGCGAGCTCTCGGACCCGTGAGGCCAGGCCACGCAACGAAAGGGACTCGGCGGACTCGATGACGGGCACGATAAGCCCATCGGGAAGCGAGACCGCAACACCGAGGTTCACGCTGCCGTACTCGACGACCTCCTCGGCCTCCATATCCGCAGTAGCATTTACGCCCGGATGACGCCGCAGTGCTTCGATCGTAGCCTTGAGCACGAAGTCGTTTACCGAGAGCTTATTGTCCGGGTCTTCCTCGTTTGCCTCGGCACGCAGCGCCAGAAGGCGAGATACTTCGGCATATCCGTTGAGCGTAACCGGCGGGATCAATTGGTGGCTCTCGAGCATATTCCGCGCGATCGCCCGCCGCATGCTCGAAAAGCGTTTGTGCTCGGCTTCTCCCACCGGAAGCCGGCCGGAGGCCGGCGCTTCACCGCCTGAGGCGGCGCCGGCCGGTGCCGCTGCTGCGGACGCGGCCGGGGCCGGCGGTCCGGAAGGTTGAGACGCGGCGGCCACAACGTCTTCCTTGGTGATCCGGCCCTGCGGGCCGCTTCCCGATACTCGCGAGAGGTCAACGCCCTGCTGTTCTGCAACCCGGCGAGCCACCGGCGTCGCGTCGACGGCGGCCGCGGATGCTGCCGCGGATGCAGTCGGCTGTCCGGCTGCCGCACCTTGGGAGGCAGCCTGTTCGACGTCTCGCCCTTTGATCTCGCCGTGCGAGCCGGTGCCCGTTACGGCGGACAAGTCCACCCCATGGCGCTGGGCGAGGGTGCGAGCGTACGGGGTCGCCGCCGGCCGACCCGCTTCTCCCTGCGAGAGGGGGGCTGCGCCCGCCGATGCGGCCGAGCTCGCCCCGGACGATGCCTCCGCGGGAAGCTCTTCGCCCTCATCGCCTATATATCCAATGGGCTCGGTGACCGGAACGGTTTCGCCCTCGCCCCGGGTGATCTTTAGCAGTACTCCCGAACGCTCGGCCTCCACCTCCATTGCCACTTTGTCCGTTTCAATCTCCAGAACGGGCTCACCGGTCTTCACCGAGTCGCCCTCTTGTTTGAGCCAGCGAATAATCTGGCCCTCTTCCATGGCCATTCCGGCCTTCGGCATTATTACGGCATCTGCCACGGTGCAGCCTCCTTAGTCGAGCAATTCACGAATAGCCGCTTTGACCTTATCGGGGGTCGGCACGGCGTGCTTTTCCAGGTTCGGATTATACGGGATGGGCGAATCGGCACCGCCGATGCGTCTAATCGGCGCATCGAGATAGTAGAATGCCTCGCTGTCCGCGATCTGTGCGGCCAACTCACCGCCGAATCCGCCGAACTGCACTGCTTCGTGAACGATGAGTGCCCGACCGGTTTTCGCGACCGACGTTATGATCGGCCCAACGTCGAGCGGCCGCAAGGTGCGCGGATCGACAATTTCTATGTTGATGCCCTCCGAATCGTAGAGCTCTTGCGCAACTTCCATACACATCGGAAGCATTCGACCGTAGCTCACAATAGTGAGGTCGCTTCCTTCTCGCTTGACCTCCGATTCCGAGAGGGGAATGTAATACTCTTCCTCGGGGACCGGGCCTTTTTTGCGGTAGAGCACCTTCTGCTCCATAAATACCACGGGGTTCTCGTCATAGATGGAAGACAACAGAAGCCCCTTTGCGTCGTACGCAGTCGACGGCACAACGACCTTCAAGCCGGGCACGTGTGCATACCACGCTTCCATGCTTTGGGAGTGTTGCGCTGCCGCACCCGTACCCGAGCCGGCCGGTGTGCGCACGACCATGGGCACCGTTGCACGACCGCCGAACATGTACCGGATCTTCGCGGCCTGGTTGGCAAGCTGATCCATACCGACCGCGATGAAGTCGCTAAACTGAACCTCTACGATCGGGCGCATACCGGTTACGGCGGCTCCCGCGCCGGAGCCGATGAGAGCACCTTCGGATATCGGCGTGTCGCGGACCCGCTCCTCTCCGAACTCTTCGAGCATTCCCACGGACACGCCGAACGCCCCGCCATAAACGCCGATATCTTCGCCCATGAAAAAGACGTCTTGGTCTTTGCGCATGGCGTGACTCATTCCTTCACGAACTGCCTCTGCATAGGTAATATCTCGCATTCTCTTAAGCCTCCGTTATGCGTACACGTCGTCGGTGAGCGTATCGACTGAGGGTTCCTCAGCGTTCTCGGCAAACTCGACGGCCTTCTCTATATTGTCCGCGGCCTCTTTCTCCATCTCGTCGAGCTCTTTCTTGGTAAACATCTTCTCTTGCTCGAGTACTTCACGCATCCGGGGGATCGGGTCGAGCTGCTTCCATTCCTCTATCTCTTCCTTCGTGCGGTAGCGATTTGCATCGCTCTTGGAATGGCCCTTGTACCGGTACGTGTTGGAGATGATGAGAACCGGGCCGGTCTCGCGAGCATGCTCCCGAGCCCACTTCGCCGTTTCGTACACTTCGAACACGTTGTTCCCGTCGACATTTACGCCGGGAATCCCGTAGGCGTCGGCACGTTTGGTAAGATCTTCAATGTTGAACGCTTTTTTGCGGCTAAACGACATCGCGTACTGATTGTTCTCACATACGAACACAACGGGAAGGTTCCAAATCGAGGCGAGATTCAACGACTCGTGAAACACCCCTTCGTTCAGCGCCCCGTCTCCGAAAAAGGATAAGACGACACGGTCGATCTCTTTCATCCGTGTCGTAATGCCGGCGCCGGTTGCAATGGGAATGCCGCCGCCGACGATCCCGTTTGCACCGAGATTTCCGCGCTCTACGTCGGCAATGTGCATCGAGCCACCCTTACCTTTGCAGTAGCCGCTGTCCTTTCCAAGCAACTCGGCCATCATGCGGCTAATGTCCGCACCCTTGGAAATGAGGTGACCGTGGCCGCGATGCGTGCTGGTCATCAAATCCTCGTCCTTCATTGCGGCAAGCATTCCGGTTGCGGTCGCCTCCTCGCCGGCGTAGAGGTGTGTCGTCCCGTGCACCATGCCGCGAGAGAAGAAGTAGGCGACTTTTTCTTCAAAGTTGCGGGTGTGCAACATCTTCATATACATGTCTTTGAGCTTCTCTTTGCCCAGCGACTTTGCCGGTGTAGTGGTCTGAGCCATGTCGTCCTCCAAGAGCGTTTGCGA
>JAWLED010000029.1:15005-27688 GCA_041686235.1 Spirochaetia bacterium | reverse complement strand
CCATGGCGGCGAGCGCCGGCCCGGGCACTCGCGGGCGGCGGCCAAGAGCCCCCGTGGGGGCGTCCGGCCGGAACACGCGCGAGAGCTTAATAAACGAGGCAACGGTTCCCACCCCGGTAAGCCACAGCAGCAGGTACGCAGGCGAGCCGTCGAGAACGCTCGAAATTACGTATTTGCTTGCATACCCGTTAAAGCCCGGGGCACCTGCAATTGAGAGCGCACCGACGAGGAACAGGAGCGCGAGCAGGGGCGTGCGCCGTCCGAGGTGCGGCATGCGGTACACGTTTCGCTCGCCGGTCATGTGCACCGCGGTCCCGACGGCGAGAAAGAGCAGGCTCTTGAATAGGCCGTGGTTGATCGCATGGTAGACCGACCCGCTGAGAGCAAGCGCGCCGCCGGCGGCCCCCGCGGTAACACCCGCGTCCGCACCCCCTGCGACGCCTGCGCCTGCCGCCGCGGCAATGCCGGCGGCGCCGATGGCGGCGAGCACGTAGCCCATCTGCGAAATCGAATGGTAGGCAAGGAGCTTCTTCACATCACGCTGGGAGAGCGCCCAGACCACCGCCACGAGGGCGGTGACCGCACCGATCCACAAAAGCAGGTGGGCGAAGAGCCGGGGGTCGAAGGCATGGATAACGCGCACCATCGCAAAAAAGGAGATCTTTATGAGCACGCCCGAGAGCAGGGCCGAAATGGGGTGAGGCGCATAGGCGTGGGCCTCGGGAAGCCACGTGTGAAAGGGGATGAAAGCGGTGCGAACCCCGATGCCGACGACCAGGGTGGTCAGCGCCAGGCGAAGCACGCGCAGCCGCGATGGGTCGGTGCTTTCGCGATAGAAGGTCGAGATCTCCTCGAGCGAGAGCGTGCCGAGCTCGCGGTAGATAATAAAGGTACCGAAGAGGAAGAAGAAAATGCCGACGGAGCTGAGAATAAGGTACTTGAACGAGGCGACGAGAGAGAGCGCATCGCGGTGGTAGGCAATGAGCACGTAGGCGGCGATCGCCACGATCTCGAAGCTGACAAACATATTGAAGAGGTCGGTGGTAAGAACGACGCCTTCCATCCCCGCGACCAAGAGCGCGTAGAAAAAGTAGAACTCCGCCCGGTATTCGCGATGGGAGAGGGCGAACACGCCGATCAAAAGCGACAACAGATAGACCAGAAGCGAGGCCAGCCAGGCCAACCCGTCCATCTCGAGGGCGATTCCAACGGGCACGGGGAACCCGCCGAGCGTGTAGGAAAGCGGGCCGCCGGAGGCCACCGTGGGATAGAGCCGGATCAGAGCAGCAACGCCCGCGACCAACGGAGCGACCGAGAGCAGCAAAAGCGCGCGCACGAGCCGCCCCTTGCGGGCAAAAGCCGGGAGTTTTGCGGCCAGAGGCGCTATCGCGCCGGCAAGCGGCAATACGATGAGCAAAATGACGAAATCACTCATCGGCGTCTCCCTCGCCCTCTGATTTCGGGCCCCACGCGCGGTCTTCGATCTCGCGCATGTCGAGGGTCCCGAACTTGCGATAGAGAAGCACCGCAAGCGCGAGGCCCAAGGCGGTGATACAGATGCCCACAACGATCGCGGTAAGCATGAGCGCCTGCGGCAGCGGGTCGACCATCACCGCCCGGCTAAAACCGGCGATATCGTCATTGCGGATCGGGGCCGTCGTTCCCGAGCGTGAGCTGTGGTGGATGAAGAACATCACCACCGCACCGTTCATCACGTTTAGCGCGACGACCTTTTTGAGGATGTTTGGTTTCGACAACACGCCCCACATGCCGATCAGAAACACGAGGCCGATGAGATACACGCTCATCGCGACTCCCTCTCGAAGAGGTTTAGGCAAATGAGGCTTACCCCCGCGCCCACCTTTACGCCGATGACAATGTTGAGCGCGAAGATGAAACTTACCTGCGGGACGGCGCCGTCTGCGGCGACAGGTAGTACGTTTTCGAGAAAGCGCCCCCCCATTGCCATGCCGAGTATGCCGAGAGCGAGAAGCAGTGCATAACTCACGATTTCGGCGAAGGATAGGCGAGAGGCCGGAAACGCCGAAAGTGCGGTTTGAGGATCCCGGCCGAGTGCAAGAAGGATGACCCCGGAGGCAATGACGACGCCGCCCTGAAAGCCGCCGCCCGGCGTGCGGTGACCGAAGGCGACGAGGTAGAACCCAAAGAGAAAGATGAACGGAGCGAGCTTGCGCGCGATCACGTCGATGATGTCGGTCTTCTTCATCGCTTAGCCCCCACGAAGTAGGCGACACCGGAGACGGCGAGCAAAAGCACAATGGTCTCGCCAAGCGTGTCGAAGGCGCGATATCCGAGATAGATGGCGGTTACGAGATTGAACGCGCCGGTCTCGGCGGTCCCGTGCTCGAGGATGTGTTCGCGTATGCGCCCGGGGGCAATGCCGGCATCACCGTCGGCTTTGCCGTCGCCCTCGCCCGCCGAAGGCGCCGCTTCCTCCGGCGCAGCTTCGTCCGGCGCCGCGTCCGGTTCCGTCCCCACCGCGCCGCTCGCCGAGCCTGCCCCCCCGGTCTCCCCCGGTGTGAGCACGAACACAAACAGCGCGACCACAACGAGAAGGGCAATCACGTCAACGAGCGCCCGATAGACGCGCTTGATGTTGGAGCTCGGGGTGCGCTTGGCGTCTCCCATCAGGAGTTGTCCCTCCGTTGCGTGTTATGCACGGCCCAGACGAACACAAGGGTGCCCACGCCGGTTCCCACCGCCGCCTCGGTCAGTGCCACGTCGGGCGCATGATAGATGAAAAACAGTAGGCTGCTGAGAAGGCTAAACACCGATATGAGGATGACCGAGGTGAGCATGTTGCGCACCTGCAGTGACAGCACAGCAACGACCACGAGCATCACGAGTACCAGATCAGCCATCGTCACCTCGAAACCTGCGTCGTTTGAGATAGCTTCTGCGCCACGGAACCATTTCGTTTCGCCACGCAAAGCGCGCGATGATATGGGCGGCAACCGGACTCGAGACGAAAAAGAACAGGGCGATGACCGCGAGCTTTCCGGTCATCTCGTCCCAGCCGATGAGGAACATGCATCCGACGATGACCGAAAAAACCGATGTGGTCGTTGCAGTGGAGGAGGCCTGCAGGCGTGTATAGACGTCGGGGAAGATCAACACGCCGAGATGACTTATAACCGCAAATATGACACCGAAGCCGAAAAAGACGGCTGCCCCCCAGTTCATTGGTTCTCCTCCTTGGTCTCCACGTAGCGCGCGATGGCGAGGATACCGACAAAACCGAAAATGTCGTAGACGAGCGCTACGTCGAGATAGACGGTGCGGGTTTCGGCAACCGCAATGAGAACGAGAAGGGCAAGAATCTGCGAGGCGACGAGATTCAGCCCGATCATACGGTCGACGACGGTTGGTCCGATGAGCACGCGGATCATTCCGATCACGCTCGAGGCGAGGAAGAAATAGGTCATGTAGCGAAGCATTAGGTCCATATGCGCTTGAGAATGCGTTCGTACGCTCCCTTCACGAGCTCGCCGGCGTATTTCGAGTGTGTCGTTCGGGCATCGAGCCAATGTACGATGAGATGGTCGTCGTCGAGATCGAGAGTAATCGTTCCCGGTGTGAGGGTGATGGAGTTTGCCAACGCCACTCGGGCGATGTCGCTCGAGAGGCGGGTGCGAAAGTGAACGACCCCGGGATTGATACGGCCCCGGAGGATGTTCCACAAGACGCGAAAGCTCGCGGCGTACATCTGAAAAATCAACACGGCAACGTAGATGATCAACACGTAGACCCGCGGGATGAGTGAGCGACGTGATGCTTCCTCCTGCTCGATGAACAATGAGTAGGTAAGCAGGGCAACGATGAACGAAAAGGCAAACCCGGCAAGCAGAAAGCGGGGCTCGATCCGCCAGGTAAACAGCACCCAACCGACCATCAGGTAGAGGGTGGTCAAAGCGACGCGGACAATATTCCACCGCACCTGCCGGGAGGTCATTGCGCTTGCTCCCGTTCGCCGAAGACTTCGATCAGCGCCTCGGCCGAGGGGGCTTCGAGGAGACTCGAGCGAAACGTCGGGTCGTGGAGATAGCGGGAGAGACGGCTGAGAAGGCGGAGATGGGCGGTGTGGGCGCCGGTTGGGCCGACGAGGAGAAAGACGAGGGTCACAGGCTCGTTGTCCGGCGCACCGAATTTTATGCCGGCGGGTGCCCGGCCGATCGCGAGTGCGGTTTCGGGTGCTTCTTGAGACAGCTTATGCGGTACCGCGAGGCCGTTGCCGACAGCCGTCGACGTAAGCTTCTCGCGCTCGAGTATCTCTTTTGTGAGTTTTTTCGCGTTGTTAATCTTTCCCGCCGCTTCGAGGGTGGCAACGAGCTCCTCGATGGCTTGCCGTTTCCGGCGAGCACTGAGCTCGAGCACCACGCAGCGAGGATCGAGAATGTCTGAAAGCGTCGCCGTCACGCTATTCCTCCTGCCCAACCAGGCCCACCGCATAATCTACCGGCACGGTGAAGAAGATTCCCGTACCAGGGGCGGACAGTCCACCACACACGGTGTCCAGCAGCGTTTCCAGTCGTGGAATGGCCTCTTCATCGCGCACGACGGAGAGAATGGTTTTGTTGTACGGTTTATTACCCTTCATGAACTCTTTGAAGTCGGCAAACAGCGGAACTTCGTAGGTGAGGAACCGTCCCATACCTTCTGAATCCAATATGGTCGCCCCCTCGATACCGGCCTCTACGTAGGCCTCGAGCACTTGTTCGAGGAGCTCTTCCTTGTTGAGCACAAACACCGCGAGTTTCATAAAGCGCGTCGGGCAGTATAACGCGAAACCGAGCTCGCGAAAAGCAAAAAAGCGGGAAGGCCGGCTGGGGCCGCGGCGCAAAAAGGCGGGCGCCCCTGCGTTGCAGTTCGGCGCCCGCTTTGTTTCGTTATTGTTGTGTTGGCCCACACCACGGCGTGGGCGATCTACCGGCGAACGGTCGGCGCTGTCCCTATGCCGAGCGCACGCGGTCGCTCAGCGGGTCATTCAGCGTCGCCATGGATCGTCGTCGCGGCGGTTGTCATTGAGCATGCGCATGGCGCGCCGCACGAGATTGTCGAGCTGAGGCTTGAAAAAATACCCCAGCGCCACGCCGATTAGAACGGGGAAGAGAAAGCCCATTAGCTTCCCTCCTTCTTAATATTGACCGAGACTCGTTCGCCTTCGGCAACTTCTTCCTTGGGCGGCACGGTAACGGTGAGAACTCCGTTCTTGAACACCGCCTCGGCCTTTTCACGGTCGAACTTGTCTTCGGGCACGTAGTATTTCTGATCTTTAATGTTTTTGAACTTGAGTCGCCGCTTGAGATAGTGAATGTCCTGCTCGCCGGTCTCCTCGGGTACCGTTGCGTTGAGATACATGTAGTCGCCGCGGAACTCGAGATTGACGTTTTCCTCTTCGAACCCGGCAAGGGCAAACTCGAACACGATGGTCTTGTTTTCGGTCATGTAGATGTTGGCGGGCGGATAGGAATAGAACGGATAGAAGTCGTGGCGGGCATCCCAGTTGAACCCGCGTTCTCCGGGCTTGTAGCCCATTCTGTCCTCGAACACATCCTTGAGATTCTCCGCGGCCGAGAAAATCTCATCCATCATTCCACCGAGATCCACGAACTCTCGCTGTTTCATATGTAAACTCCTGTGGGTGCTCCGACGTTTTTCGTCCGGAGCGGCGTCTTAGTCCCTCTACGAGGCGACCCGAGGGCGTTTGTTTCGCAAACCGTCCCTCGCTCATAATATGCGTACTTTTGCCGCTTCTGTCGAGTCCGAACAGTAAATTTGCCGCGCTGTGGACGTTTTGCACCGCGGCTTCCCGTCCGCGTTGGAACGCGTTGGAACGCGCTGAAACGAGCTGAAACGAGCTCGGCCGTTTGCCCAAACGCACCGAGACTGCTACACTCGCAAAGCCGCAAAGCGCTTTTGAAAGGATCGGCCCGTGGCCATACGCATTTTGTTTGCCGGTGAAATCGTGGGAAAAGCCGGTGTTTACTGTATCAAGAAGCTCATTCCCAAGCTCCGAACCGAATACGACGTGAACCTCGTCATTGCCAACGGCGACGGCACGACCGGCGGCTTCGGTATCGGGAAAAACCATGCGATCTATCTTCGCAAACTCGGCGTCGACTGCATCACCACCGGCGATCAGGTCTACTACAAAAAGGACATGGTCGAGCACCTCGAAACCGCACCCTACATTCTGCGAGCGGCGAACTTCCCTCCGGGAAACCCCGGCCGGGGCTGGCGGCACTTCTCCGCCGGTGAACGGCGCG
Organism: Spirochaetia bacterium; assembly: GCA_041686235.1. GTDB lineage: Bacteria > Spirochaetota > Spirochaetia > DSM-27196 > PWMO01 > JAAAOH01. The sequence continues at coordinate 21,401 of JAWLED010000029.1, read as the reverse complement.
TAGCGGTGATCAGTCTCGTAGGCGTCTCGGGGTTCACCAAGGTGCACCTCAGTAATCCCTTTACCTTTTTGCCGGAGCTGGTGGAGCGCGCAAAGAAGGATACCGACGTGGTCATCGTGGACTTCCACGCGGTGACCACGGCGGAGAAGTATAGTATGTTTTTTTTGGCCGACGGACAGGTCTCGGCCGTCATCGGAACGGGACAACGCGTGCAGACCTCCGACGCTCACGTGCAACCCGAAGGAACGGCGGTCATTTGCGACGCGGGGCGCACCGGTAGCCTGGACAGTGTGTCCGGGCTTGATCCGGCGGTAGAAATCGAGCAGTACGTAACGCAAATACCCGAGCGTTCCTCCGAAGCGTGGGGTCGGCTGGAGCTCCAAGGGGTCGTCCTCGAAATAGAAGACTCCGGGGAGACGAGCTCGATAGAGGCGATACGGATTCCCTGCGAGGGGGGACAAGATGGTGGAGAAAGCACGGGTAATTAGCATAGACGGCGAGCGAGTGACGCTTTCGTGCTCGGATCTCGCCGGTTGCAAAGCGTGCTCGGGGTCGTTTTGCGGCACGAAACAGCGGAGCTTCGACGCGGCAAACACCAACAACCTCGATCTCAACCCCAACGACGAGGTAGAGGTGTTTGTTCATCCGGGCAAAGCGATCCTCGCCGGATTCATGGTTCTCATTTTCCCGCTCGTGTTGTTTGTCGGCGGGTTCCTTGCCTCGGGACCGTGGCTGGGAGTGACCTCTGAGGCGGCGCGGGTCGCTGTCGGAGGGGGCGCACTGGTCGCCGGATTCGCCGCGGTGTATCGGTATAACCGCCGCCACGGTAATTCGCAGATGCCGTCGGTGCTCAGGCGCGTCTCCGGCGCCGACTCCTCACATGCTTAGGTGTAGGTAGCGGTTACCACCTCGGCAATGGTTCCCGCGATTTCGTGGAGTGCTACCTGCCGACGCAGATAACCCGACTCAGACGCGACTTTCGGCATCCCGTAGACAACGCTGCTGGCCTCATCCTGCCCGATGGTCATCCCACCGCGCTCATAGATTTGCCCGATTCCGCTCGACCCGTCGCGTCCCATGCCGGTCATGATGACCGCGACCGCCCGATTTCCGTAGATTTCCGCCACGGACTCGAACAGCACGTCGGCGGAGGGCCGGTGTCCGTTGCGAAGCTCTTCCTGCGATACGCGGGCGGTGACGAGTTGTGAGCTTCGGTTGACCGACAAGTGATAGTTTCCCGGAGCGATAAAGGCATGTCCGGGGCGCAGCTCGTCCCCGTCTTCGGCCTCCTTGACCTGGAGTGCACACACACGGTCGAGGCTTCGAGCGAACTCACTGGTAAACCCGGCAGGCATGTGCTGTACCACCACAACCGGTACGGGGAGTTGGGAATCGAACTCTGCGAAAACTTTCCGCAGGGCATTGGGACCGCCGGTAGAAATGCCGATGGCAACGATTTCCGGCCTGGTCGGCTCTGCTCGCGGGGTTCGGCGAGCCGGAGGTGCCTGCGGCTGAGGTGGCGTGCTCGGCTGGGCGGCGCGCTCGGTGACAGCCGGACGGGCATGCGGCTCGACGGTGGGCGAGCTGTCGGCAGGGCGCGCGACAGTGCTTTTCCCGTGTCGGCTTCGATACTGGCGCCCGTAGGAGCGTACGAGCTCCACTACCTGGGCCTCAACTCGGATGATATCGCGGGAGACCGAGCCGGAGGGCTTGGTGACGAAATCGGATGCGCCGAGCGCGAGGGCATCCATCGTGACCTTCGCGCCCTTTTTGGCCACCGAGGAAAGCACGACCACCGGGACTTCGATGTTTCGGGCGCGCCGCTCGCGGAGAAATGCAATGCCGTCCATGACGGGCATCTCGATGTCGAGAACGATCACGTCGGGCTTTAATCTATCGATTTTCTGCAGGGCGAACTCGCCGTTCATCGCGGTTCCCACCACGTGGATGTCTCCGGTCGCCTCGAGCATTTTGCCGACAAGGTTTCGCATGAGCGCGGAGTCGTCGACGACGAGGGCGTTTATCTTTTCAGTCTGTTCAGCCATGTCTATTGTCCCAGCCTCTTTCGGTATACGGAGGCCCAATCGGTTCTGTGGAACTCGAATTTGGTATTCATTCCAAATAGCGATTCCGAGTGCCCGATGAACAGGTAGGAGTACGGTGCCATGGCATCCCAGAAACGCTCTACGGTGTTTCGCTGCGCGGTTTCGTCGAAATAGATGAGTGTGTTGCGGCAGAACACGACGTCGAGCTCCCGCAGGCCGCTGTCGTGCTTTAAGTTATGATAATCGAAGGTGACGAGGTTCGTGATCTCCTCGTTGATCTGATATCCGGTGGGTTTTTTCGTGAAATACTTGCGGAGATACTCCGGCGGCACGTGGTCTACTCGATTTTCCGGATAGAGCCCCTGGCGCCCCACCATGAGCGACTTCAGGCTGATGTCCGAGGCGGTAATGTGGATGGAGATCGACGAGGGTACGAGCTCACGCGCGACCATTGCCATCGTGTAGGGCTCTTCGCCGGTAGAGCAGCCGGCGCTCCACATGTTGAGGTGTTTGCTTCCGTTTTGGCGCTTGTACTCGATGAGGTCCGGCAGAACGGCGTACTCAAAGGTTTTGATATGGGCGGTGTTGCGGAAAAAGCGTGTGAGATTCGTCGTTACCGTATCGAGGAGAACCTTGAACTCTTCGGGGTCGCGACGAATCCATTTGTAGTACTCGGTAAGGGTTTCTATTCCCGAGGTTTTGAGACGCTCGCGTAACCGGCTTTCGAGGATAGAGCGGTTCGAGCTGGTAAAGTTGATGCCGCTCGCATCGTAGATGAGATCGCGAAACTGTTTGAACTCTTCATCATCGATATTTCCGGCCATAGGCGGAGTGTAGAGAGTGTAGGTTTCCCCGTCGGGGCTGTCAAGCACAGCGCGCGGCCCCAACAGGGCACCCCCAGCGGCCACCGGTGCAAAGATGCCGTACAAAAGCCCTGAGAATTGCCGGGGTGCGTGATACTATTGGGTGGTGATCATGTGGACAGAACGTGCAGCAATGGAGACCGATGTGAGCGAAGTTACCATTGCCGCGATTGGCGTGGATCGCTTCTCGGGCAGTCAGTGTGCATTTCTCACGGCACCTCGGAGTCGACTCGGCGTTTCGGTGGCGCTTACACCCCCTCAGGCAACTGCGTTGCTGGTGTGCCAGGAGGACGGCGGGGCGCCGGCACATTCACCATACGGGACCCTGGCCTCATTGCTGTGGGACAATCACTTCACGCCGCTTCGGGTGGTTCTCTCGCCCGGATCGGCGAGCTCTGCGCTGTTGTATCACGACGGGGCTGAGATTCGGCGTCTCGAAACGAGCGACGGAGAGGGAACAGTGCTCGCGGCGCATTTCGGTCTGACATTGCTCGTCCCGGCACACTTTCTCAAGGACCTCGATCCTACCATGGCATCTCACAGCAGCCGCATGGACGTTCTGTACTTTAGCACGGTATAATGCGGCTCCATGAACAAGTACATCTTTGTCACGGGCGGAGTTTGTTCGAGCCTTGGCAAAGGCGTTGCGGCGGCTTCCCTGGGAAGCTTGCTCGAGTGTCGCGGCCTCTCGATCCGGATGGTCAAGATCGATCCCTACATCAACGTCGATGCGGGGACTATGAGTCCCTATCAACACGGTGAGGTCTATGTTACCGACGACGGTGCCGAAACGGACCTCGATCTCGGAAACTACGCTCGGTTTACGCAATCGCCCATCACAAGAGCCTCTTCAATAACGACCGGCCAAATCTATCAAGAAGTCATCCAACGCGAGCGCGAGGGGCGGTATCTCGGCCGCACGGTGCAGGTTATTCCACACATCACCGATCGCATCAAGCAACGCGTATTCGCCGTCGGCGAGGCGAGTGAAGTGGATGTAACCATCGTCGAGGTCGGCGGTACGGTAGGTGATATCGAATCAATTCCCTATCTCGAATCTGCGCGCCAAATGATACGCGAGCTCGGACACGAGAACGTGATCACGGTGCATTTGACGTTGATCCCCGAGGTCGCCGGCAGCGAGCTGAAGACGAAGCCCACCCAACACTCGGTAAAGGAGCTGCGGGAGATCGGGCTGCAACCGGACGTGTTGTTGTGCCGCGCGCCGGTTTCCCTTTCCGACGAGCTGCGGCGCAAGATTTCGATCTTCACCAATGTGGAAGAGGAGGCTGTCGTCTCCGCCTACGACATAAAGACCACCATCTACGATATTCCGCTCTCGTTTTACCGCCAGGAGCTCGACGAAATCGTTCTGCGGCGGCTGCATCTGCCGCTGCACGAGACTGATCTCTCGGGATGGCACGAGGTTTCGCGGGCCTTCCAGGGCGCCGAAGATACCGTGCGCATCGGTTTCGTGGGCAAATACATCGAACTCAACGACGCGTACAAATCGGTGGATGAAGCGCTCTTTCACGGGGGCATTGCAAACGGGGTGCGGGTGGAAATCATCAAGATAGATTCCGAGCGACTCGAAGGGAACGAGGATCCCGATGAGATCTTCGCGGGGATCTGCGGAATTCTCGTGCCCGGAGGGTTCGGCAGCCGGGGAGTGCCCGGCATGATTCGTGCCGCGCGTTGGGCCCGTGAAAACAACGTACCGTACTTCGGCATTTGCCTCGGCATGCAGGTGATGGTCATCGAGTACGCGCGAAACGTCATGGGGCTCCAACAGGCCGACAGCACGGAGTTCCACCCCGAAACGCCGCATCCGGTCATAAGCCTGCTCGAAGAACAGGTGAACGTAAAAAACTACGGTGGCACGATGCGCTTGGGTTCCAACGATACCCTTCTCTACGACGGGTACAAGATCCGCGAGATCTACGGCCGGGAACAGATAAGCGAGCGCCATCGTCACCGCTACGAGGTTGCAAACATCTACCGGGAGCGCCTCCACGAGGCCGGGTTGTTGGTTGCCGCGGTAACCCCCGACGCGGAGCTCGTCGAGTCCGCGCAGTGGCAGGGACACGATTGGGGCATCGGCGTGCAGTATCATCCCGAGTTCAAGTCTAAGCCGGTGGCCGCGCATCCGCTGTTTCGCAGCTTCATTGCCGCAAGCCATGCGTACGAGCGTGACACGGCAAGAGCGAAGGCACACGAACACCTCGGCATGTCGGCGCAATGAGCGCGCGAGGGGTGGCCGTACCGTTGAGCAAGCTCGCAGGCGTCGCCCTCGCGGGCGTTGTCGTGCTGGGCGGGTGCAGCCTCGACTACGAGCAGATCAGCATTGCCGAAGAGCGCGAAGAGTCGGTGCCGGAGACCGTTGCCACCGACGCCGAGTTTACGGTCGTGCGCGGTGCCGGGCGAACGTTTCGCATTTCCGCCTCCAAGGCGGAGACCTACCCCGAGCGTGAGGAGCAGATTCTCCACGACATCGAGTTCGAGGAGATCGTGGACGACGGCGAGATCATTACCGAGGGAGCGGCCGAGCGCGCCGTGCACGATACGGCTACCGACGATGTGACTATGAGCGGCGACATTTCCTTTTATTCGCAGGAATATGAAGCGCGGGTTACGACCGAACAGCTGTCCTGGGACAACGAGGAGAAACTGCTGCGCGGTCCTGAGGACGGAACGGTGCGGTTGGAGCTCGATTCGGGCTCGGTCGTCGAGGGTAGTGGCTTCGAGGCGGACATGCGGCGGAGCGTCGCCCGCTTTGCCGATGCGGTGGAGGGGGTCCTGGTCACCGATGATGAGTAGAAAACGCCGGAAGTACGCAACGGCACTCGCGGTTGCGGTGCTCAGCGCTGCGACAATGCTCGTTTTCCCCAGTGCCGTGCACGCCGAGCGTTTCGAGTTTTCCGGCGACAGCACCCGCATCGTCTTTCGCGAAGGAGGGGAGCGCACCCTGCTTTCGGGGAACGCCCGCATCACCTCCGAGACGATGCACATTTCGGCAGATGAAATCGAGATCTACGGCGAGAACTTTCGATACGCCCTGGCAACCGGCGGTGTGACCGCCTCCGACGATGAGCGCGGTATTCGCATGGAGAGTGATCGTCTCTTCTTCGACCGTGAGGCGGAGATACTTCGTGCCGAAGGGAATGCGGTGCTCGAGGACCTCGACAACGAGCTCGTGGTCAGAGGCGGCTTGCTCGAGACACGTCAGGAGGAAGAGCTTACCATCGCGCAAGTTCAAGTGCGGATATTTGGGGACGAGCTTACCGCCCGGGGAGAATATGCGCGGTACCGACGGGACGAACAGGTGCTCGAAATGTCGGGGCTGCCGGTTGTATTCTGGCAGGGTGATGAATATCGCGCCTCGCGCATTGTGGTGAATACCGAGACCGAGGAAATCAGTCTCGAGGGGGACGTGCGCGGGAGGGTCAGTCCCTCCGAAGATGACGATGAAGAGGACACCGAGGACACCG
>JAWLED010000029.1:0-14905 GCA_041686235.1 Spirochaetia bacterium | reverse complement strand
GGACACCGGGGACACCGGGGACACCGGGGACGAGTCCGGTGGCGCCGGAGAGCGAAATATGGAGCTGAGAAATGAGTGAGGTCGACGCCGGTGAGAGCCCAGCTGTAGACGGAACGCTGAGCGTAGAAGGGCTTACCAAACAGTTCGGCCGGCGCGTGGTCGTAAACGACGTTGCGTTCTCGATGCAACGCGGCGAGGTGGTCGGTTTCCTCGGCCCGAACGGGGCGGGCAAAACGACGGTTTTCTATATGATCGTCGGCTTCATTTCCCCGGTTCGCGGGCGTATTTATCTCGACGGAGCCGACATTACCGCGCTTCCCATGTATCGCCGTGCCCGGGAAGGAATCTCCTATCTTCCGCAAGAGCCCTCGGTGTTTCGCAAACTGACCGTCGAGCAGAATATCTGGGCGATACTCGAGACCCGAACGGACATGTCGACCGAGGAGAAGCACCGGCGTTTGGAAGAGTTGCTCGAGGAGCTCGGGATACGCGAAAACCGCCGACAGAAAGCCTACACCCTGTCCGGCGGGGAGCGTCGCCGGACCGAGATTGCCCGATCTCTGGCCATAGAGCCGAAGTTTCTCCTCTTGGACGAGCCGTTTGCCGGGATCGATCCCATCGCGGTATACGAGATCAAAACCATTGTGAACAGCCTGTCCGCTAAGGGGATCGGGGTGCTCGTCACCGACCACAACGTTCGAGATACTCTCGAGATCACCCACCGATCCTACATCATCAAGGACGGGGAGATCGTCGTTGCCGGCAGTCGTGAAGAGGTCATGGAAAACGAGATTGCCCGGCGCGTATACCTCGGCGAGAGTTTCACCATGTAAATGGTGCCCCGAACTCAACGTTGACAAACGCATACGGCTGATTCAATATTAAAAGGTACCCCTGACACAACACGACGCGAGCAGGGGGGAGGTACACGTGCAAGTTCAAAGGCCGGCCCTGGTTCAGCAGCAGAAGCTGAAAATGAGCCCTCAGCTCTACCAGAGCATCCAGCTCATGGCACTGCCCATCCAGGACCTACGGCTTCGTATACAACAAGAGCTCGAACAAAATCCGGCTCTCGAAGTGGTCGAAGAGCAGTCGACGGTCTCGCTCGAGGAAGTCGAGGACACGCCCTCGGAAGACGTCGACTACTTCGAAAACTCCTCTGACCCCGGCCATACACGAAGCTACGACACTGAGGCTTCTGATTCGAAGCGCCAGTTCATGGAAGGTGCGCTTTCGCGCCCAGAGTCGCTTCAAGAACACCTCATGTGGCAGCTGCGCTTGCAGCCGATTTCCCAAGAGGAGTTTGAGCTCGGTGAATTGCTCATACACAACCTCGACGAGAACGGGTTTCACCGGGAAGATCCCGAAACCTTTGTGCCGGAAAGACGGCTCGATGCGCTTCGGCGCGTGTGCGCGATCATCCAATCGTTCGAGCCGGTCGGTACCTGTGTTTCGGACTACCGAGAATCGCTGCTCGTGCAGGCCAGATTGAGCGGCACGCATCCGGAGGGGACCGAGACGATCATCGAGGAACACCTCGATCTTCTCGAGCGGGAGAAATACCGGGAAATCGCCCGGAAGATGGGGATTACTGAAGACCAGGTGCACGAGGCGTTGGAGTTCATCCGTACGCTCACGCCGTTTCCCGGGCGAAAATACTCCTCGGAATCGCCGCGCTACGTCATCCCCGACCTCATGATCACCATGAAAGACGGGCAGTTCGTCATCTATTTGAACGACGAGGAGATCCCGGTGTTGGACATCAACCCGTTTTTCGATCAGATGAACAACACCAAGTCCGAGCAGAAGGATGTAAACCGCTTCGTGAAATCTTCGGTAAAGGATGCCCGGTGGTTCATTCACAGCATTCAACAGCGCAATCAAACGCTTGTTAAAGTTGCGCGCGCCATCGTGGAGTTCCAGCGTGACTTTTTCTTGAAGGGACCAAAGTATCTGGTGCCGCTCACGCTCAAGGATATTGCGACCACCGTCGACGTACACGAGGCAACGGTCTCGCGTATTACCACGTCGAAGTATGTGCAGACCGAGTGGGGGATCTTCGAGCTGAAATACTTCTTTTCCAACTCGATATCCGGCGCCGGATCGAAGGGATCGCATCATTCCAAGGTGGCTGTCAAAGAGCGGATCCGGGAGATCCTCGAAGAAGAGAAGGGAAACGAAAAGCATCTTTCCGATCAACGGATCGCGGACTTGCTGAAGCAGCGGGGCATTAGTATTGCTCGGCGAACGGTAGCTAAGTATCGCAAAGAGCTGGACATCAGCTCCTCGTACGATCGATAGGGTCTTTAAAAACGGCTTTTAGGAGGATGAGCATGCTGCTGGACTATGAAGCGGTGCATTTTGATCTTCGGGACGAGACAAAAGAGTGGATCGAAAAGCGAATGGAGAAGATCGAGTTCGCGAAAGATCTCATTGTCGATTTGAGCTTTACGATGACAAAGGAGAAGAACCGCTATTTCCTCGAGGCCAAAATCCATTTTCGATGGGGAAAGACCCACGTAATAAAGGAGAAGTCCTACGATCTGCACGAGGGGCTCAACTCGCTGCTCGACAGCGTGGAGATGAAAGTCAAAAAAGAGAAGGGAAAAGTTAAGGAGCACTGACGGCGCAGTCCGATATATATGGGAAAGTTCACTGTTCTCGATCTGCTCGATCTCGACCTAAAAGAGCATAATGCGCTGAATCTCAAGTGTATCGGCGGGCGCCCCGGCCTTACGCGCGAGATCCGTGTACCCGACCTCAATCGCCCTGGGCTGGCGCTCAACGGGTTTTTCGAAAACTTCGGAGGCGAGCGTATTCAGATTTTTGGGCGGGGCGAGACGGCGTTTCTCAACAAGCTCGAGTCCGAGGGGAACACGGAGGTGCTCGAGCGGTTCTTCGAATGGGAGATTCCCTGCGTGCTCTTTACACACGGGCTCGAGCCGACGCCGGAGTTCTCGCGGATAGCCGAAGAAGTGCAGTGTCCGGTGCTACAGACAGACCTCACGTCGAGCGACTTCTCCTCGCGGGTGCTGAGAGCGCTCGGCAATGTATTTGCGGCACATGAGACGGTCCACGGGGTGCTCGTGGAGGTGTTCGGCATCGGGGTGCTGATCCTCGGCGACAGCGGCGTGGGCAAGAGCGAGGCGGCACTCGAGCTCGTGGAGCGGGGGCATCGCCTCGTGGCGGATGATGCGGTGGAGATCCGCTGCGTGTCGGGAAACATATTGCTGGCTCAAGGCGCCAACCGTGCGCTGGGACACCACATGGAGGTGCGCGGGCTCGGTATCATCAACATCACCCATCTCTTCGGCGTCGGGGCTATCCGCGATACGAAACAGGTGCAGCTGGTGGTGGAGCTGGAGTTGTGGGACTCCGAAAAAGTGTACGACCGCATCGGCGCGGACGAGCGAACGAAGGAAATTCTCGGGGTGAAGGTGCCCTACTTGCAAGTTCCGGTAAAACCGGGTAGAAACATCCCCATCATCATAGAAACCGGTTCGATGAACGAACGGTTGAAGAAGATGGGCTATTACTCAGCCCGTGAGTTCAATCAGAGCGTGTTGAAGTGGCTGGAGCGTGAGAACGCCCGCAGTGCCTATTTCCGCTCGCGAAATACTCCCCCGGACGTCTTCGGCGGTGGCGACTGAGCAAATGACTGAACGCGATATCACGATAAAGAACAGAGCCGGAATACACGCGCGACCTGCGGCCCTCATTGTGCAGACGGCCGGCCGCTACGATTCCGATATATACTTTAGAAAAGACAGCGAAGAGATTAGCGCTAAGTCCATCATGGGTATTATTACCCTTGGTGCCGGCTACAATAGCGTGCTCAAAGTGGTCGCCGACGGACCCGACGAGGAGGAAGCTGTCGATGCCGTGGCGAGTCTGTTCGAAAGTCGGTTCGAAGAAGAGTAGAGCCCACCGCAACGCCGACCAAGATGACGCTCCAGGCAGAGGCGCAGTTCGACGGTCGACCGCGACTCGGGGCTTTGCCCGGGCCCGCACGGCGACACCGGCGCTCATCGTACGTTTCGCCGTCGTTTTGCTATTCGCTTCCCCACCGGAGCTTCCGGCGGATGAGCTGACGCTCCACACGGACTTTTCCGAGGAAGCCGGGGTGACGTTGCGCGTCGAGGGAGCGCCGACGTTGCGGATCACGAATGCACTCAACGGCGGGATGCGAGCGCGGCTCGATCTCGTACTGCGAGTGGTCGAACACGTCGAGGGGCCGGCAGGGTTTCTCGGGGATCGTGTTGTGCGCGAGTGGCAGATCGCTAAGGAGGCCTTTTATGATCCGTTCGCCGAGGCGTATGCGGTGGAGACGTATCACGGGGCCGGCAGGACCGGCGGGGCGGGCGAGGCCGGCGATACCGGCGGCGCCGGCAGGACCGTTCGACTCGAGGCAGAGACGGCCGACGCGATAGAGGAGCTTCTGACGCTTCGTGAGGTCGAGCTCCCCCGTGATCCGGCCAATTCCACCTCCGACAAATACGTGTTGGCCCAAGCGCGCCTCAAGCCGCTGTTGCTCGCCGAAAACCTGCGTCTGCTGGCGCTTGCTATACCCGAGTACGTGGTACGCAGCCCGTGGGTGCAAATTGACGGCGCCGCCGGGGCCGCAGGCGCCGCCGGGGCCGCAGGCGCCGCGGATGCCGCAGGCGCCGCGGGAGCTGTCGACGCCGCGGGCGCCCCCGGCGGGGGAGCGCACGAATGAGACGCGGGGCGCGCGCAAGTGCAAGCCGGAGCACCCTCATCGGTGTCGCCGTTCTCTATGTTCTTCTCATGGCGCTGGTGCTTCTGTTCTCCCGTCAGGTGCTCCTCGATGTATCGTTTGCCGCCTCGACCCCACGAAGTCTCTTGTTCATCCTCGCCGCGCTCGTGCCGCTCTTTCTCTTCGCGATGATCGTTGCCAATGTGCTGCGACTGCTTCGCGAGCGCGCTTCGGGGCGCCCTGGGACGAGTTACAAACTGCGGCTCATCACGTTCTTCTTGGTGGTCATCGTGCTTGCCTCGGTGCCGCAAGCCCTTCTCTCGGTCAATGTGACGAACGCCTCGATGCGCTCGCTTTTCGAGACCGGCACCGAAGAGGCCTTGCGTGGCGGGCTCGATGTTGCCCTCGAGTTCTACGACGATCGGGTGGAAAGTCTGCGGGAGTTTGTGCGCGGCGAAGGCTTCGAGGAGTCTATCGCGGAGGTGGCGTCTCAGCCGGAGAGCGCATGGGAGCGCATTCAGGATCTATACCCCGTTGCCGATAGCTTTCAGGTGTTCACCCCGGAGCTCGACGAGCTCTACGCAGGGGGAGCATCGGAGACCCAAGTGACGGCCGAGCAGGTGCAAGAGTCCGGGGAGGGCTTTATCGCCCGGGAGTCGACCGACCGTGCCTCCTTTCTTCGCGTTCGGCAAAACGTCGACGTGGGCGACGGGCGCTATGCGGTAGTGTTGGGCGTGTCGCTGCCTCCGGGGTTCGATGACACGGCTCGACGGTTGACGGAGGCCGTTTCGACGTATACGCAACTCGAGCAATTGCAAAACGAGTTCCGTCTTGCTTTTGCGGCAGTGTACGTGTTCTTTGCGTTGCCGTTGTTGTTGCTTGCCATTCTCGCGGCGTTCTATCTCTCCGACGAGATCATGCAACCCATTGTGAACCTCGAGCAGGCTATCGCGCGGGTGGCGGAAGGGGATTATTCCTACCGCGTACTGAGCCGTACGCGGGACGATCTCAGTGTTTTGGCCCGGTCGTTCAACCAGATGGTCTCGGAGCTCGAGCGTTCGCGCTCAAAGCTCATTCAGACCGAAAAGGTTGCTGCTTGGCAAGAAATCGCCCAGCGGCTTGCCCATGAGATAAAGAACCCTCTGACTCCGATCCAACTCTCGGCCGAGCGCATGCTTCGCAAATACGAGAGCGGCTCGCAGGACTTCGACCGGGTCTTCGAGACCTCGGTGCGCTCGATCATCCGAGAAGTCGAAGGGCTCAATCGGATGCTCACTGAGTTCCGCAATTTTACCAGACTGCCGGAGCCCGATCTTCAACACGTGTCCCTCCGAGAGGTGGTAGAGGAGGCGGCGGAGACCTACGCCGGCCACGCCGATACCGAGATCCGGATCGACGACATTCCGCCTCATTTTACGGTACTCGCCGACCGCGGTCAGCTTCGCCAGGTGTTTTCGAATCTGTTTTCCAACGCCGTAGAGGCCATGCAGGGCGGGGGCGAGATTTCGGTGCGAGCCGATCTTGTCAAGCGCACCAATAGCTACTACGCTCGGGTACAGGTGCGGGACACCGGGCCCGGTATCGAGGCCACGGATCGCGGCGAGGTTTTTGACCCGTACTTCACCACGAAATCCAGCGGCACCGGGCTTGGATTGGCAATCGTAGAGCGGATAGTTTTTGATCACGGTGGCCAGATCTGGTTCGAAACGGAACCGGGCATGGGCACGACGTTCTTCATCGATATACCCCAGGGAGTACCAGATGAGCAGGATACTGGTCGTCGATGACGAACAAGGGATACGCGAGGCCCTGTTGGGCATCCTCGAAGACGAGGGGTATGAGGTCCGGTTGGCCGAAGACGGGTCCGAATGCCTCTCGATAATGGAAGAGGAGAGCATCGACCTCGTTCTGCTCGACGTCTGGCTGCCCAATATGGGCGGCGTCGATGTCCTGAAAAAGATCAAGGAAGACTATCCCGACACGCCTGTTCTGATCATCTCTGGTCACGGCAATATCGATATCGCGGTCAAGGCGGTAAAGATCGGCGCTTTTGATTTTCTCGAGAAGCCGCTGAGTCTCGAGCGTGTCGTCACCGCGGTAAAGAACGCTCTCGAGCTCGAACAGCTGCGACGGGAGAACAAGGCGCTCAAGAACAGTATCGAGCAACGGAACGATCTGCTCGGGCAGAGCGAGGCAATTTCGCGCATCCGGTCGATGATCGAGCAGGCGGCGAAGACGAACTCGCGGATTCTCATTACCGGGGAGAACGGCGTCGGCAAAGAGCTCGTGGCTCGGCACGTGCATCTGCGCAGTGAGCGCGCAGACAAGGCGTTTGTGGAGGTGAATTGCGCGGCAATCCCGGACAACTTGATCGAGAGTGAGCTCTTCGGCCACGAGAAAGGGGCTTTTACCCACGCGGTAAACCGCCGGCGGGGCAAGTTTGAAATGGCCGACCGAGGAACGCTTTTTCTCGACGAAATCGTCGACATGTCGTTGAGTGCCCAGGCAAAGGTGCTTCGGGTCATTCAAGAAATGCGTTTTGAGCGTGTCGGCGGAGAGAAAAGCCTCGAAGTTGACGTGCGGGTCATTGCCGCGACGAACCGCGACATTCAGAGCGAGATTGCTGCCGGCAATTTCCGTGAAGACCTGTACTTCCGTCTCAACGTGATTCCTATTCATGTGCCGCCGCTTCGCGAGCGACCCGAGGATATCCCCCACCTGGTATGGCATTTTATACGGGAGCTCGATCCCAGCGACGGCGAATCGCCGAAACGCATGAGCGAGGAGGGCATGGAGATCCTCCAAAACTACGAGTGGCCGGGCAACATTAGGGAATTGAAAAACTTCATCGAGCGCATTACTATTATGAGCGATGAGGCGGTGATCGGTCCGGACACGATACACGAACACCTTGGACACGGGAGAACGGTTTCCCCGGGCTCAGGGCTCGACGAGTATGCGGATATGGGGTTGAATGAGGCGCGTGATGCGTTCGAGCGGAAGTACATCTCGCAAAAGCTCGAGGAGAACGGCTACAATATCTCCCGAACTGCGCGGGCGCTTGGGATCTACCCCAGCAACCTCCACGGCAAAATCAAAAAATTCGGGATAGAGATGAGCAAATGAAGGACATAACCAAGCGTCAGCAGGAGGTTCTGACCTTCATAAAGGGCTTTGTCTCACGGCATAAGTACCCACCTACGATTCGCGAAATCGCAACTAACTTTGGTATTTCGGTGAAAGGTGCCTATGACCATGTGAAGGCAATCGAGCGAAAAGGGTATATCCGGTTGAATACCAATCGGTCGCGGACTATCGAAATACTCGAGTCCGAGGAGCCGGACGACGATTCACTCATCTCCATCCCGCTTCTCGGGCGTGTTGCAGCAGGGCGGCCGTTGTTTGCCGATGAAAACCACGAAGGTGAGTTACGGCTTCCGCAGGAGTTGCTCGGCAACAAGCAGTACTTTGCCCTCCAGATTCGCGGCGACAGCATGGAGGGAGCCGGTATTTACAGCGGGGATGTAGGGGTGTTTGCCTATCAGAGCGTCGCCGACAATGGGGAAATCGTGGTGGCGATGGTCGATGAGGCGGTGACGCTCAAGCGCTTCTACAAGGAAAAGAACCGAGTGCGTCTGGAGGCCGAGAACTCCGCCTACCCCTCGATCTATACCCAGGATGTACGGCTGCTGGGAAAGCTGGTGCACCTCATCAGAAGCTACGAGTAAAGAGCTATGAGCAAGGTCCCCGTGTATCTGCTTCTCGGCCCTGAGCAGGGCGAGAAGGCGAAAGAGGTGCGGCGAATCCGCGAGCTGGCCGCGAAGCAGGCCTCTGCCGGTGGTGCCGGCGGGGGAGGCGAGGCCGGCGGTGCGGACGCGGAGGCCGCCGTGGATGAGCACCGTTTCTACGCCTTCGAGACGCCCATCCAGGAGGCCCTGTCGCTTTTGCGAAGCGGCAGCCTCTTTTCGTCACACACGCTTGTTATCGTCCACGGCGCCGAGCAGCTGAAGCGCAAAGAGGACCTCGATTTGCTCGAGGCGTATCTCGAGCATCCCTCCGAGAGCGGAACACTCGTGCTCGTTTCCGACGAGTTCCGGATAAAGGACCCGCGCTCCAAGAAAGACTGGACCAAGGGCATACCCGAGGACAACCGCAAGATCTTCTGGGAGATGTTCGAGAACCAGAAGCGTGACTGGGTTTCGAGCTTCTTCCGGCGCAAGTACGTCGACATAGATGAGGAAGCGATCGAGTTGATCCTCGAGCTCGTGGACAACAATACGCTCGAGCTCAAACGGGCGGCGGGCCGCTTGGCGTTGTTCGTGGGCGAGGGTGGGCGTCTGAGCGCGGAGGAGGTGGAAACCTACCTCTATCACAGCAAATCCGAGAATGTATTTACCCTTTTTCGTGCAATCGTGGACCGGGACCTCGAGGGGGCTCTGGAGCTGCTGCGCAAGTTGCTGCTCTCGAGCGAAAACTCGCCGCCCTCCATCGTTGCCGGGTTGCTGTGGCAGCTTCGAAAGCTCCACTCGCTCGCCACGCTGACCGCCCGCAATTATTCCATCGATGAGGCCTGCCGTAAGCTGAGTATCCGCGGCAAGCGCAATCAACGGCTGTACGCGCAAGCGCTCTCCGCGTATTCGGCCGAGGCCATCGAAAAAATCATTGTTCGCACGACCGATACCGACGCCGATTTACGCGGGTATACCGCCCGGGCGCACGAGCTGCTGCTCGAGCGGCTGCTGTACGCGATCATCGTGGCCGATGGGGAGACCGTTGAGCTCGGGGGCGTGGCCGACGACTGAGGGCCCCCGGAGGTGTGCGGGGGCGGGCCGGTAGACGGTCTACGAGCTGTCGCGGATCGCCCGTATCACCTCGGCGGCCTTCTCTTCGGGAATCCCCACAGTCTTGGCAATGACATCGGGCGGGGTCTCCGCGACCGTTTCGAGCGATCCAAACGCCTGAATTATGCGGCGCCCGCGCTTCTCTCCGATTCCCGGGACTCCCTGCAGCGTCTCGAGTGAGAGGGTGTTTTGCTGCAGGCGCGAGCGGAAGGTGGTGGCAAACCGGTGCGCTTCATCTCTGACCGCCTGGAGAACCCGCAACGGTGCGGAGCCCTCCGGTAGAACGAGCGGCTCAGAGCTCTCCCGGGTGAAAATTTCCTCGTTTCGTTTTGCAAGGCCCACCACGGTGATCTCTTTGAGGCCCAGCGAGTCGAGGATTTCGGTCGTCGCGGTAACTTGCCCCTTTCCCCCGTCAACGAGTATGAGGTCCGGGCGAGGAAGCTTTTCGTTTATGACGCGCGTGTAGCGGCGGGCGACGACCTCGCGCATGGCTTCAAAATCGTCGATATTGCCCTCGAGATGCTTAACGTGAAACTTGCGATAGGCCGATTTATCGGGTACGCCGTTCTCGAACGATACCATGGCGGCAACCGGGTATTTGCCGTCGAGATGAGCAATATCAAAACCTTCGATGCGAAGCGGCGGTGCGGCGAGGGCAAGCACGCGCTCGAGCTCGCGCAGCGCCGGGAGGTTGCCCCGTTCGCGGATCCGCTTCTCGAGATCCTGGCGGGCGTTCTCGGCGGCCATGCGTTGTATGGATTGGTCTCGTGTCGCCTGTGGCACAGCGATCGTGACGTTCCTCTCGTGTTGATCCGTGAAGTACCGCGCGAGCCGTGAGCTATCGGGGACGTGGGGCAGAAAGAGCTTCTCCGGCACCGAGCCTTTTGTACCATAGTACTGCAGCAGAAACTGCTCGAGGTTTTCCTCCTCGGAGCCGAACACCCGGCTGTTGAACATATCGGTGCCCACGAGCTTTCCGGCGCGCATCTGAAATACCACGAACGTCGCGAGATCTCCTTCGGTGGCGTAGCCGATGTAGTCACGCATGTCCGGGTCGAAGTCGATCACCTGTTGCTCTGATTCCAATGCATCGATGGAAGACAGGATGTCGCGGTACTCCGCCGCGCGCTCGAACTCCAGGGCTCGGGATGCCTGGTCCATGCGCTTTGTGAGATCCGCCTTGAGCTCATCGGTTTCGCCGGAAAGAAGTCTTTTGATCCCGTTGATGCGCTTGGTGTATTCCTCTTTCGAGGTCTTGCCGGCGCACACCGCGGCGCACCGGCCGATGTGCCAATAGAGGCAGGGGTGTTCGCGCGCCTTGATCGGGCCGCGGCACTTTCTGAGGGGATAAAGCCGCTCGACGAGCTCGAGATAGCGGTCGAGATGGGTGACGTGGGCGAAGGGGCCGTAGTAGGTCGAGCCGTCCTGGTATATGTTGCGTGTCTTGAACACGCGTGGCCACTCTTCGTTGGTAATACGGATGACCGGATAGGTCTTTCCGTCTTTGAGGTTGATGTTGTACCGGGGCTTCCACTTTTTTATGAGATTGTTTTCGAGCAGCAACGCTTCGTATTCATTTCGAGTGACGACGTGCTCTATCCGGTCGACTCGGCTCACGAGAAGCGACGTTTTGACGTCTTTGCCCGCGTTGAAGTAGGAACGCACGCGATTGCGGAGGTTTTTGGCCTTTCCAACATATATGACTTGGTCCGAGGCGTCTTTCATGATATACACGCCGGACGACGGAGGAAAGGATGAGAGTGATGCTTTGAGTTCGTCGTAGTGTGAGGCTTTGTGATCTTCCATCTTTGTCGATATTAATGTAAAGCACCATGGCTGGAAAACAAACCGTAATAACGCTCATCCTCATTGTACTCATCGCCTCCGTCCCGCTGACCGCACAAGAAGAGACGGTCACCATCGGCGGAGAGGAGGGATGGGGGCGTCTGCTTGTTCAGGACGGCATTGAATTGCGGCCCGGACGGCGGAATCACCCCGAAGCCGTTCTCGCCGGAGCCGCCTATCATCCTGACGCAGACACCGATATGCTGCTGCACTTCGACGAGTCACGCCGACGGGATGCAACAGGGGCATACGAGGTCCAAGATGGGCTGCGGGTGACCACGAAGGTCTCCCGTCGCGGCACCGGAGCCGGTGTGTTCTCTCGAGAGGACGGTCCCATTCGACTGCGCGCCGTTGCGGACGGCCTGTTCGTACCGCGACGGGTCTGGGGCGATTTTACGATGGAATTCTGGAGCTACCCGACTCGGACGGCGGAGGGGGAAACGATTTTTCTCTGGGAAGGGGCCCGTAATACCGAAGGGGAGATTGTTTCTCAGGAGATACGTGTTTCGATTAAGGACCGGCGTTTGCAGTGGCGGTTTGAAAATGTGTTTCTGCCTCCGGATCAGGAGGAGTTCGAGGTCTCCCTTGAGAGCCGTACCGATCTCGTGCCGCGCACGTGGCAACATCACATGATTCGCTATAATAGCGGGACGGGACTGCTCGAGTACCTGCGGGATGGACGCACCGAGGCGGTTACTCATGCGACCGAGAGCCGCTCGGAAGGCGGTTCGGTCTACGTTCCCTATATCGGTGACGCCTCTAACCAAGTGGTGGAGCTCGGCAAATCGTTTGTAGGGTTTCTCGATGAATTTCGACTCTCCTCGGCGTTCCGCGATCCTCCCGAGCTGGGGATTTACGAGCCGTCCGGCGGCTCGGTGGTGACTCGCCCGTTAGACCTCGAATCGACCGGGGCACGGGTCACCGGCTTTGACGCTGAATCCGCCATGCCCGAGTCCTCCGCGGTGCACTTCTACTATCGGACGGCCGAGGAGCGCTTGGAGCTCGAAAACGCTGATCCCGGTTCCGACTGGATTCCCTTCGAGCCGGGAAAGGAGCTCGACGAGCCGATTCAGACCCGATTCGTTCAGCTGAGGGCGGAGCTCTATCCCGACGGCGAGCGTCGCGAAGGCCCGCGCCTGATGAACATGCAGATCAGCTATCGACCCGACACCCCGCCGTCGCCTCCGACGCATCTGGTGGCTATTCCCGGAGACGGAGAAGTGACGTTGATCTGGAGAGGAGCCGCCGAGAGCGACCTCACCGGCTATGAGGTGTTCTACGGCACGCGTTCGGGACGCTATTTCGGCAGCGGCGCCGAGATCGGCGACTCTCCGGTGTCAATTGGGAACACCAATGAAGTTACCATCGACGGACTCGAAAACGGAACGTTATATTTCTTTGCCGTCGCCTCGAGAGACGAATCAAGCAAGGACGGTACGAGCGTGTTATCCTCTGAGGTGACGGCGCGACCGTCGCGTCTTGGGAGATGAATGTGCAGCCCGATTCAGTTCTAGTGCGAGCCCGAAACAACTACAAGATAGGCGACTACGATGCCGCGCGCAAGATTCTCGAGCCGTATCTCGCCAAAAACGACGAGGACGTCCAGGCTCATGTCCTATTGGGCTCGGTGTTGGCCCAACAGCGCCAAGAGCGTGCGGCCGCACGTGAGTTCTCAAAGGCAGTAGAGTACGACCAGCAGAACGTGGAAGCCTACAACAACCTCGGCATCGTTTACCGCAGGCTCAACCGTCTCTCGGATGCGGTACAGGCTGTGCGTTCGGCGATTGCGCTCGACAACTCGCGCGCCGACTTGCATTACAATCTTGCAAATCTCTACAAAGTTGCCGGCGACATTGATGAGGCTGTGGCGGAGTATAAGAAAGCCGTCAAACTCGACCCGGCGTTTCTGCCTGCCTACAATAATCTCGGCAACTTGCTCGCCGGTCAGGGTGATCATAGCGGCGCGCGGGAGATCTTCGAGCGAGGCCTTTACTACGACCCCAATCATCCGGGGCTTCACTATAATGTCGGCTTGGCACAGGAGCGCGAGGGGGACCTCGAAGGTGCCGCTGCGGCATTTGAGCGGGCTCTGCGAAGCCGACCCGGATGGGTGAACGCGCTCAACAACCGGGGAGTGGTGCTCGAACGCCTCGAGCGGCTCGGGGAGGCGTTAGGGGCGTATAACGAGATTCTGAGAATCGACCCCGAAAACGCCGTGGCGCATAACAACGCAGCAACGATTCAAATCAAGCGCGGTGAACACGCCGCCGCCGTGAATCACCTCCGTGAGGCGGTGCGGATCGATCCACACTACGAGCACGCAGCGAGCAACCTCGTGCGCACGCTTCGCGGACGAACCGACCGAGAGGACGCTCCTGAAATCCTCAGAGAAGTGGTCGACGCGTTCAAAGATCGTTCCGATTTTCGCTTAGCGCTTGCCGAAAGCCTTAGCGACCAAGGCCGCCTCAGTGAGGCCGAGGAGGAGCTCAACACACTTCTCGAGCAGAAGGCCGATGATCCGGACGCGTTGCACCTCTTGGGCATGGTGTTTTTCCGTGCAGGGCGGGAGGAAGAAGCGCGGGAGCTTTTTGAGCGTCTCGAACAAACGACCCCGGACCATCACGCCCATCGCCTCGAATTGGCCCGGCATCTGGTAGATGCCGAACGATACGAAGAAGCTGCACAGGAGCTCAAACAGTATCTCGAACACGTGCCCGACGATCCCAACGGTCATCTCTTGCGAGCGGATATCCTTATTGCTCGGGGCAGAGGTGACCGGGCGGTGAGCCTGCTGCAGAAGCTGCGTGGTGAGTACCCGGATAACGGGTCGGTGCTCTCGCATTTGGCGCGCGCGCACCGCGCTCAGGGAAACCGCGATGACGCGCTGGCTTCGGCCGAAGAGTTGATCAGTCTTCAGGGCAACCGGGCAAGCTCCGAGGACTTATCAGCCATTAACGAGAGTCTGGCAATCTATGAAGACATCGTCGCGCGGTATGAGTCCGACTATAACGAGGCGTGGCAAAAGAACCTCGAGAAGCTCGGTCGGCTGGCCGGAGAAGCTGAAGAAAGCGAAGCGCAAGAAGCTCGCGAAAAGATGGAAATGGACGAGTTTGCCGGGCTCGAGGAAGAATCCGTTCCGATCATCGATTTCAGCGAGATGCAATTTACGCTCGAGGAAGAGGAGGAGCCCGAGGAAGACGAGCTCGAAGAACAGCCCGACTGGGAGGCTCTCTCGGCCCATGAGCACTATCCCTCCCTGTTGAGGATGGCTGAAGAGGAACGCGGTGATCGACAACCGCTTTCCCAGGCGGCAGGGCCGTCGAGCCCGCCGAGATATCCGCCGCCGGAATATCCCGGCGCCTCGCCCTGGAACAACGAGTCAGAGCCGCACTACCAGCAGCCCCCGTCGCCGCCGGCGGGACAACAACCCCAGCCCCAACCGCAGGCTCCGCCCCAGCCCCAACCGCAGGCTCCGCCCCAGCCCCAACCGCAGGCTCCGCCCCAG
>JAWLED010000028.1:0-27889 GCA_041686235.1 Spirochaetia bacterium | reverse complement strand
TCCGAGGCCTCCACGAGATAGTCTAGCGTTAGGCTAAATATATACCAGCAGAGCATAAAATTCAAAAACGGCCGGCTGCGGGCCGGCGCCGCCGGGCGGTGGGGGGTGCCGCCGGGCGCAGCCGGCGCCGCCGGGCAGCAGCTATTGGCCGAGATTTTCGAGGATGCGGCTCGGCTCGTAGGTCTCGTCGATAAGCCCGAGCTCCTCCATCGTATCGATGGACGTTTGATAGCGCGGTACGTCGAAGCTGCCGTAGGCACGATCCGAGCTCTCGGGCGTGAACAATTCGGCGGTAGCGGCCAGCGACCGGCTGATGAACTCTTCGTCGTCCTCCTCGACGTCGCCGAGATAGGGCAGCGAAAGCTCGACCGCCTCCTCTTGGTTCTCGACGGTATAGGCCATCGACTTCTGCATGGCCCGGACGAAGCGCTCGAGTACGTCGCGCCGTTCTTCGAGAATGCGGTCGGAGGAAATGATCGAAGCTCCCACGATATCGGAGAACTCTCGCACCTCCCACTCCACGATATCCTCGCCTTCGAGGCGCAACTTGACAGGCTCGTTGTTGTAGAACGTCACCGCGGCGTCGACTTGCTCATTGAGCAGCGACGATACCTGCGTGTAGCCGATGCGCTGCTCATCGACCGAGTCTTCGAGCCCGTACTCTCTGAGAAAGGCCTTCATTCCGATGTAACTCGTTCCGCTGGTCTCCGGCACGCCGATCGTGGCCCCCTGGAGGTCTTCGGGCGAGTCGTAGCCGTCTTCGAGCGCTACGATGGAGACCGGATAGTCCTGATAGTATTGAAATATGGCTTTCAGTCCGAGATCTTGCGTACCCCCGATGATGAGTTGGTCGGAGTCCGACAAGCCCACGTCGATGCGACCGAGAGAGAGCAGACTAAAGACATCCACGCCGAACCCGTACTCGACGTCGAGCTCGAGGTCCTCCTCGGCAAAGAAGCCCTTTTCCATCCCCACGTACAGCGGGGCGAATTGAATGTTTGGAATGTAGCCGATCGCCATGGAGACGGTGTCCTGGGCGCTCAGTGGGAGCGCCGCACCGACGACAAAGGCGAGTGTAAGCACCGTCGCGCGAATCCGTTTTCCTATCATCATATTCCTTCCTTCCTTTTTGTGTTCTCGGGCTCTCCGCTTGGGCGGCCCGGATTGGGGTCCCGCGCGGCGCGCGGCGATGCCCCCATTTAGTTTCCTATTTGGTTTCATGTATGGGTCTGTTTCGAGTAACCAACCAGTACACGAAGCTTGCGGTTCCGTAGTAGGTAAGCCCGAGGAGTGCAAGCCAGATGAGCCCGACGAACATGAGCTCGATGTCGAAGCCGGATTTCGCCCTGCTTACGAGCGCACCGAGGCCGGTATCGCCGGAGACGAACTCCCCGACCACCGCGCCGATGACCGACAGCGTTATGGAGACTTTCACGCCGCTGAACACCATCGGCAGTGCCGCGGGAAGCTCGAAAAGGGTAAACGCTTTGAACCAGCCCGGGTTGTAGAAGCGCTTGAGGTTTGACAGGCGCTCGTCGGCGAAGCGGATGGCGGCGATGTTGTTGATGAGCATCGGGAAAAAGATGACGATGATCGAGGTCACCACCTTGGGAGCGAGCCCGAACCCGAACCACAGTACCAGGAAGGGGGCGAGTGCCACCGAGGGTATGGTGTTTGCCACGATCAATCCCGGCATGAGCAGGCTCGATACCCGCTTCGATTTTGCCACGCCGTAGCCGAGCACCATCGTGAGCACAAAGGCAATGATAAACCCCGAGAGCGATTCGGTCACCGTTATGCGTATGTCGCGCATAACCGACTCACTGCCGAAGGTGCCGAAGAACCGGCCCACGATGTCCGCCGGATGCGGAAGCAACAGATCGGGAATGGAAAGCACGCCCTTGAGGGTGGTCAGCAGGAGGAAGGCGACCACGAGCTCGGAGAGGAAGATGGCGATGTTCTTCCACACACCGGTGGCCCGCGCACTGGTGAGTGTCTGATACACCGCGCTCGTGCGCCGCCGCAGTGCGGTGGTTGCGCCACCCGCCGGTGCGTCGGCGGGTGCGTCGGCGGGTGCGGCCCCGGGACCGGCAGAGTCGGCCGGAGACCGCCGCCATAGCGAGCGAGCGGTGTTTCTGAGGTCACGGTTGGCGCGGTACTCGGCTTCCGAGAGAACGAACACCTCTTCGGTCTCCTCCTCGTCGTTTCCCTCGGTGCCCGCGGTGTTTGCCACGCCGTTCGCGTCTCGAGGGCCGGCGCCCTCAGCCCCGTGATCGTAGGGCTCGGTGGTGGTCGTGGTGCCGGTCTGCGTGTTCGCCCGGTCGATGTCCTCCACGGCAACGATGTGGGCGGGGACGGAGGAAAGCACCATGATTTCACTGGAAAGGTAGCAGGCCTCTTCCACGGAGTGGGTAACGAGGACGACCGAGCACTGGGTTCTGCGATGAATATTTCGAAGCAGCACGTTGAGCCGCTCGCGGGTAAGCAGATCGAGGGAAGAAAAGGGCTCGTCGAGAATGAGGAGATCGGGCTCCGTTACGAGTGCCCGTGCGAGCTCGACGCGCTTTTTCATGCCTCCGGAAAGCTCGGCGGGGTAGTAGGACTCGTACCCGGCGAGTCCCACGAGAGCGAGCATGCGCCGCCCGCGCTCGCGCGCATCAGTTGGAAACCCGCTTATTTCAAAGGGCAAGAGCACGTTTTGCAGCGCGTTTTTCCACTCGAGAAGCGAGTCGGCCTGAAACACAAAGGACAAGTGCTCGGAATCAACATCGAGGGACCCTTGGTAGGTGCGATACATCTTGCCGAGGATGTGCAGAAGCGTCGTCTTCCCCGAACCCGAGGGGCCGATAAAGGTGACGAAGCTCCCCCGTGCCACCGAGAAACTCAAGTCCTCGAGCACGAGCGGTCCGTCGGCGTAGCGAAACGAGAGGCCGTCGGCCCGTATAATCGGGGTAGTTGTCGGTTTCGTAGTAGTGGTGACCGCTGCCGAATCCATGACGCGTTCTCAAATCCTTGCACGCGTCACTCTGAGGGCCGGCAGGCCTCGCAGCACCAGGCAAGGTCGAAAGATTCGAGCTTTCGACACGCGCCCGTTCGGCGCCACGATTGTTTCTTCTCCTATCCAGACTTGCACTGTCGGTGATGGAATTGCACCATCTCCACCCAGCCACGGGGTTGCGGACTGTCACCGCCGGTTGGGCCGAAGCCCTCCCTCGAAGAAACGCGTTTGTGTATCTCTATGATACGATATTTTCATCTCGATGTAAACGCCCCGCGCCCATGACGTCGCCCCGCTGCCTTCCGGCCGCCGGCGAGGGCGGGCTCGCCCTCCTCGTCGGTAGTGTCCACGCATCCGTTGTGCATCTCCGGTTCTTCTTCGCACCCGATGATATGGAGCTTGTGCATTTCGTAGGACAGCCACAGGAGCGTACCGGTGGTGGCGATAACGTCGGCCACGGGAAATGCAGCCCACACACCGGTCACGCCGAAGAACCGCGGAAGGAGCAGGACCAGCGGGATGAGCAGAAGGATTTGGCGGGACATGCTCAACACCAACGCCGGGATCGCCTTGCCGACGGCTTGAAAAAACACCGCCCCGATGATCTGCATGCCCAGCAGCGGAATGGCGATGAGAACGATACGCATAGCCCGGCTTCCGAGGTCCACGAGCTCCGGGTCTTGGGTGAAGATGCCGAAGATGGTCCGCGGGAACAGCATGACGAGGCTGAAGTAGAAAAACGAGACGGATATGGCGGTGATGTTTGCCATCTTCACGGCCTCTTTTACCCGCGACATGTTGCGCGCTCCGTAGTTGTACCCGGCAATGGGTTGAAACCCTTGAGCGATGCCCACGAGCGGCATGATTGCGAAAATCAACAGCTTGTTGATGACACCGAAGGCGGAGATGGCGAGCTCATCACCAAAGGTGCGAAGCGCATTGTTGACGATGATGATGAAAAAGCTCTGGCCGAATTGGCGGATGAACGTCGCGAGTCCAACGGCGGTAACCTCGGGAATGAGATCCCACTGCAGCCGCAAGTGGCGCAGGCGAAGCGGAAGGGTGCTCTTTCCGCTGATATAGAAGCCCATCGCAAAGAGAAACGAGGTAAACTGGGCGATGATCGTTGCAAGGGCTGCACCCTTCACGCCGAGGCGGAGTCCGAAAATGAAAACCGGGTCGAGGATGATGTTGAGGCCTGCGCCGATGAGCATGATGACCATGGCCGTTTTTGCGCGGCCTTCCGAACGCACGATATGGTTAGCGGCAATGGCGGTGGCAAGAAACGGCGCGCCGGGAAGGATGACCGAGAGATATTCGCGGGCGTAGTCACGCAGCTCCCCGGTCGAGCCAAGCATGTCGAGTAGCGGCTCCATGAGGGCGAGCCCCGCGGCGGCCAGGGTGCTTGCCAGGATAAAGATCATCACCAGTGCGTTTCCCACCGCCCGTGCTGCCCGCTCGGGATCTCCTCGGCCCAGCATCCGCGAAATAACCGAAGCCGAGCCGATTCCCACGAGCAGTGCAACCGCAAGGATGAAGATTTGCACGGGAAAGGCAATGCCTACACCGCCTATGGCGAGCGATCCCACACCCCGCCCGATGAAGATCGTGTCCACAAGATTGTAGAGGGCGTTTACGCCCATCGCGATCGTTGCGGGCACCGACATGCGGATGAGGAGGCGCCCTATGGGCTCTTCTGCGAGAAATCGAGAGTTATCCGTTCCACCTGGTTGTGTACTCAAACATACTCCTGTTATCGATTCCGCCGTTTACAGACTGTCGGAGCCCCGCGGGCCGGCGGGCGCAGGCGCCTCTCGAAGTCCGGGGCGCCTCTCGGGGGGCGGCGCGCGGAGCCCGGCGGGCCCGCTTTCTGCTGCACAGCCTGTGGCCGCTTCAGCGGGACAGCTCCTCGAACCGGTTCAGGAACGCCTGTGCAAGCTCTCCTGCCCCTTCGGGTCTGTTGCCGACGCCCTGCCGGATGGGCGGCTTTCCGCCGCCCTTCCCCTCGATAATCGGCAAGAGCTCCGTCTTGACCATGGCAAAATCGAGGGTGACTCCCTCGGAGGAAAGGAAGATCCACTGCAAGCGCCCCTCTGCCTCGTTTGTCAGGCACGCGGCGACGCCGGGACGCTCACAGAGGGCTTCGGCGACCTCGCGGAACAGTTCCTTTGGCTCTCCGTCAAAGTGATGGGTGACGATGCGGGGCCCTTCTCCCGTTGCGCCGGCAAGGAGTCGTTCTGCGAGCTCACCGGCGAGGCGTTTCTGTAGGCGGCCCATTTCCCATTCGGCCTGTTTGAGGTTGTCTTCGAGCTTCGCCGCGCGCTCGGGAAGCTCGTGGGGTTTGGCCGAAAACGCATCCACGAGTGTGTTTACGACCTCGGTCTTGAGGCGGTAGTCGTCGAACGCGCGATCGCCGATCTTCCAGATAGTTCGGACGTTGCCTCGAATGCGCTCGGTACCGACGAGCTTTATGATGCCCACCGCGCCGGTGCGGGTGGCGTGCACTCCGCCGCAGGCTACGCGATCGAAGTCTTCGATCTCCACGATGCGAATCGTTCCATCGAACTTCGGTGGACGTCTCAACCCGAGCTCCCCGGCTTGGTTGCTTTCGGCATGAAAGGTATTAACCGGCCGGTTTTCTCCGACGATCTCGTTCGCGAGGCTCTCTGCTCGCTCGAGGTCCTCTGCGGGGATGTTCTCCGCGCTAAACTCGACCGTCGTGTATTCTTCGCCCTGGTGTACGGACACGGTTTCATAGCCGCCAACCTCGACCATGGCCGCCGAGATTATGTGCTGACCGGTGTGCTGCTGCATGTAGTCGATGCGCATCTCCTCGTCGACACGCCCCTCTACTATCTCACCCGACGGTTCTTCGGCCAGGAGGTGATAGATGCGTCCGTCCGCCTTTTTGACGTCCTGCACGGCGATGTCTTGTATCCATCCGCGGTCGGCGGGCTGGCCGCCTCCTTCGGGATAGAAGCAGGTGCGGTCGAGCTCGACCCATACGCGGTTTTTCGCGGCGGCCTCGGTTGAAATTACGCGAGCCTCGAACCGGGTCTTGTGTGGGTCCTCATAGTAGATGGCTTTGGTCATGCGCACAGTATACTGGCGTACACCGGTGCTCGGAAAGCAGGCAGGGGGAGGCGGCGGGGACGGAGGCAGCGGAGACCGAGCGGCGCCGCGTGCGGAGCCGCATCGGGTGGACCCGTCTTTCAATCCGAGTTACTCTTGGCATGCGTGCTACACTTATAATGGGAATAGAATGAGACGGCAGCCGCCCTCCACAGGCTCTTCTCCACGTTCCGGTTCTCCCACGCTTGTCGTTGCGGTAGTCTCTGTCGCCCTTATAGGGCTCTGGGCCTTCGTCATGGCCAATTACTATGGCATCGAGCTGGAGCACTCGCGCACTCGGGCGGCGGAGGAACTCGCGGACGTGGAGATCCGGCTCTCCCACACGTGTGTCGAACACCGCACGCGCCTCGACGCGGTGGCGGCCTTCGTTGCCGCCGCCGGTTTTCAAGAGCTTACAGAATCTGAGTTCAACGCGTTTGCCCGCGGGTTAACGCGCGGCAGGGATGAGGTCCGCAATGTTTCTGTGGCGCCCGAGGGGGTCCAGCGCTTGGTCTATCCCCTCGAAGGAAATGAGTCGGTGGTGGGACATGATCTGCTCGAGGATGAAAGACCGGAAGTTCGCTCGGAGGTGAAACGTGCGATTGAGACCGGGCGCACGGTCTCAAGCGGGCCCTATCCTCTGCGTCAGGGCGGTCACGGGCTGGTCATCCGGCAGGCGGTGAGCCGCAACGGCGAGTTTTGGGGCTTGGTGGCGCTGACCCTGGATACCGCCGCCGCCTTAGATGCGGCGGGCCTGTCTGCACGGATAGGCGAGTTCAACATCGGTGTTCGAAGCGAGGGCGAGGAGGAGCCGCTTCTCGGTAACGAGCAAGCGTTCTCGTCCGAGGCCGTGGTTCGCGAGGTACGCGTATTCGACCGGAAATGGGAGCTTTCCGCGTATCCAGACGGTGGGTTTCGGACGGTCATCCCCGCAACGTTTTGGGTCATCTTTTGGCTTACCTTAGTCACGGCGCTGATCACGATCCTGCTCGTGTATATGGTTGCCACCCGCCAGACGTCGCTGCATGCCCGTCTGCAGCGACGTACAAAGGATCTTTCCGAGCAGCTTCGAGAGCGTGCCCGCACCGAAGAGACCCTCAAGTCCGAGCATGCTCTTCTGGAAAGTATCAGTCAGACAAGCCCGGTGGGAATTATCGCCATGGATAGGCAAGGGAGCGTGAGCTATGCCAACGCCTACACAGCGCGTGTTCTGAGAGTCCCACAGGAGGATCTCATCCACCGCCGCTTCGACGCCCTGCGCCTGCAGCTCGAAACTCACGATGACCACCAACCCGAGCCCACAACGCTTCCGTTTCGGGAAGTGATGGAAAAGGGCTGTCCAATGTTCGACCGCCGATACCAAGTCCGCCATGGAGACAAAGTACGGGTCATCTCGGTAAACGCAGCCCCTATCCCTGACAGCGATGAAGCCGCACCGGTGTTGCCGGTCGACGAGGACCCAAACGAGGCGGTTCCGGTCGATCACCCGGTGGGGGTGGTGCAGATCATCAAGGACATTACCGATCAGGTTGAATCCGAGGAGCACGTGAAGCGCGCGTTGCGCGAAAAGGACGTATTGCTGCGGGAGATTCATCATCGGGTAAAAAACAATCTCAATATCATAACGAGCTTGTTGAGTCTCCAGCAAAGCCGGATACAGGATGCCGAAGGTGCTGTTGCTGCCTTCTCAGATATCCGAAACCGCGTTCATGCCCTCGCACAGCTTCACCAGATGCTGTATCAGTCCGAAAACCTCGAGGTCATCGATCTCGCCGACTATATCCGTGATGCTGCGCTCACGCTTCAACACAACTATGACCCCCACGGTTTGGTCTCGGTAGAGTTCAGTCTACAAGCGGTACCGAGCGATATGGATCACGCGATTCCCGCGGGATTGATCTTTACCGAGCTCTTTACCAACGCGCTCGAACACGGCATGCCGGAACACGACGACGGGGCAATTCGCGTTGCCTTAGACAAAGACGAGGATGACACCGTGACCCTCGAGGTGGCCGATAACGGGAACGGAATCGTGGCGGAATCGCAGCGGCCACAGAGTACTTCTCTGGGGCTCGAGTTGGTCCACGCACTTACTCAGCAACTGCACGGTAACCTGGACGTCGAAACATCCGACGGGACGCGGTTTCGTCTAACCTTTGCATTGAAGACCCGCTGAACCGTAGCGCGGAGGAGGCCGCCGAGCGTCGCCCTCGAGCTTGACGCCCCGCCAAAGGCGTTGCATGCTGGACATACAGGGAGGAGCACGTGCAAGAGATCACAGAGCAACTCGAAGAGGCGGGACTCGTTCCGGTTATTTCCATTGAAGATGCTGAAAACGCGGTGTCGTTGGCAAAGGCTCTCGCGGACGGGGGACTTCCGGTGGCTGAAATCACCTTTCGCACTTCTGCCGCCGAAGCGTCGATACGCAACATTTCCCGGGAGGCGCCGGAGGTGCTCGTGGGGGCGGGGACGGTGCTCTCGGTCTCGCAGGTTCAGTCGGCTGTTGCCGCGGGGGCGAAGTTCATCGTCTCGCCGGGGTTCAACCCGAAGGTTGTGGACTACTGCGTGGAAAACGGGATTCCGGTGGTCCCCGGCATCAACAATCCCACCGGAATCGAGATGGCCCTCGACCGTGGGCTGGGCCACGTCAAGTTTTTCCCCGCCGAAGCGTCCGGCGGTTTGAAGATGCTCAAAGCAATGAGCGCACCTTACGGCGGAGTGAAGTTTCTTCCCACGGGAGGTGTCAAGCTCGATAACCTCGCCGAATACCTCGCCGCGCCCATGGTCTTTGCGGTCGGCGGCAGTTGGGTGGCAACCAAAGAGCTCATCGCCAAGAAAAGCTTCGACGAAATCGGAAACCGGGTGCGCGAAGCGGTTGCGGTCGTCAAAAAGGCAAAAACGGGAACGCAGAGCGCGTAGCGGGCGCTGCGCTCACCTGTCTCGCGGCGACGGCGGCTGTTTCGGTATGCTCGCGAAACCGACAACCACCCCGCTCGCCGCAGCAAGAAGGTTTATCAACATGCCCCGGCGGTAGGCCGCGACAAAGGCGTTTTCGAGCGCTTCGGTTACCGCCGTCCGTTGGGTGTCGCTCAGCCCGGGCGGTAACTCCATGGCGAGAAGGCGGTCTGCGTTTGCAAGCACCGCCTCCCGGGCGCCGTCGGGCAGCGAGAGCGCCTCGAGTGCGGGCGCGAGATCGCGCACGAACCCCACTGTTACGACCGTCCCCACGACAGCCACCGCAAGGAGCCCCGAGACTCTCGCTATCGCATTGTTTACCCCGGAGGCGGTGCCCGAGAAGTGTCGGGGGACGTTCAGGGCGCTCGTGGTAATCGACGGAATAATCAGAACGATACCCACGCCGAGCAGGACGACCCCGGGGAGAATCCGCGAGAGGTAGTGTGTCTGTACGCCGTTGGTGGCAAGCACCGCAATAGCGACCGAGACAATGGCCGGTCCGGCGATCATCTGAAAGCGCGGTCCCCGGCGGTCCGTTACCGCCCCCGAGGGACCGGAGAAGACGGTGATGAGGATGGTGGTCGGCAGAACGGCAAGTCCCGCCGCGGTGGCGCGATAGCCGAGCAGTTGCTGCAGGTAAAACGACAAGAGAAACAGGGTCCCCGAAAACGAGAAGTAGATGAACAGCGTCGCGAGATTTGCCCCGCCTACCTGGCGAGTAAACATGGCAAAAGGTACCACCGGGTCTTTCGCCCTCGCCTCGACGAGGAAAAACGCCGGAAGCGCAACCGTTCCTCCAATGAGCATAGCCCAGCTCACCGTGCCGAAGACATCTTCGGAGGCCCGGATGAGGGAAAACGACAGTCCGAACAGCGCGGCAAAGGCCAAAGCGGCCCCGGGCCAGTCGAGCCTGCGTCCGCGCTGTCCCGCCAGCCGTGGGACGAACAGAATCGATACCGTAAGCGCGGCAAGGGCAAGGGGCGTCATGGCGAGAAAGACGAATCGCCACGAGATCTCGGCGAGGAAGCCGCCGATAAAGGGGCCGAGTGCGGCAATGGCGCCCGAGACTCCGGCCCACAACCCGATAACCGTCCCACGCTCGGAGTCAGCAAAGATGTTGGTGATAATCGCGAGGCTTCCCGGTACCATGAACGCCGCGCCCAGCCCTTGAAACGCCCGGGCACCGATGAGAAGGGGGACGTTTGGTGCGGCGGCACTCAACACGCTGCCGGCGGCGAACACGGCCAGCCCGGAGTTGAACACTCGCCTCACCCCGAACAGATCGCCGAGCGCTCCGCTTACGAGGATGAGCCCGCCGAGGGCGAGGGCATAGGCGTTTACGATCCACTGCACGTTGGTGATGGTGGTGTCGAGCGCCCGCTGTATGCTCGGCAGAGCGATCGTCACCGCCGAGTTCATGAGAAAGCCGACACCGCTTGCGAGGATGCACGCGCTAACGATGAGCTTTCCCTCGCGCGTTTTTAGTGTGACGCTACCGGAATGGGCGCCGGAGTTGCTTCCGGAGTCGCCGTCTGGATCGGAATTCGCCAAAAAACCTCCCTGATAGGATAGGAATGTGCACTATGTTTTTCGGTGAGGCAACCGGGGTTCAGGCGGGGGAGAACAGGAGCTCGTAGTAGCGGTCTATTTGGCGGGCGAGCTCCTCGATGCCGAAATAGCGGGCTTCTCGGATACACTCGCGCCCCTGTGCGTACACGAGTACCGCCGGGATGGTAAACACCTCAAAGCGCCCGGCAAGTGTCGGCATCTCGTCGAGGTTGATGTCGTAGGCGCTCATGCGGGGAAAATCCTCGAGCAGGGCCCGAACCTTCGGTTTGATAGCCGTGCACACTCCGCAATCGGGACGGGAAAGGTAGAGTAGACTCATCCCGCCGGCGTTCAAGATGTCGTCGATCTGTGATGCGTGTTCGAGCTCTTTCATTTCGAAAAGATACAAAAACGGGACAGCCGCGTGTGCTGTCCCGTTATACTCGTCATGATATCCGTGGGGTCATGATATCCGTGGGCCGAACCCCCGCGGGGGAAGCGGTCCCACGCATGTATTCCATTTAATGGTTATTCGACAGTGATAGCTTCCACCGGGCAATCCTCGGCGGCCTCTTTTACGGCATCCTCGAGATTCGACGGTACTTCGTCGACAATAACCACTGCTACCTCGTCTGCCATTTCGAATACCTCAGGGACGGTGCTTGTGCAAAGCTCACACCCGGTGCAGAGATCTGCGTCTATCTTAGCTTTCATAATGTCTCCTCTTGGAGTAAATATTTGGCGCGTATTTTGGGCCAGGAATTACCCTCAGCATAGGATGCATGAAGACACTTGTCAAGTGATTGCTTCCCCTACTCGCCGCATCCCGTGTGCCGCGGGGCGCGTTCCATGCCGCGGGGCTGTCCATACACAGAGGCTCACGTCGAATGCCTATTGTGAGCGGCTGAGCACGACTTCATCACCTCGACGGATGCCGAGCTTCGAGCCGGCGTGTCCATTTCTCACGGCAATTTCGAGAAACCCGACACTTCCCCAGTAGGCCACCGCCTGTCCCGGCTGCACGTCCGAATAGGTGTTGCGAAGTCCGGAAACCTCCAAGGCGTTGCCGAGGCGGATTCGAGCTCCTCCGTCTATTGGCCCGTTGTTTCCGTATAATGCGGTCGCATCTTCATAATGGATGGAGCTGATGCAGTTGCCGAAATGGTCGATGTGCATAATGCGGCCACTCAGCGTTGCCCCCGCCTCGTCCCGGGTGCAGGAGACCGAATCCGTCAAGACAGGATCCGTTATCTCCGATCCCCTCACCCGCACCAGGCCCTCGGCGCCGGCAAGGGCGGCAAGCGGGGAGAACACGTCACGACCGTCGAAGGTGTTGGCCCATGCCGGTTTTTTGAGTCGGATCTGCTCGAGGAGATCTTGGCGGGCTCGAAAGCACCGGGTGTCGGGGTTCATACGTGAGAGCAAAGACACGATTCCGTTGTCCGGAGCAATGAGGACCTTGCCTTCGCTCGAGGCAACGAGCTCCCGCCGGGCGGTCCCGACGCCCGGGTCGACGACCGCGAGGAACACGCTTCCCTTGGGGAAATAGTTCCACGCGGAATAGAGCAAATAGGACCCTGCGGTAATGTCGAAGGGGGGGACTTCATGGGTGAGATCAATTTGATGGATATTGGGCGCAAGGCCGGACATGACGCCTTTCATGACGCCCACGTATGAGTCGGTCTGGCCGAAGTCACTCAACAGTACAATGAGCATTGGGTCCTCCGATCGTCTGTGCTTATATGCTATTATAGCATGAGTGGAGTAAGAAGATGGAAGACGAAACACGACGGTTTGCCGACATTGTCTCGGGCTGCTCGCGAGTGGCCGGATTCACCGGCGCAGGCATCAGCACCGAATCCGGCATACCCGATTACCGGGGCAAGGGGGGCATCTGGAATCGCTTTCAGCCGGTATACTTCGAAGAGTTCCTTCACGACCCCGAAAAACGGAGATTGTACTGGCAGCGCAAAGCGGACATGTGGCCGGCCATACGCGACGCTCGTCCGAACTCGGGACACGAGTTCTTCGTTGATCTACACCACGAGGGAAGACTGCTCGGTGTGATAACGCAGAACATCGACGGGCTGCATGAAAAGAGCGGCCTGCCGCGGGAGAATGTGGTCAACCTCCACGGTAATACCCTGGAAACGGCGTGTTTGTCATGTTCGTATCGCGTTGATTCCGAGGAAGTATTCCGCTCTTTCGATGTGTCCGCCGATGCTCCGCGCTGTCCCGAATGCGGCGGGCTGTTGAAGCCCGATACGATCTCGTTCGGCCAACAACTCGACGTTGACCGACTCGAACGGGCCGGAGAGCTTGCTCGCACCTGTGACTGCATGGTGGTGTTCGGCTCGACGCTCCTGGTGCAGCCGGCGGCCGGGATCCCTCAGCTTGCTCGCCGCCACGGTGCCGCCCTTCTCATAGTCACGCTCTCCGAAACGCCACTCGACGAGGAGGCCGAGCTGAGCGTTCGCCGTCCCATTGGCGAGTTTGTCTCCGGCGTGCGTCGCGTTCTCAAAGGGGACTAACACACGAGGCGTTGGATGCGCCGGCCTATTCTGTTAGAGTTTGCCTGTGGCTACTCGAGCCGAACGCATCAGGGTCATTGTGTTTTTATCGGTCGGTTTCGCCCTCATAGCCGTGCTCGTCGCGGTTATCGCGGGGCAGACGGCGTTCCAAAGCCGCTCTTCGTACCTTGTCGATTTCCGCGATATTTCGGTAAATGGGCTCGAAATCGGCAGCACCGTGCGCTACAACGGTATCGAAGTGGGCAGTGTGGAGGACGTGCATTTTGCCGGCGAGCGCCTAGATCATGTGGTGGTGCGCGTCGCGATCGGTGACGACGTCCCATTGCGTGAAGACGTAAAAGCGCGACTCGTGCCGGTCGGGATTACCGGGCGCCGCGAGCTGGAGCTGTTCGGCGCGAGCGAAGAGGCGTCTGCACTCGAGCCGCGGTCGCGTATTAGCGCCGTGCCGTCGACGATCGACTCCTTAGCGGAGCCTGCTACGAATATCGCCAACGAGCTCGAGTTCATCGTGCTGCGGCTCTCGGACTTTCTGCGCGAGCACAACCGGGAGCAACTGGAGTCGGTACTGGATGATGTCGCCGGTATTCTCGATGAGAACCGTGGTGACCTGCGGCGTACCGTTCGAAATCTCTCTTCCGCCGCGGCTGAGCTCGATGCGGCCGTCTCTCAGTTAACCGACGAGGCCAACGAAGAGGACCTGCGGACCGTACTGCGAAACGTTAACCGCGCCGTCGAACAGGGCGAACGCAGCATCCGCAACATCGAATCGGTGGTAACCTCCGGGGAAGAGGATCTTCTCGATTCGCTACAGTTGCTCGAGGAAACCTTGGAGTATCTCAACAATTTTGCTATCACCATCAGCGAGGACCCCTCCGAGCTGGTGAGATGAGGTATGGAAGGCAGCAAATGGCCGAGCCCCCTGTAACCGCCGAGACCGCTGTGACACGGATCGCGCTGGTTGCGCTCATCGTGTTTCTGGGCGTCGGATGTGCGACACCGGGGAGCAGCCCAACGAACTATTACCTCCTCGAGCTCGATGAAACGGCGATCGAGGGTATGCGAGGTTCCGGTTCGGAGGCGGGATCCGGCTCCGAGCCCGCCGGCAGCGTCATCGTAGCGGAGGCGGAGATTGCCCCCATAGTCGACCGTCGACAGGTGGTGCAACGGCGCGAGGGGCCGGTCGTGAGGTATCTCAGCTCCCACCTGTGGGCCGTTTCTCCGCCGCGGGCTCTCGGCGAGCTCGTGAGAGACGGCGTCGATCGGCTCGGGTTCTTCGAGGAGGTAACCGCGGGGCGCGAGGCCCGTGGAAGCTACGAGGTGAAGACGCGGATCGACTCGCTGACCCATCACTGCTGTGAGAGCGGGATAACGGCGAAGGTAGCCGGTGAGTTTACGCTCGTCGAGGCTGAAAGCGGCGAAGTGCTCCTGCGCCACGAGTTTTCCCGTAGCCGAGACCTGTCCGACGAAGAGGTGCGCACATTCGTCGAGGGGGTTAGCGAGGTGCTCTCTGAGGAGCTCGCCTCCTTCCTCGCCGATGTTCCGACGGCCGCCTCGAGGGACGCGGCTCACTAAACATGCAGGGACTATCGCTTTCATCCGACGGAACGACACTGTATCTCAGCGGGGAGGTCACGCGCGATACCGTTCCCGAGCTCTACAATGAATTCTCAACGCTCGAGACGGCGCGGCTGCAAACAATCGACTGTGCGGAGCTCGGCAAGACCGACAGCGCCGGAATTGCGCTCATAGATTTGATTCGAGAAACCCCCGGAGGGCAGGCTCAGCTCGAAGGTGCCCCACAGCGGGTCCAGCGCATGCTCTCGCTGTTTGCCGCCGGAGAGTGGCGGACGGCGCGCGAGGCGAAGCGGCCGCGGCCGCTTCGCCGGGGTGGGGGACGGTTTACGGCTCTTTCCGCCTACATCCGCGTGGCTGCCGATTCGATGGTCTGGTCGCTGCTCGATGCGTTTCGCCGCGGGCGGCGGCCCCGAGGTTCGTTTTACACACAGGTGGTACGGATCGGACTGGAGTCGGTCGGGATTATTGCCCTCCTCTCATGTATTGTGGGCTTCATCGTGGCCCTGCAGGCGGCGGCGCAACTGCGCCTGTTCGGGGCAAGCATTTACGTAGTCGACTTGTTGGGCCTCTTGATCGTGCGGGAGGTCGGGCCGCTTTTGACCGCCGTCCTTGTTGCCGGCCGCAGCGGGTCCTCGATTGCTTCGGAGATCGCGACGATGAAGGTAAGCGAAGAGCTCGACGCGCTGCGGGTCATGGGGCTGGATCCGGTACGCTACGTCGTCGTCCCCAAGGTTCTCGCCATTACGGCGGTCATGCCGGTGTTGGTGATGATATCCATGGCGGTTGCGATGGCCGGGGGCATGTCGGTCAGTATTGCGTACCTCGACCTCTCGTTTTTAAGCTTCGCGGGTCGTCTCGTGGAGATGATCAGCGTGTATGACGTGGTCATCGGCTTCTCGAAGACCGTTCTATTTGCGTGGCAGATCGTGGTCATTGCCGTCTATTACGGGTTCGAGGCCGAGGGCGGGGCCGAAGGCGTTGGTTTGGTGACGACGAAATCGGTGGTTGCATCGATCTTTTGGATCATCATCATCGACGTGTTTTTTAGTATCGGCTATCTGTGGTGAGCCTGACATCAGGGATGACAGGGGGCGCGGCTGTATGACGGCGGCGACGGTTCTCGAAACCGAGGGACTGCAGGTTTCCTACGGTGACACGGTAATACTCTCTCAGGCCGACTGCAGCGTCAACGAGGGGGAGATCACATGCATCGTCGGCGGCAGCGGTTCGGGAAAGACAACACTTCTGAAATCTCTTTTCGGCTTGCTCCCGGTGTCCGGCGGACATGTGCGACTTCTGGGGATGGACCTTGCGAGCTTGGGGGAGGCGGAGTTCAATCGCCTTCTGCTGCGGGTGGGCGTGTTGTTCCAAAACGGCGCATTGCTCAACTCGCTCTCGGTCTACGAGAACGTTGCCGTGCCGCTGGAGCAGCATACCCGACTCCCGCAGGACATTATCGCCGCTATGGTAGCGGCAAAGCTGCGCCTCGTGAACATGGGGGGTACCGAGGAGCTCTATCCCTCACAGTTATCGGGAGGCATGAGAAAGCGCGTGTCGCTTGCTCGCGCCATTGCCCTCGATCCGGAAGTGCTTTTCCTCGACGAGCCGAGCGCCGGACTCGACCCCGAAAATAGCGTCGCTCTCGACCGCTTGATGGTATCGCTGCGGGAACAGTTGGCCATGACCTTGGTAGTAGTCACTCACGAGCTCGAAAGCATACGCCGTATCGCAGACCGCATTTTATTCGTGCACGCGGGCACGGTTGTGTTCGAGGGTACCCTCGAAGAGGCGGAGGCCGCCGACATTCCCGCACTCTCGGCCTTCCTGTACCCGGCGGGGGGTGGGAGGCAATCATACGAGTGAGGCGGCAAGGCGAGTGAGGCGTTGCCGCGCAGGCGCCCGCTCGAGAATGAGAACCACCGGCCACACCCTTGCCTCGCTTCGCTGAGCGAGGTATTCTTTATAGAGGGACGGTAGTGTGTTTCTCGACGGTGCCGGCAACCCGTGGGCGTACGGTAGGGGGGTGTGAGGTATCGTGTGTCGCGCGGGCGTGCGGCAAAACGCAGTGTGATATTCGATAGGTGAAAGCATGAAGCACGTTGCGTGGCGCCTGCTCTTTTCGCGGGCCGAAAACTGGATTTTGCAACTCTTTCGCGCCGGTATGGCAAGCATCTCGGCTGCGGTGGGCGACTACGGCTTGCTCATCCTCCTGGTTGAAGTCTTTGCGATGGCGGCGGTGAAGGCCAGTATCTTCGGGTTCATCCTCGGGCTAACAATTAGTTACCTGTTTACCGTGCTGTGGATCTTTCCCGCCCGCGAGCACGGGCGGCACAAGTTGCAGCTGTTCTTTTTCGTGATTACCGCCGGAACGGGGCTCTTGCTGCACACCGGGCTCATGGTGCTCCTGGTGGACGAGCTCGGTGTGTATTACGTGCTCGCAAAGGCGTTGAGCCTGACCGGTGCATTTCTGTGGAACTTCATTTTTCGCCGCATTACCCACCTGCAACTAAAAGCGGGCAACACCCGGGGCTACTGATCGGTAGAATCGGTGTGACCGGGGCGAGAGGTCGTTGAGTAGCGATAGGTCATGCCCACGCTCGCCTCGAAGCCGATTTC
Source organism: Spirochaetia bacterium (assembly GCA_041686235.1). Taxonomy (GTDB): domain Bacteria; phylum Spirochaetota; class Spirochaetia; order DSM-27196; family PWMO01; genus JAAAOH01. The sequence goes on along the minus strand of JAWLED010000028.1, from coordinate 10,555 downwards.
TCCCCCGTCAACGAGGAGAGCGGGTTCTGCGCGGAGCTCGACGCCCGAGCCGATGTGGTAGGTCGGGTGAAGTGCAATGCGGTGCAATACCCGCCGCGGCGCATTTGCCACGCGGCCGGTCGACTCATACGGTGTGTCGTACAAGTTGGCGCGCGTGTTCTCGCTGCGAACGTGGTACTCCGCCTCGAGATCGAAGCCCGAGTCAAAGTCTGCACCCACGCGCAGAAGTGACCACAGGACTCCGGGGCCGTAGGGCGAGGTGAGCGCCATACTGCGCCGGCCGCCGTCGACATTCTGCCGGTAGATGGCACGACTGAGGGCAAACTCTTCGTAGAAGTTGCCCCACAGATAGTGGGTGTAGCCCCCCTCGAGCGTTCCCCCGAGGCGAAGGCCGTTGGTCTCGCGCTCATAGCGCAGCCCGCCGATATAGGCGGGAATGGTGGGAAGATCGCTATCTGCAACGCCGAACGTCTCCGCGCTCACGTCGTCCCAGCCGACCTGCGCGTAGAGCTCCAGCCCGGGAGCCGCCATGAAGCTTCCGTCAATGACCATGGCCATGTTGTGCGGGACAATATCGGCGTTGTGCCAGCTGAAGACCGGAAAGAAGTCCGCCAGGTGAAACTCGTTCATCGGTCGGGATACGAGCATTTGGCCGGCAATACCGAGTCGCAGCCGATCCCAGGCATACTCGAAGTAATGCACGTTGTAGAAGATCATATTCTTCCCGTAGGCGTATTGATCTTCATGCCCATACGTCTCGTCGGCTAGGCGCCCCGGAAGGTCCGCCTCTTGCTCCGCCTCGGAGGCACGGTTCTCGAGAGAGGAGACGAGGTGGATCATGCGGAGATCCCCGAGGGTAAGCGACAATCGCGCGGCGTCGAGGTACGGGAGGCGGTCTGAGGCCATGATGGAGGAGTGGGGAGAGGGGCCGATGTGCACCTGTTGTCTGCCAAAAACCAGCTCGAGGTAGTCCCCGGGTATCTCGAGGTACCCGGCGTGCATCATGTTGTTTTCAAAGGGAGCGGGATTTCCGTCTTTCGGAGTCGGAATATTTGTCGGCGTGTCGAGCCGAAATTCTTTCTCGAGTACGGTCGAGGTCACGAGCTGCGGGCCGCCGTCGACTCCGTAGGAAGTCCTCACTTGTGCAAGCGGATTCTCCCGCTCGAGGCGTTCCCGAAAGTCCCGCTCGGCCCGGTTTGTCGAGGGGTACACTTCGGGGCGGAGTACGGTTTCGATCGATAGACGTAACCGGTCTTCCTGAGGGCCGTTATCCGGTTCGTCCGAGCCCGTTGCAACCGAGGCGAAGCCGAGAAAAAAGCAGAGGAAGCATCCAAGCGTGAAAACCCGTTTTGTCATGCCGAGGGAGTAGAGCATCATGAGGATTGGTATAGAGCAGCTTGTTGATGGAGTCAACTCCGGGTGATACGTTTATCGGCTGAGAAGACAGGAACAATAGGAGTCGGAGCGACTTATGAAACGATACGGAAGAACAATGTGTTTGGCGGCGGCGGTTTTCGCTCTTATTGCGACCACGCCGCTTGGTGCAGAAGAACATGAGGAGTTTCTCTATCGATATGGGCTCGCCCCGGGGACGGAGGTGAGCTCTCTTTCCGATGAGCCCGACGCAATCGAGTTCGAAGTTGTGGAGGACCCCGAGTTTTCCTCGGCGAACGTCTCCTCGATTGCCGAATATCACGGGGTCTACCCGCTGTCTGCACAGGAGCTTCTCAACGCGGTTACCGCTTACGGTGACTACACCCGCATATCGAAGCGGGTTACCGAAAGTGAGGTCCTCGAGTCCCCGGAGGAGCCGCCCTACGATGAAATCGGCACGGTCACCTCGCTCGACGCGGCCCGAATGCTTACCTCGTTTAAGTTTTTGTTTTTCGGCAGGGAGTACGAATACACACTCTCGAGTATGACCGAAGAGCTCGACGACGGGGCGCTGTTGGTACGCAGCCGTATGAGCCGCAGCCTCGACGGCGGGCTTGCGGCCATCCACTATTCTTGGTATCTCGAGCCGGTCGGGAGCGGCGAGGAAACCCGGACGTACTTGAGGTATTTCACCCGAACCGACTTTGCCGAAGAGCCGCGCGGTCTGCGTAAGGCGCTCGACCTCTTCGCCAAGCGCGATATCGAGCGACTGCTCGAGTCGCTCTACGAGTACGCACGCCGGGAGGGGTGATGCCGAACGTGCCGGCGACCGGCGGCGGTGCAGCTAAGCGTTTTGCGCCGCGGTCCCGTGCTCAGCGTCGGCTCCGGTATGACCCTCAGAGCCGGGCTCGTCGTCCGGGGTCTCGAGGGCGTGGTTTACCGCGCGGCGAGCGAGACGAGTAACGAATATGGTTACCGTAATTGTTGCCACAAACCCCACGCCATAGAATACCCACTGTAGCGCGGTAAACCCTGTTCCCCCTTCGGTGCCGAGCGCAGCCAAGGTTCCCGCCAACGAGCCGAAGTATACGTACATGAGGGTTCCCGGAAGCATGCCGATCCACGATGAGAGGATATATCCGATCGGCCTTACCTTTGTGATCCCGTAGAAGTAGTTCGAGAGGCTAAAGGGAACCACCGGGGAGAGTCTCAGAAGACCGATGATCTTCCACCCTTCTCGCCCGATTGCGTCGTCGATAGCCGCAAAGCGCGGACGTCCCTGGATCTTCAGTCTGACCCAATCGCGGGCAAAATAGCGACCTACGAAAAACGCGACGGTTGCCCCTACGGTGGAGCCGAGAGATACGAAGGCCGTCCCCTGTATGACACCGAAGATGGCTCCGGCGGCCAAGGTAGGGATCGAGCCGGGAACGAGAAACACGGTCGTCACGGTGTAGAGCACCATGAACACGAGCGCGCCCGTCACGAGGTGCATGTCGCGAATGTACTCGAGGGCGGAGCGAAGAGTCCCCCCAAAGTCGAAAACGATACCGGCGACGATCAACAGGGCCAAGATAGTCGCGCCGATGATGAGTCTCGTTTTGGGCGAGCTCTTCCGTGTTACGCCGTCATCCGCCATTATCACTCCTCCTATAGGGGTAGTTGCACCCGCAAGTAAGTTATGCACAGTTGGGCGAAACGTCAACGGAATATCTGACCGGTGAACAAGGTAATACCGCGAGGGGTTGGAATGGTGCCGGGATTTTTCTATTCTGTTAACGGAGCACCAATGAAGCCGATCCTGACCGTGGCCCGAAAAGAGATGGCAATTTACTTCAACTCGCCGATTGCCTACATCGTGGTGGTCTTTTTTCTGGCGTTTACCTCGTCGTGGTTTTTCTACATCCAGCAGTTTCTTGCTCAAAACGTTGCCTCGATGCGCTCGTTTTTCGGTATTGTGCCGGTCGTGTTCGTCATTCTCCTCCCTGCCGTGACCATGAGGTCATGGGCGGAGGAGCACAAGCTCGGTACCGACGAGGTGCTTTTGACTCTACCGCTGAGCGAAGCACAAGCGGTGGTGGGGAAGTTTTGTGGAGCCATGGGACTGCTCGTCATCATGCTGGCCCTGACTCTGCCGGTGCCGTTGACCATCAGTCCGCTTGGTGACTTCGCCACCGGACAGATCATCGGGCAGTATATCGGAACCCTCCTGCTCGGCGCTGCGGCGATCTCGGTGGGACTGTTCGTCTCATCCTTGTCGCAAAACCAGATCACCGCGTTCATTCTCGGAGTGGTCGTGCTTCTCGTATTGACCTTAGTGAATCAGGTCAACGTTGTGGTCGATTTGCCGCGTCGACTCGGCGGTTTGCTGAACCAGATTTCGCTCAATCATCATTTCCGCAGCTTCGAAAAAGGGTTACTGGACTCTCGCGACATAATCTATTACGTGCTCTTGGCGTTTCTGTTTCTGTATCTCAACACGAAGGTCCTGATTTTCCGCAAATGGCGGTAACGGCAGGAGCCGGGGGAGGTAGTATGGCACGCACAAAACCGTTCGATGAACACAGCGAGGAGTACGAAGCCTGGTTCGTCGAATACGCCCCGGTGTACGAGTCGGAGCTTGCAGCGCTGCGAGAGGTCATTCCCTCCGGTGCGCGAGGGATCGAGGTCGGCGTGGGAAGCGGTCTGTTTGCGGGGCCTCTCGGGATAGCCGAAGGTGTTGAGCCGAGCCACGCAATGGCCGAACGCGCGCGGCGTCGGGGTATCGAGGTCTACGAGGGAATCGCCGAAACGCTCCCGCTCGAAAGCGACGTCTACGATTTCGCGCTCATGGTGACTACCATATGCTTCGTAGATGACCTGGAGGCAGCAATCGATGAAATGATCCGCGTGTTAAAGCCCGAGGGGCGGATCATCTTCGGCTTTGTCGACCGCGACTCCCCGCTTGGCCGCGTCTATCAACAGTACAAGGACGAAGACCCCTTTTACCGTGACGCCACCTTTTACTCGGCTGCGGAGGTTATAGATATTCTCGAAAAACACGGCTATACCCCGAGCCGTACGCTCCAAACCGTCTCCGGTATGCTCGACGAGATTACCGAGGCCCAGACCCCGGTCGAGGGCTACGGAGACGCCGGATTCGTAGTGATCGAGGCCACGCCGCGGTAGGGTCCGTCCCGGTACCGAGGAGCGGGCACCGGCGGGCCCGGCCCGCCGTGCGCCGGCGGGGGAGGGCCGGCAGGCGAAACGGTCGGGGTCCACCGGGCGGAACGCTACGAGAGCGTCTTCACGTAGAGGTTGTAGTGTATGCTCTCGGTTGCGCGTGAATACCCGCTTTGCGAGAGGAAACGGTTTGTCTTTCGGCAGGATTTTTCCGCCACCGAGACCAGGAACTTGGCCCGCGGCGTGATGTCGTGAATCAACTGATCGTGGAGTTTGTGAACCAGGCCGAGATCGCGATAGGTCGAGGTAACGTAGTCGGCGGGAACGTAGACCGTTTGCTCGGGGTAGAGCTCTTGCTCGACGTGGGAAAACAGCTCGGCTACCTCCTCGTCGGGCCACTTTTCAACGGCGGTTACCCACACGTAGTAGGCAAAGCCCTCGGTGCGGAGGTTTCGAAGAGCGAGATACACGTGCCCATGGCCGGCGAAGGCGGTGTCGAGGAACTCGAGTGCAAAGGGGGGCGAAAAGCGCAACAGGTCTTCGCGGTAATGGTCGAGGAACTCTTCGAGTTGATGCCGCTTTGTCGCATCGATCGGCACATAGCTGAAGCCGTTGAGATCGGCACGGAAAAACCGACTGAGATGATAGATATTGACCACGGCAATGAAGCTATTTGTGAGCACGAGCGGATACGAGGTGATGAGCAGGCCGTAGACAACGAATGTGACCGCCCCGCCCAGGTTGATGAGACGCAGTTTCACGACCGACACCATCATCAGCGAGCCGGCAACCAGTACTGAGGCAACGTATCCGATTATCTCTACCCAAGCCATAGTGGCCGCGATTATCCCGAATACGTACCGGCTCGTCCAGGCGGGCTGCCCCGCAGCCTCGTGGCCTCGGCCCCCGGCTCCGCGGCTCCGCGGGCCCGGCGGCGTCGGCGCTCTGCAGGGCCCCCGGGGCCCTGCATCTTCACTACCCCAGGCCGACCAACACGAGCCCGGCGATGATGAGTGCGGTGCCGGCAAGGCGTGCCGGATTCACCTTCTCGCCGAGAAGCACCACGCCGAGGAGCGTGCCGAGCGGCAGACTCAGTTGGCGAAAGGCAACGACGTAGGAGACGTCGCGGGCAAACCCGTAGGCGATGAGTATCAGGCCGTAGGCGGCAACGATTGCGATCCCGGCAGCAACGGCGGAGCGCAGCGGCGTTTTGCGCACCTCGGCGGCAAAGCCGGCAGGGCCGAGTTTGACGACGCTGAGAATCGCCAAAACTACAGCGGTAGAAAGCGATTGGAATGCCGCATAGATGACGGGAGCTTGCAACGCAGCAAGACCTGATGCCGCTCCTGCCGACGATTGCCCCTCCGCGGCCAGACCCGAGCGGTACAGCGAGAGCGCGGTATCGTCGATGACCGAGTAGCCGGTCGTGCCGAGGCCGGCTAAGAAGGCATAGAGCATCCACGTCCCGCCCAACGGTGAGGCCGACAGGTGGAAGAGCCGGCGCTGCGGAATGACCAACAGCCCCACCGTGACGACGACCATGCCGCCGAGGGCGAGCAAGGTAGCGCTGTCGCCTCGGCCGAGCAGCGCAGAGGCGATCGGCACCAAGAGGACGGGGAACGCTCGTGCAACGGGGTAGGCAACCGAAAGGTCGCCGCTGCGGTAGGCGCCGGCCAAACCGGTGAAGTACAGGCCCTGGAACAGCCCGGTGGGAATGAGGTACCACCAGACCGCCGGCGGCATCTGCCACACCGCCTCGCTCCACAGCACGACCAAGGGGAGCATCACCAGCGTGCCGGTGGCCGCAGCGATACAGAAGTAAGCGCCGTTCGAGCTGTCTCGTTTCCCCAGCAGGTTCCAGCCGGCGTGTACGAGGGCCGAAACCACTACCAGTAGAACGGCAATTATCGACATTCGCTCACCTCACCGATCTCATTCCCCGACGCCTCGGCGGCGCCGTCCGCCGCGCCCGCCGCCGCGGTGGTCGCTGTGGTGTCCGCCGCGCCCGCTTTGCGCTCCGCGGTGCCCGCCGCGCTTGTGCAAGACGCGGGTATACAACTCATCAAACGCGAGCGCCTTTTCGTGGACCTGTTGCAAAAAGGCTCTCGGGTTCCCACCGTTGTTGCGGGCATCGATTTCGAACACAAAGGGCTTGCTCTGCGGATAGGGCGAGTCGGCAATGGCCTCGGCAACGGCGTCCCACCCGTCCGGCTTCCACGTGAGCGGCGGTGAGTGTTGGTCCCAGTCGCCCGGATTATCGTTAAGATGCAGGACCCGAAGCCGCTCCCGCGCCAATCCGGCCGCTCGCTCCATTGCCCCCGCGCCGGTTATGAGGCAGTGACCGGTATCCCAGCAGAACCCCACGAACTCCGGTGAAAAGCGGTCGAAGAAATACTCGATCGTCTCGAAGCACTGTCGACCATCGTCGCGCCGGCCTGTTCGCTCACTTCTCACGATGTTCTCCAAGGCAAGTACGACACCGGCATTCACGGCGTAGTGCTCGAGCTCCTTTAAGCTTTGCGTGCCCTGTTTCCGACTCTCGTCGAGCTCGTCGGGGCCGGTGACCATCGGGTGCAGAACCACGGCATCACCGCCGAGAGCGGCCGTCATGTCGATGCGGTTTCGTATCAACTCAACTCCGGCGAGGCGCTCATACTCAACCGAGGAGTACCAGCACTTTTCGATGCCGCTCGAGCCGTGGGTGTCGGTCAGCCGCATACCGCGCGCGGAAAGGCGCCTTGCAATTGCGCGGACCTCGGCGTGCGAGTACATGAAATCGGTGTTGAACTGGTGGCCCCAGGTGAGGTGTGTGAAACCGGCCTCAGCGGCCATATCTATGCTGGGAAAGGGAGAGCCGTCACTCCCGTCGATGTCGGTGTTTACCGCAATTTCCGTCTGCATGGGCATGCCTCCCCTCCGGAGCTTACACGAAGATAGGGCGCCGGTGCCGGCGCGCGAAAAACTCGCTTGTCCTGTACCCGCAGGCCATTGCCTGGTTTCGAGACGGCTGAAACAGTCGTAACCCTATGCTCTCGGTGGTATAATCGCCGGCATGTCCACGCTATGGCGCAAAGCCGGCCTCGCTGCGATGGTCGGTCTTTTGGGGCTGAGTGTCTCGGCACAAGAAGGGGAGACACTGATCGACTCGGCCGTGTCTCTGCGGGACCGCTACAACACGCTCACCCGATACAACCTTAGTCGATACGAGGACGGAGGCTACCAGGGGCACGTGTACCGTGAGGTTCGGGCCACCCTTCGCCGCGATTCGGCGCAGGGGGACGGCGACGCGGGCTCCGACACCGACGCCGACGGCGACGGCGACGCGGGATCCGGCGCCGACGCTCAGGAACGTGCGAGCTACCGCGGTCAGTTCTTCGTCTTCGAGCAGACTCGCCGCGACAATCGCAACGTCGCGCGACGGGTAAACCGGTCGGTACCCGTTACGCTCGAGCTTCACCGCGACGGCACAACGGAGGTTCCCGATGATCAGGCCTTCCCGCTGCGGCGAGGGTTCCCCCGTATCCCGAGCGAAGCTATGGAGGTCGATGAAACCTGGGAAGCGCCGGGGGTGCTCGTGGTTGACCCCACGTGGTCGGGTCGGTACACGCGCATCGAGTTTGTCGCATCCTATCGCTATGAGGGACGCGAGCGCTACGAGGGACGCGAGGTCCACCGGGTTACTGCGCGCTATGCCACTCGGTACCGAGAAGATGACGACCCCGACGGCGACCCGGACCTCGAGCACGTCTCCGGATCTCATCTCTCCACGATTCTAATCGACGCAGAGACGCTCAATCCCGTGCTCATTCGCGACCGGATCGAGGAGCAGTACCGCTACGCGGAGGGACGGAGTATCGGTTTTCGGGGTTTCGCGCTCACGTTCTACAGCACGCCGGTCGCACTGAACCGCTCCCGGCTTGCCGAGCAAATCGAGGACCGGATGCAGGAACGGCAGATCGAGAACGTGGAAGTCACCGAAGAGGAGGAGGGGGTGCGGCTCTCGCTTCGCGATATTCGCTTCGTTGCGGACGAGGCGACGATTCTACCCGCCGAGCGGGACCGCCTCGATGCAATCGCCGAGACGCTGAGCGAGGTGTCGGACCGCAGCTTTCTCGTGGTGGGGCACACCGCCGATATCGGGCGACCGGAGGCGCAACAAGAGCTCTCGGTGCGCCGCGCAAAGACGGTCGTTGATGAGCTCACCGATCGGGGCGTCGAGGCCGACCGGCTTCTGTTCGAAGGGCGCGGTGGCACTGAGCCGGTTGCCTCCAACGACACCGAGGAGGGGCGGGCCCGCAACCGCAGGGTCGAGATCCTCGTTTTGGAGTAGTCTCGGGGCCCGTTGCGCTGTCGGCTATGTGAGAAGAAGCACCTCTCCGCTTCGAGTGCCGACGGCAAGGGTTTCGCCGGTCGGTGATGCAGCGAGCGAGGTCGCGCGAACCGTTCCCAGCCGGGTGTGCGAGGCCACCGCGGCGCCGGCCGGATCAATCTCCCAGACCGTGTGTTGTGACACGGCGATAAGGCGAGAGGAGTCGGCTCGGAAGGCGATTCGCAGGTCGCTTCTGCGGGGCAGTGTGACGCTGCCTGCGAAAGTCCACTCGTCGGTAGACCAGAAGCGGACCTGGAAGTCGAGCCCGTGGGTTGCCATGATGAGACCGTTCGGGGAGAACACGGGAGGGTAGACGGCTGTCTCATGGCACTGAACCGCCCGCAAGAGCTCCAGTCCCGGGACCGTCCACACCCCGACGGCGCCGCCGAATCCGTTTGTCACGAGGTACTTGCCGTCCGGGGTGAAGATCGCTCCGGCGGTGCGGCGCCGGTCGTTCACCATGGAATCGATCTCCCGGCAGCCGTCCATGTCCCAGACGCGTACGGTGCCGTTGTAAGAGGCGGATGCGGCGATGAGCCCGCTCGGGGCAACGTCCACGGTGGCCACCGGTCGCTTGTGCCGCACCATAGCTGATAGGCGAGCGCCCTCCGGGTAGCTCCATACCGAACATCCCCCGCGGCGGGCCCCGACCACGAGTCGTGTGCCGCTCGGGGACAGCGCCAAGGAGGTTACACCGGTGTCGGCACGGAACTCTCCACGCGAATGGGCGCTTGCGACATCCCAGAACCGTACCATGCCGTCGGTGCCCCCGGTGACGAGCACCGCGCCCTCGTCGGCATAGGCGAGGGCGGTAATTCGTCCCCGGTGCGCGTGGAAGGTGGTGTAGGGCCCCACGATTGCGCCTCCTCGTGTTCCCTCCGGGCGTTATCTATGCGCCAATGCGCCAATGCGCTGAGGCGCCTGCCTGCCGGCGCGCGCCCGGCCGCCCGCCTGCCCGCCTGCCTGCCGGCTTGCTTGCCCGGGGTTTCGGGTTAGTCGCTGATGGCGGTCTCTCCGGTGACCTCACCGCCTTCTTGCAGACTGAACGTCGACTCGTATGACGCGTCTTCGAAGTATACGTCGCCATCGATAGTGGCGTCGTAAACATGGAAGTCGGGGGCCTGCACGTAGACGTCGCCGACGAAGGTGCCGCCCTGAATGCGGGTGTTCGGACTGTTAACCGTCAGACGCGGAGCGCTCAGCGTGTAGCGGTCGGTGATATTGCGATCGTCATCCTGTGCGTACAACGCGATCTTTCGGTAGATCTCGTCTCTTCTGGTGAACTCACCGTCGATGACGACTTCTTCGTCTATGGAGAGATCCTCCGTTACCGCGACGATCCAGGTGCCGTCGGCATTTGTCGAGGCCATGAAGGCTTCAGCGGTGTCAACGACCGAGGCGGCGGAGACGGTATCTGCCTCCGTATCGGACTCTGAGTCTGAATCTGACTCGGATTCAGCTTCAGTCTGGGCCTCGGACTCGGCTTCCGTTTCGGAAGCCGGTTCTTCTGAACCGCACGCGGCTATGAACGCCGTCGCAGCGGCCACTACTATCAACATATAGAACGTCTTGTGTCGTTGCATGAAAGGTACTCCTCAAAGGTGATGGAACGAGGGAGATTTGAAATCTTAGCCGTATTTTATGACTATA
>JAWLED010000118.1:0-6656 GCA_041686235.1 Spirochaetia bacterium | reverse complement strand
TCGTAGTAGTCGGCCAGCTCCATGCCCAACGCAATATGTTTCATCCTTGCCTATCGAGTATACCAGATATTGAAGACTGCTTGCGCAATTTGAGATAAATCACCCGCAAATCGCGCATTGCGGCCGCGCAAAAAGGGGTGCACAATACTAAATACACGATGCTTAGAGAGAAGAAGCAAATCCGAGATACCGGCGTAGAGGTCCCGCCACTCATCTTTGGTTCGAGCGCCCTTGGAAATCTGTATGAGGTGCCGCCGCCGGCGACAAAGCGCAGCATCGTCGCGGAGTGGCTCCGTGCGGTAGAGTCACCGGTTTGCATCGACACCGCCGGTAAGTACGGAGCCGGCCTTGCGCTCGAGGAAATCGGCAAGGGCTTAGAGGCGTTATCGGTCTCCCCACAAGATACGGTCATCAGCAATAAGCTCGGGTGGAAACGCGTTCCCCTACACGGCGAGGAGCCTCAGTTCGAGCCCGGAGTCTGGAAGGATCTTTCCCACGACGCCGTGCAGACTATCAGCTATGACGGTATCCTCTCGTGCTGGGAGGAAGGCAACGAGCTTCTCGGAAACGGATTCAGTGCTTCGCTTCTCTCCGTACACGACCCGGACGAGTACCTTGCCGCCGCAGAGGATCGCCGGGCACGCACGGAAAGAGGGAAGCAGTTGCGCGACGCATACCGTGCCCTCGAAGAACTAAAGCGGGACGGCAAAGCGGACGCTATCGGGGTTGGCTCCAAAGATTGGAAAATCATTCGTGAGCTTACAGACAGTGTGGACCTCGATTGGGTTATGCTTGCAGGAAGCTTAACGGTTTACCGCCACTCACCGGAGTTGCTTTCGTTCGTTGATGAGCTGGATCGTGCGGGCATCTTCGTCATCAATTCTGCGGTTTTCAATTCGGGGTTTCTCGTCGGCGGTTCCTACTTCGACTATCGGGCGGTATCCACGGATACCGATCCCGAGCTCTTTAGGTGGCGAGAGCAGTTTCACGCGATCTGTAGGGCGTTCGACGTCGATCCGGCGGAGGCCTGCGTGGAGTTTGGCCGCGCGCCGCGGGGCGTATCGGCGGTGGCAATGAATACGACACGACCCGAGCGGGTAGCCAAGAATGCGCGTACTGTAGAGGCTCGCGCGCCGAAAGCGTTTTGGGATCGCTTAGTGCAAGACCGCATCATATCGGTTACACCGGAGCAACTAGGATGAAGCGGGTGGTAGACGCGCACCATCATCTGTGGAAATACAACGACCGCGAATATGGGTGGATTGGCTCGGATATGGGCAGTATCCGTCGCGATTTTACCGTCGACGATCTCGAGACGGAACTGTCTTCCGTAGACGTGGGCGCCACCGTGGCCGTTCAGGCACGGCAGACGCTCGCAGAGACCGACTTCTTGCTCGAAATAGCCGAAAACGCAAATCGCGTGGCGGCGGTCGTGGGGTGGCTTCCGCTGCGCTCGCCGTCGGTAGAAGAGGAGATATCCAAACGACGCGCAGCCGTCGACAGAGCGACCCTTGTCGGAGCTCGGCACGTCGTACAGGACGAACCGGACCCTCACTTTATACTCGATGCGTCATTTAACCGAGGGGTATCGGTGCTCGAGACATTCGGCCTTGTGTACGACATTTTGGTGGTAGAAAACCAGCTCCCTCAGGCCATCGAGTTTGTAGATCGCCATCCAAACCAGCGCTTTGTACTGGACCACGCGGCAAAGCCGCGAATCAGAGACGGTGTGATCGAGCCGTGGCGTACAAAGCTTCAGGAGCTGGCCGGACGAGAGAATGTTTTCTGCAAGGTTTCGGGCTTGATAACGGAAGCGGACAGAACCGCCTGGGATATCGAGAGTCTTCGGCCGTATCTGGACCACATTTTTGAGACGTTCGGGCCGAAACGGCTGATGTTTGGCAGCGATTGGCCCGTTTGCCTCACTGGCGGGAGCTATCAGCGGTGGTTTGAAACCGTGAACGAGTATACTATGTCGCTGACCGAGAGCGAGCGGGACGCGCTATTCGGGGGTACCGCAGAAGCGGTGTATGGAGTGTCTGCATCGTGAAGGCCTGTAGGATCACCGAACCGGGGCACGTTGAGACGAGCGAGATTCCCAATCCGGCGCCGACGGGCGAAGAGACGGTGGTCGACGTTAAGCGGGTCGGCCTCTGTGGAACCGACTTGCGTGCTTATACCGGTGAAAACCCGAATATCGAGTACCCGCGCATCATCGGGCATGAAATTGGAGCAGTGCTGCGCGAGCCGTGTGTCGTAGATGGGCGTAGCTACGATCCGGGTACGGTCGTTGCCGTTAACCCCTACAGCAATTGTGGCCACTGTCCGGCGTGCCGAAACGGCCGCAGCTATGCGTGTCAGTTCAATCAGACGTTGGGGAATCAGCGCGACGGCGCTGCCACTGAGCAACTTGCTATCAAAGCAAACAGACTCTATCCGTTGCCGGGGCTCGATGTCGACGCTGCAGCTTGCGTGGAGCCAATGAGCGTCGGCTTTCACGCTGCCGCGCGCGGGGGCATAAGCGAGACGGACAGCGTAGTCGTGTTGGGTGCCGGGATGATCGGTCTGGGAGCGGTAGCGGGAGCGGTAGCACGACGGGCGCGCGTAATCGTGATAGACTTAGACGATCGTAAGTTGAAGGTGGCGCAAACGCTCGGTGCGGATGCAGTGATAAATGCGCGTAACGCAGACCCGCATTCAGGGATAGCGGAGCTTACCGACGGAGAAGGCGCTTCGGTAGTCGTCGAAGCGATCGGTTCTCCGGTCACCTATCGTCAGGCTATCGACTTCGTCGCGTTCACCGGCCGGGTCGTTTTTATCGGCTATGCAAAGGAGGACGTTGCGTTTACCACTAAGTACTTCGTGGCCAAGGAGCTCGACATCCGCGGTTCCCGTAATGCCGCCGACGAAGACTTTCGAGCCGTAATCGCGGCACTTGGGCGCGGGGAGATTCCGGTTGAAGAGATCATTACCCGGCGTTACCAACTGGATGAAGCCTCGGAGGCCTTCCGCTACTGGGCCGGCGACCCGAATAGAGTGACCAAAATCGTCTTGGAGGTGTAGGTAGGTTGAGCGAGCCAATTCTTTCCATGAGAGATATCGAAAAGAGCTACACCGGGGTTCACGCGTTGAAAGGTGTAAACTTCGACCTATACCCCGGTGAAATACACGCCCTGGTCGGTGAAAACGGCGCCGGAAAGTCTACTCTAATGAAAGTGCTAACCGGCATTGCCCCCAAAGACGCCGGAGAGATTCATTATTACGGCAAACTATTCAACGCCAGGAATCCCGAACAGGCACTGAACCTGGGAATCGGCATAATCCATCAAGAGCTCAATATGATGGACGAGCTGACCGTTGCCCAGAATGTCTTTATTGGGAGGGAGTTCACCGGTCGAGGCGGACTCTTTCTCAAGGACAAGGAACAAAACCGGCAAGCAGCCGAGCTCTTTGCCCGGCTCAATATGAATATCGATCCCACCGAGCGGTTGGGCAACCTCACCGTCAGCCGTCAACAAATGGTGGAAATCGCCAAAGTAGTATCGCACAATCTTCGAGTGCTAATCCTCGACGAGCCCACTGCCGCGCTGACCGACTCTGAGATCAAAGAGCTCTTTACCATCATGCGCGATCTCACCTCTCGGGGCGTAGCCATGATCCACATATCGCATCGGTTGGACGAGATCGATCAAATCGCGGATCGGGTTACCGTTCTCCGGGACGGAGAGAATGCGGGTACGGCAAAAGTGTCCGAGGTTAGCAAAGCCGACGTCATAAATATGATGGTTGGCCGCGTGATTTATGAGGAGCCCAAGTCTGAAAGCACCGTCTCAGAGGATGCCGACGTCGTATTGGAGGTGCAAAACCTCAAGTCGGGGAGCCTGGTAAATGACGTCAGTTTCACGCTGAAACGAGGCGAGATCCTCGGGTTTGCGGGCCTTATTGGTGCAGGCCGCACGGAGACCGCACGGGCGCTCTTTGGGGCGGATCCCATTGACAGCGGACAGATCAAGATCAACGGACGGTTGGTTCGCATTGAATCCCCACAGGATGCGGTTGCTCACGGCCTCGGGTATCTCTCCGAGGATCGAAAGCGGTTCGGCTTGGCGCTCGATTTGGGCGTCTCCGATAACATGGCCATGGCGAGTTACGATCATTTCTTGAAGGGCCCATTCATAGATTCCGGTAAGCTACAAAAGGTGGCAGAACACTACATCGACCGGCTCAGTATAAAAACGCCGTCGTTGGAGCAGTTGTTGCGAAACCTTTCGGGAGGCAATCAGCAGAAAGTCGTCATTGCGAAGTGGCTCATTAGAAACAGCGACATTCTGATTTTCGATGAGCCGACTCGCGGTATCGATGTCGGTTCGAAGAGCGAGATCTACACACTCATGAACGAGCTCGCGGAGCAGGGAAGATCCATAATAATGATTTCCTCCGAGCTGCCGGAAATTCTGCGGATGAGCGATCGCATTATGGTTATGTGCGAAGGGCGCGTTACCGGCGAGCTCGATATTGCGGATGCAAGTCAAGAAGAGATCATGAAATACGCTACCATGCGCATCAAAAGTAATCTAGGAGTAGAGCAAGATGTCTGATATCGACACCACTAAGGTCGTGAAACAGAAAAAGACCATGGAAAAGATCATTCAGAATGCCATGGCGCCGGCGGCACTGCTGATCCTGTATCTGTTCTTTGGCTTCTTCGGGCGAAACTTCTTTTCCTATTCGACGTTCGTAAACATCATAGAGGCTTCGTATTACCTCGGCTTTCTCTCCGTAGGGGTAACGTTCGTCATCATAACGGGAGGAATAGACCTGTCGGTGGGAGGCGTGATGATGGCCGCCGCCATCATCGGGGGAACCGCCTACAAGACCTGGGGCTGGTCTATGGAGGTCTCTCTGGTGCTCATCATCGTGATAGCGGTGGGGTTTGGTTTCTTCAACGGTATTATGGTCTCTCGCCTCAAGATGCCGCCGTTCATCGTCACGCTGGGCACGATGATGATATCAATGGGCACCGGATCCATCGTATCGAATGTGCGTAGCGCAACCTTCCCAAGTCGTGTAAATCCGGACGGCTGGTTCAAGAATATCTTCAAAATCATTACAGAGAACCGAAAGATGATTCCCACGGGGGCGTTCGTGTTGCTGGCCGTGGTAATCATATCGTATCTGATACTCACCAAGACCAAGATGGGTCGCTATATCTATGCGATCGGCAGTAACAAGGAAGCTGCGCGACTCTCCGGGGTCAACGTGAAACGGTGGGAGATGTCGACCTACGTAGTTGCCGGCTTTTGCGCGGGCATTGGCGGCATCGGCTTTGCAGCCACGTATACCACTGTGATGCCGGCTCAGGGCCAGGGGTTCGAGCTCTTCGCCATCGCCGGCGCCGTTATCGGCGGCACATCATTGCGGGGCGGTTCAGGCTCGGTATGGGGCACCCTGATCGGTGTCTTCATCATGGCGGTTCTGAGAACCGGCCTGCCGTCCATGAATCTTCAGGCACATTATCAAACGTTCTTTACCGGTGTCGTGGTCATCGGTGCGGTGCTTTTGGATATGTACCGAACTCGGAAAGCGACCGAGGTCAAGCTCGTACGCCCATCCGACCGGTACAAGGGCTCCATGTTGGAGAAGATCGCGAAGCTCCAGAAAGAAAAGAGCGAGGCAAAGGACGCCGGTAATTCGGAACGCGTCTCAGAGATTACCGGGGAGATCCGTTCGCTCAAGCAAGAGATGCGTCGCAATTACTCGAAAATGAAAGCCGACGAAAAGGCAGAGGAGAAGCGAATTCGCGCGGAAGAGCGTGCCGCGGAACGGGAGTTCGAGGAGGCACTTCGTCAACAGGGGCAGGACGAAAAGAGCTAAGTGCGATTACGTAAGATTGGGACAAACGAAGAATACTATACCTGGAACACATCGGTTTCAGGGAAAAAAAGCATACGGGAGGTATGTATGAAGAGGTCAAGAAAGACGACTGTGGTTCTTTTGGTGCTCGTGGCGCTGGTGGCATTCGCCATGCCCGCGTTCTCATCCGGGCAAGGAGAGGAAGAGGCCTATATCGCGGTCATTTCCAAGGGTTTCCAGCACGACTTTTGGCAGCAGGTCAAAATCGGCTCTGAAGAGGCTGCAGAGGAATATGGCGTGGATATGACCTTCGAAGGTCCTGCTTCGGAAAGCGATGTACAGGATCAGGTTCAGATGCTGAATAATGCGCTGGCCAAGAATCCTCAAGCCATCGCGCTTGCCGCGTTGGATACCGAGGCAGTTCGGGACCAACTGGTACAGGCTCGGGATAGCGATATCCCCGTGGTCGGTTTCGACTCCGGTGTACCCGAGGCCCCGGAAGGATCAATCGTAGCGAACGCATCGACCGACAACTACGCAGCTGCCGGTCTTGCCGCGGAGAAGATGTTTGCCGAGATTCAAGACGATATCGAGAATGCAAGCGCATCCGAGCCCGTGAAGATCGCCGTAATGAATCAGGACTCCTCGGGCGAATCGCTTCTGAGCCGTGGCCGCGGTTTCCGTGACCGCATGGTAGAGCTCATCGTTGAAGAGGCCGGTCGAAGCGAAAGCGATATCCAGGTTACCGGTAACAGTGCCTATATCGCCGATGATAGCCCGACCGACGGCGAGGCGATCGTAAT
>JAWLED010000027.1:24589-28665 GCA_041686235.1 Spirochaetia bacterium | reverse complement strand
ACCGCTCCGGCGCGGTGATCTCCCACGCCGGTTCCCAGCTCTCGCTCTCGGAATCCCAGCGAAAGGCTCTCCCGCCGTCTTTGGGAAGGGCGATGAAATCGTCTTGTTCCTCGGCCTGGAGGTATACGAAGCGCTCGTCCTCGCGGTAGGCGCTGTAGGAGCGCGTTTTGCCGTCATTATCTTCCCAGAGCCATTCTCCCTCGGCGGCAGGGACGAAGGCGCCTTCGGAAAACTCGTAGGCAATTCCGCCGTCACTCTGGGAGGCCGATAGCGCCTCCTCGAGCCCGCCGCGGTAGGGCTCGAGTGCCGAACGCACCTCGCGTGCCCCCTCGAGCCCGCCGAAGGCATCGAGTTTTCGCCCCGAGGGGTGGAAAACGAGAATCGAGGGATAGCCGGGAAAGCTAAACTCAGCGTGCTCGGGGTCACGGTCTGTGAGGCGAACGGCGACGAAGCTATTCTCGAGGAGGTCGATGACGCCGGTATCGGTGAGAGCCTCGCCCTCGAAGCGCTCGCACGGCTCGCACCACCCCGGTGCGGTAATCAAGAGAACGAGGGCCCTGCCGCGCTCCTCGGCCTCGGCGAGGCCCTCCTCGAAGGAATCGAGCCAGAGCCCCGAGCCGGAGCCTTCTCCGCTCGCGCCCGATGAGCTGTCCTGGGAGAGGGCCGGAGCGATTACAGTGGAGAGAAGAACGAGTGCAGCTGCAAAGCGAAACAAATGTCTCATGTGCCCTCTGTGTTTATATCGAACGGTTCACCTGTCGGATCAATGGTCGGCTGCGGTGATAACCCGCGAAAACACCGGGGAAATCACCGGCAGAATTACTCGTCTTCATCGGCAGACAGGGGAGTTCGCCCACGAAGCGAGCGGGCAATCGTCATGCGGTCAGCGTATTCTATGTCTCCGCCCACCGGAAGGCCGAGCGCGAGTCGAGAGGTTTTCACCCCGCGCTTTTCGAGCAACCGCACGAGATATAGCGCGGTCGTATCGCCCTCGACGGTCGGGTTGGTCGCGAGGATAACCTCGTTCACACCCTCTTCGTGCAATCGGCCCACCAGCTTGGAGATGGAGAGGTCCTCAGGCCCCACGCCCTCCATAGGCGATATCACGCCGCCGAGAACGTGGTAGAGCCCGCCGTACTCTCGTGAGCCCTCCAGCACGGCCACATCCTGTGGATGCTCGACGACGCAGATGGTGCTCCGATCTCGCGAGGGGTCGGTACAAATATCACAGGGATCGCGCTCGGTATAGTTGCCGCAGACAGAGCAGCGCTTGATACGGCTTTGAAGCTCGCGAATCTCTGTGGCGAGCCGCTCGTTATAGGCGGAGTCCGCCTGCAGAAGATAGTAGGCGATGCGAAGTGCGCTCTTTTTCCCGATACCGGGAAGGCGGGATAGCTGTTCGGTAAGGCTATCCAGAATTGTCATGTCAGCTTCCAAAAAGCCCTGGCGGGAGGTCCATGCCACCGGTCATCGAAGACATCTCCTCGCGGATCTTTTCCTTTACGTTGGAGGTGGCATTGGTAAAAGCGGCGAGCATGAGGTCCTGAAGCATTTCGATGTCGTTGGGATCCACCGCCTCAGAAGAGATCTCTACCGAGGTCACTTGAAACTCTCCGGTCATCTCGACGCGAACCATGTCTCCGCCGGCGGTTCCAGTGACGCGGATCTCCTTGAGCTTCTCCTGCGCCTCGCCAAGCTTTGATTGGATATTTTGGAAATTTTTTAGCATGTCCATGGGATTCATTGAGCTCATTGTTCTTTTACCACCTCTCCACGAAATACCTGTTTGACAAGCTCCACCCGTTGATCGCGGGCGGACTCTTGATTTTTGCCTTGGTTCTCCACTACGTCTACCACGAGTGAGAGCTCTTCATCGGCGATCTCCTCGCATACCGATCTAACGTAGTCGCGCTCTTGCTCGATCGCGGTGGCCGGATACCGGCTTTCGAAGACCACGCGTATCGCACCCCCGCCGATCTCCCATGCGCTCGCCTTGTCGAGGTTCGAGGCTAAGGTCGGCTTGTGATCTCTGACCTCCCCGATGATGCGCTCGACAATCTCTCCCTCGAGCGGATCGTAGCTGTCTTGCGCGGCAGGCGCGCCGGCGCCGCTCGGCTCGCCGGCGGCGCCCGCGCCCGCCCCGGCGTCGGCGCCGCCCGCAGCCCCTCCGCCGGCGGCGCTGTCGGCGCTGCCTGCGGCGGTGGCAGCCTCACCGCCGGTCGCGGTCCCGCCGGGGGTCCCCGCGCCCGCCCCGGTGTCGGTCCCGGTGTCGGTCCCGGTGTTGGCTCCGGCCGGGCCCTGATCGCCCGCCCCGGCCGCATTACCACCGCCGGCCCCGGCCGATGCCCGGCCGGCGGCCCCGCCCGGTGCGCGGCCGATCTCACGCTTTAGCTCCTGCACGCGGGTGTAAATCTCCCGCGAGGTCAAAAACGAGCGAAGCGAGGCGAGCCGCGAGATGACGAGTTCCACCTCGAAGCGTTGGTTCAACGAGTAGCGCACCGAACGGTAGAGCTCGAGTAACAGCTCGAGCGCCCGCTGCAATTGCGTGTCGCTAAAGGCGCCTACCTGCTCATCTGAAAAGCGCGACGGCGAATAGCCGAGCACCGCCTCGCGCGTGACGCCGTTTTTCAAGAACAGCAGCGTGCGGAAGTATTCGGCAAGCTCCATGATGAACTGCTCCACCGAAACGCCGGAGTCGAGCATCTCTTGCGTCATCTCGAGGGCGCCGGCAGCATTCCCCGCCGCGCAGGCATCGACAATGGCGGAAAGCCGCTCGAGCCCGCCCACCCCGAGAGTGGCGCGAAGCTTTTCGAAGGTGAGCTTTCCCTCCGAGAACGATATCACCTGATCGAGCAGCGTGTAGGCGTCCCGCAGCGACCCCCGTGCCTCTTTGGCAATCCAGAACAGCGCCTCCTCTTCGGCCTCCACACCGGCCTCTTCACATGCGCCGACAAGCTGTTCCTTTATGAGGTCGACGGGGATCAGGCGAAAGCTGAACTGCTGGCAACGCGACCTGATCGTTGCCGGAACCTTCTGAATCTCGGTGGTGGCAAAGATGAATACGATGTACGGCGGGGGCTCTTCGATGGTCTTCAACAGCGCGTTGAAGGCGCTGTTGGAGAGCATGTGAACCTCGTCGATGATGTAGATCTTGTAGCGGTAGCTGTTGGGCGCAAAGAGCACTTCGTCTTTTATCTCGCGCACGTCGTTGACCGATGTGTTTGAGGCGCCGTCGATTTCGATGACGTCGATGGCGGTGCCCTGGCGAATCTCTTCACTGCCGTCGTACTCGTCACAGCCTTCCGCGCCGGGGCCTTTGGGACAGTTGAGGGCCTTTGCAAGAATGCGGGCTGCCGATGTCTTTCCCACCCCGCGCGGGCCGGAGAACAAATAGGCGTGCGCAATGTGGCCGGCGCCGAGCGCGCTCTTGAGCGTGGAGACGACGAACTCTTGACCGATCAGTTGATCGAAGTTCCGAGGCCGCTTGCGTGTGGCCGTTACCTCGTAATTCATAGGCACATACTTGGACGCATTAGATCCATAATAAAAAACCCCTCCAGCTCCTGTCACGCCGAATGCGGCACATCGGCCGGTCGCCTACCGCTGCTCCCTTCCGGGCCTGACGGGGTTGAGCGATGGCCGATTGCGCAGGGCCTGACAATCAACACTGAAGGGGCCATAACGGAGAGAGAGGGATTCGAACCCTCGGTACCCGGATAGGGCACACTCGCTTTCCAAGCGAGCACCTTCAGCCACTCGGTCATCTCTCCTTACGCGAAGCTCGATACGGAGAGAGTGGGATTCGAACCCACGGAACCCCAGAGGGGCTCAGCGGTTTTCGAGACCGCCGCCTTCGTCCGCTCGGCCATCTCTCCGTGCGCTAATGTAAAGGGAATCGGGGATTATTTCAACAACACTTCAGTCGCACCAAACTCAGTCCGCACCCGATTCTCCATGTGCGGCAACAGAGCGGCGATCGGCTGCCTGCGCGCCCGGTGTCCCACCCGGCCCCGCATCCGCCGGCATACCCCGCGCCGCACCCGGCGCCGGCACACCCGGCATCGCACCCGGGGCCG